>JBBDQP010000001.1:0-14061 GCA_040905965.1 Acidimicrobiia bacterium
TTCGTGAGGGTGGGCGCACTGTCGGCGCCGGCCGCGTCACCAAGATCACCAAGTAATCATGGCTGAACAGAAGATCCGGATCCGGTTGAAGGCCTACGACCACAACGTGGTCGATGAGTCGTCGCGCAAGATCGCAGAAACCGTGATCCGCACCCAGGCCAAGATCAAGGGGCCGATTCCGCTCCCGACCGAGATCCACCGCTACTGCGTCATCCGCGGTCCGCACGTGGACAAGACGTCGCGTGAGCACTTCGAGATGCGGATTCACAAGCGTCTGATCGACATCCTCGAGCCCACCCCGAAGACGGTCGACTCGCTCATGCGCCTCGACCTTCCCGCCGGGGTCGAGGTGGAGATCAAGCTATGAGCACTGTGATCATCGCAGGGGGACGACCCCCCGGCACCCCCCGAGAGTGTGGATGTGCACCGGCCGGGCACCGTGCGACCGGTGCGGTTGGAGGACAGCCGTGACAGCAACACTCAATGCGATCGTGGGCGAGAAGCTCGGGATGACCCAGATCTTCGATGCCGAGGCGCGGGCGATCCCCGTGACCGTCATCAAGGCGGGCCCCTGCTACGTCGTCCAGATCAAGACGAAGGCGACGGATGGCTACGACGCCATCCAGATCTCCTTCGGCGAGATCAAGGCCAACAACGTGAACAAGCCCCAGGCGGGACATTTCTCCAAGGCCGAAGTCGCTCCCGCCCGCCATCTCTTCGAGATCCGGGTGGACGACACCGAAGGCTTCGAAGTGGGCCAGGAACTCCTGCTCGCCGAGGCCTTCGAGGCCGGCACCAAGGCGGACGTCACCGGCATCAGCAAGGGCAAAGGTTTCCAGGGCGTGATGAAGCGCCACAACTTCTCGGGTCAAGGCGCATCGCACGGAACGCACAAGAAGCATCGTGCGCCCGGGTCGATCGGCGCCTGCGCCACGCCTGCCCGGGTGTTCAAGGGAATGAAGATGGCCGGCCGCATGGGAAGCGATCGCACGACGATCCTCAACCTCGACGTGGTCGGAGTCGACGCCGAGCGCAACCTGCTCCTTCTGGGAGGCGCAGTTCCCGGCCCGAAGGGCGCCGTCGTCGTCGTGAGAGGAGCGGTGAAGCATGGCTGATTTGAAAGCACCGCTGTTTTCCGCTGACGGAACGGCCAAGGGCGAAGTGAGCCTGGACGCCGCCATCTTCGGCATCGAGCCGAACATGTCCGTCATGCACCAGGTCGTGACCGCCCAGCTGGCCGGTGCCCGCCGGGGAACCGCATCCACCAAGACCCGCGCCGAAGTGCGCGGTGGAGGACGCAAACCTTGGCGACAGAAGGGCCTCGGACGTGCCCGCCATGGCTCGATCCGCTCTCCGCAATGGGTGGGCGGTGGCGTCGCCCACGGCCCCAAGCCGCGCGACTACAGCCAGCGCACCCCGAAGAAGATGAAGCGCCTGGCGCTGCGTTCGGCGCTGTCATCCCGGGCCTCCGAAGAGGCAGTGAGGGTGGTCGAGCCGATCGAATGGTCGCCGGCCAAGACCAAGCAGGCGGTTGCGCTGCTGTCGGCGATCGGCGCCGAGGGCAAGACCCTGTTGGTCCTGAACAAGACCGACGAGGCTGCCTATCGGGCGTTCCGAAACCTGCCGCAGGTCGTCATTGCCGAGCCGGGTCATATCACCACCTACGACGTCCTCTGGTCCGACCGGGTGGTCTTCACGACCTCGACGCTGCAAGCGCTCGGTCGCACCGGCGGTTTTGCGGTCGGAGAGACCGACTTCGTCAAGGAATCCGTGGGAGGTGAGTCGGCATGAAGAACCCGCGCGACATCATCCTCTCGCCGGTCGTATCGGAGAAGTCCTACGACCTCATCGAGCACAACAACACCTACACCTTCGTCGTTGACCCACGGGCCAACAAGACGGAGATCAGGCAGGCGGTCCAGTCGATCTTCGGCGTGACCGTCACCCGTGTGAACACCCAGAACCGCAAGGGCAAGGTCAAGCGGACCGGGTACGTCACGGGCAAACGCAAGGACATCAAGCGAGCGTTGGTCACGCTCGCCGCTGGCGACGAAATCGACCTGTTCGGAGTCTGAGATGGCAGTCAAGAAACGAAAGCCCACGAGTCCGGGCCGTCGATTCCAGACGGTCTCCGACTTCGCGGATATCACCAAGTCCGAGCCGGAGAAGACCCTGCTCGAGTCGAAGTCCAAGACCGGCGGACGGAACGTCTCCGGCAAGACCACGTCGCGCCATCGCGGCGGCGGTCACAAGCAGAAGTATCGCGTCATCGACTTCAAGCGGACGAAGGACGGCGTGCCGGCGAAAGTGGCGGGGATCGAATACGACCCCAATCGCAACGCCCGCATCGCGCTGCTCCACTACGTGGACGGCGAAAAGCGCTACATCCTCGCTCCGATCGGCGTCAAGCCGGGGGACATGCTGGAGTCGGGTCCGAAGGCGGACATCCGGCCCGGCAACGCGCTGCCCATGCGCAACATCCCGGCGGGTACCACCGTCCACGCCATCGAGATGCGCCCCGGCGGCGGCGCCAAGATGGGGCGTTCGGCCGGTGCGGCGGTGCAACTCATGTCGAAGGAGAGCGACAAGGCGCTGTTGCGTCTGCCCTCCGGCGAGATGAGAACGGTTTCCCTCGATTGCCGCGCAACGGTGGGTCAGGTCGGCAACACCGAGGCAGAACTGATCAGCCTCGGCAAGGCCGGTCGCAACCGCTGGAAGGGCGTGCGCCCGCAGACGCGTGGCGTCGCCATGAACCCAGTCGACCACCCGCTCGGTGGTGGCGAGGGCAAGTCGGCCGGTGGCCGTCACCCGGTGAGCCCCTGGGGCAAGCCGGAAGGTCGCACCAGGTCCAAGAAGAAGCAGTCCAACCGCGACATCGTGCGTCGTCGCAACTCGAAGGGTCGGAGGTAACCCATGGCTCGAAGCCTGAAGAAGGGGCCCTTCGTCGACGACCACTTGGTCGAAAAGATCGAAGAGCTCAACAGCGCCAATCAGAAGAAGGTCGTCCGCACATGGAGCCGACGCTCCACGATCGTGCCCGACATGATCGGCCACACGATCGCCGTCCACGACGGCCGCAAGCACGTGCCCGTGTACATCACCGAGTCGATGGTCGGGCACAAGCTCGGCGAGTTTGCTCCCACCCGGACCTTCCGCGGCCACGTGGCCAAGAGGGAGAAGGGGATCCAGCGCTGATGGAAGTCAAAGCACAGGCCAAGTACATCCGTCAGTCGCCGTACAAGGTTCGCCTGGTGCTGGACCTCGTGCGGGGCCTCCCCGTGGGAGACGCCAAGGCGGTTCTCGCCCACGCCAATCGGCGGGCGGCCGAGCCGGTCGTCAAGGTGCTGAACTCGGCGGTGGCCAACGCGGAACACAACCACGCTCTCGATGTCGACGATCTCTTCATCGTCAAGGCATTCGCCGACGAGGGACCGACGCTCAAGCGGTTCCGTCCGCGGGCGAGAGGGCGTGCCACCAAGATCAACAAGAGGACGAGCCACATCACGATCGTGGTGGGAGAGAACGGGGAGGTGAGCTGATGGGCCAGAAGGTACATCCATATTCCTTCCGTATCGGCATCGTCAACGACTGGAAGTCGAAGTGGTACTCCGACAAGGACTACGTCGAACTCGTCAACGAGGACTGGAAGATCCGCGACTACCTGCGCGGTGAACTGCGTCGTGGGGCGGTGTCACGCATCGACATCGAACGCACCAGGGACCGGGTCGTCGTCGAGATCGCAACTGCTCGCCCCGGTGTCGTCATCGGCCGCCGCGGCTCCGAGGCCGAACGTCTCCGCGGTGGTCTCGAAGCGATCGCCTCCAAGCCGGTGAAGCTCAACATCGTCGAGATCAAGGACGCCGACACCGACGCCCAACTGCTCTCCCAGGGAATCGCCGACCAACTCGAGAACCGGGTGGCGTTCCGCCGTGCGATGAAGCGTGCTGTCCAGACCGCCATGAAGGCCGGCGCCGAAGGCGTGCGGGTCGAAGCCAAGGGCCGCCTCGGTGGAGCCGACATGGGTCGCCGCGAGTGGTACCGAGAGGGCCGGGTGCCGCTGCACACGCTGCGGGCCGACATCGATTTCGGTGTCGCCACCGCGCGCACCACCGTCGGAGCGATCGGCATCAAGGTCTGGGTGTACAAGGGTGAAGTCGTGAACCGCTCGGCCAACGCCGAGAAGATCGCGGCCGAGGCCGCCCTCGCCACCGGCGGTCGCGCACGCGGCCAGCGGTCGGCGTCGGTCAAGTCCCGTGCCGAACATGCCGCCGAGGGTGAGGCCCGCCAGCCGCGTCTCATCGAAGCCGGCGGAGGGAAGCGTCTCGTCGAAGCCGCCGATCCGGAGAAGCCGGGCCGTCGCCTCATCGAGGCCGGCGGCGGCAAGCGCCGGGTCGATGCCGAGGAAGCCGAGGCCGAGTACAAGGCCGAGAAGATGGCCGTCGACACCGACGAGTCGGTCCTCGACGCCGCGCTGCCCGAACCGGTCGAGATCGACGAGATCGACGCAGAAGGTGTCGAAGTCGTGACCGCCGAGTCCACGGCGAAGGCCGAGGAGACTCCAGTGGCAGACGAACCTGTCGTCGAAGCGGCTGACACCACAGAAGAGATCGCGGCAGACGACACGGGCACCGAGGAGGAATGACATGTTGATGCCAAAACGTGTCAAGCACCGCAAGGAGCACCGTGGACGTCGACGTGGTCCCGCCAAGGGCGGAACCACCGTGTCGTTCGGCGAGTACGGCTTGCAGGCGACCACCGAAGGGTGGGTGACCGCCCGTCAGATCGAGTCCGCTCGTATCGCCATCACAAGGGCCGTCAAGCGTGGTGGAAAGGTGTGGATCAACATCTTCCCGCACAAGCCGGTGACCCAAAAGCCGGCCGAAACCCGTATGGGCTCGGGCAAGGGCAGCCCCGAGTTCTGGGTGGCGGTCGTCAGGCCCGGTCGCGTGATGTTCGAACTCGCCGGTGTCAGCGAAGAGCTGGCTCGCGAGGCGATGCGCAAGGCCGGTCACAAGCTCCCGGTCCAGACCCGATTCGTGAAGCGAGACGAACTGTGAGCGCCGCACTCAACGAACTCAGCCATGTCGAGTTGGAGGAGAAGCTGGACGAGGCGAAGGAAGAACTGTTCAACCTTCGCTTTCAGCTCGCAACCAACCAGTTGGACAACACCGCACGGATCAAAGCCGTGAAGAAGGAAATCGCCCGGATTCTCACCGAGATGAGAAACCAGGAGATCGAAGCGTGGCGTGCTCAGCAGGCCGCAGAAGGAGAAGCGTGATGGAGGAGCGAACTCGACGCAAGGTGCGCGTCGGCGTTGTGATCTCTGACGCGCGTGAGAAGACCGTGACTGTCGAAGTGCCGGTGTCGTTCAAGCATCCCCGCTACGACAAGATCGTCCGTCGCAGCTCCAAGTTCCACGCGCACGACGAAACCAACGACGCCCATGTCGGCGACACCGTTCGGATCATGGAGACCAAGCCGCTGAGCAAGCAGAAGCGCTGGCGCGTGGTCGAAGTGGTGGAGCGCGCCAGATGATCCAGACAGAGAGCCGCCTAAAGGTGGCAGACAATTCAGGGGCGCGCGAGGTGCTCTGCATCCGGGTGCTCGGTGGCAGCCGTCGTCGCTACGCGACGCTGGGCGATGTCATCGTCGGCGCCGTCAAGGAAGCGACCCCCGGTGGAAACGTCAAGAAGGGCGAGGTCGTCAAAGCGGTCGTCGTCCGGACCACCAAGGAGCGCCGTCGGTCCGACGGCACCTACATCCGGTTCGACGACAACGCCTGTGTGATCATCGACGCCAACAGCCAGCCGCGCGGGACCCGAATCTTCGGGCCTGTCGCCCGTGAGCTGCGCGACCGGAAGTTCATGCGGATCGTCTCCCTTGCCCCGGAGGTGCTCTGATGAAACTCAAGACTGGTGACAGGGTGATGGTCATCTCCGGCAAGGACGCCGGTACCGAATCCCGAATCGAGCGGGTCTACCCGGACGCCGACAAGGTGCTCGTGGAAGGCGTCAACGTGGCCAAGCGTCACACTCGATCCAACCCTCAGCAGCCGAACAGCGGCGGGATCGTCGACAAGGACATGCCCATTCACGTTTCGAACGTGATGATCATGTGCAAGGCGTGCGGCCCGACCCGCATCGGCGCGAAGGTCGACCCCAAGAAGGGCAAGATCCGCGTCTGCGTGAAGTGCGGGGGTGAGCTGTGAGCGACATGCCGCGCCTCAAGGCCCGCTACAACACCGAGATCGCACCGGCGCTCAAAGAGGAGTTGGGTCTCGCCAACGTCATGGAGATCCCGCGTTTCTCCAAGATCGTCGTGAACATGGGTGTCGGCGACGCCCTCACCGACAAGAAGCGCATCGACGACGCCACCAACGAGCTGGCGATCATCACCGGTCAGCAGCCGAAGGTGAACAAGGCTCGCAAGTCGATCGCCGGCTTCAAGCTGCGCGAAGGTGTGGCCGTCGGCGTGTCTGTGACGATGCGGGGCGACCGGATGTGGGAGTTCTTCGATCGCCTGCTGGCGATCGCCATCCCCCGGATCAGGGACTTCCGCGGGCTGAACCCGGATTCCTTCGACGGACGAGGCAACTACACTTTCGGACTCACCGAGCAGTTGGTGTTCCCCGAGATCTCCTTCGACCAGGTCACGGCGACTCGCGGGATGGATATCACCATCTGCACGACCACCAACGACGACGAGGCAGCCCGTGCCCTTCTGGCCGCCTTCGGGTTCCCATTCCGCAAGCAGGGCGCCCAGGTCTAGGAGGATTTCAGATGGCTAGAAAAGCATTGATCGAAAAGCAGAAGCGACCCGCCAAGTTCAAGGTGCGCGAGTACAACCGCTGCAAGCGGTGCGGACGTCCGCGCGGGTACCTGCGCGACTTCGGGATGTGCCGTATCTGCGTGCGGCAACTCGCCAGTGTCGGCGAGCTGCCCGGTGTGCGAAAGGCGTCGTGGTAATCATGATGACCGATCCCATCGCAGACATGCTCACCCGTATCCGTAACGCCGTGGCCGTGGGCCACGAGCGGGTGACCATCCCCGCATCGAAGACCAAGGAAGCTCTCGCCCGGGTGCTTGCTTCGGAAGGTTTCATCGACCGCTACGAGGTCAAGCAGGCGAATCCCGGCAGCGAGCTCATGCTCGTCCTGCGCTACGGCGAGCGTCGCGCTCCCGTCATCCAGGGTCTGCGCCGCATCTCCAAGCCCGGTCACCGGGTCTACAAGGGAGCGGCCGAGATCCAGCGGGTCCAGGGCGGCCTGGGTGTGGTGATCGTCTCTACCTCGCAGGGACTCATCACCGACCGGGAGGCGCGCCGGCGCCGTCTCGGCGGCGAGATCATGGCAGAGGTGTGGTGACATGAGTCGTGTAGGCAAGATGCCTGTCGAGGTGCCGTCGTCGGTCGACTTCAAACTCGACGGCAACACCGTCTCCGTGAAGGGCCCCAAAGGCGAACTCTCCCGCGAGTTCCACGAGCGGGTTGTGATTTCTTTCGAAGACGGAACCGCCACGGTCGCCCGGCAGGACGACGAACGCGAGTCCCGTGCGCTGCACGGTCTCAGCCGGGCCCTGCTCGCCAACATGGTGACCGGGGTTGCCGAAGGCTTCCGGCGCGACCTGGAGATCGTCGGCGTCGGATACCGCGCCGCACTCAAAGGCAACGACATCGAGCTGCAGCTCGGTTTTTCGCACCCGGTGTCGGTGACTGCCCCTGACGGCATCACCTTCGAAGTGCCCGAGCCCACCAAGGTTTCCATCGTCGGTATCGACAAAGAGCTGGTCGGCCAGGTTGCCGCCAACATCAGGAAGATCCGCCCGCCGGAGCCCTACAAGGGCAAAGGCGTGCGGTATGCCGGCGAGCATGTTCGCCGCAAGGCAGGAAAGGCAGGTCGCTGATGCGAGCACGCAACGATGCCCGCAAGCGGCGTCACGCCCGGGTCCGCAAGAACCTTCGCGGTACCACCGCCAGGCCGCGTCTGGCCGTGTACCGCTCCAACCGTTACATCTACGCCCAGGTCATCGACGACGAGAGCGGCACCACCCTGGTTGCCGCCTCATCACAAGAGGATGGGCTGCGGACCAAGACCCTCACTGTTGATACGGCGGGGGAGGTCGGCAAGCTCGTCGCCGAGCGCGCCAAGGACGCCGGCATTTCGACGGTCGTATTCGACCGCGGCGGGTACCGGTTCCACGGACGGGTGAAGGCTTTGGCCGACAGCGCCCGCGATGCAGGTTTGGAGTTCTGAGATGAGCGATCGAGACAGAGACCAGAGCGGATTCGACGAACGCGTCATCCAGATCAACCGGGTGGCCAAGGTCGTGAAGGGTGGACGCAGGTTCTCCTTCACTGCCCTCGTCGTCGTCGGCGACAACAACGGCAAGGTCGGTGTCGGCTACGGCAAGGCCAAGGAGGTCCCCGCCGCCATCCAGAAGGCGATGGAGATCGGCCGTAAGTCGATGGTGACCATTCCGATGGCCGGCACGACGATCATCCATCAGAACACCGGAAATCATGATGCGTCGCGGGTGTTCATCAAGCCTGCCGCTCCCGGTACCGGCGTCATCGCCGGTGGTGCCGTGCGCCAGATCCTGGAGGCGGCCGGGGTGAAGGATGCGCTGGCGAAGTCGCTCGGCTCGCCGACCCACCTCAACGTCGCCCGGGCCACCATGAATGCCCTCACCAGCCAGCGTCGCCCAGACGAGGTCGCGCGAGGCAGGGGAAAGCAGCCGGAGGATTTCGTTCCGCCCGCCCTGCTCGCCGCCTATCGCTCGACCGAGTCGATGCGGGCGGGGTCCTGAGGAGTAGGACATGGCCAAGAAGCTGAAAGTCACACAGAAGAAGGGTCTCATCGGTGAGAAGCCGAAGACCCGGGCGACGATGCGAGCCATCGGGCTCCGTCGCATCAACCACACCGTCGAACACGATGACACGCCGGACGTGCGAGGCATGCTGCACGCCGTTCGTCACCTCATCGAGGTCGAGGAGCACTGATGTCGGATAAGGAACAGCTCAAACTGCACCACCTGGTGCCCGCCCCCGGGTCGAAGAAGGCCAAGATCCGGGTCGGTCGCGGTGAAGGCGGACGCCGAGGCAAGACCGCAGGACGCGGCACGAAGGGTCTCAAGGCCCGCAGCTCGCTGCGTCCGGGATTCGAAGGCGGGCAGATGCCTTTGGCCCGTCGGATCCCCAAGCTCGGTGGATTCACCAACATCAACAAGGAGTACTTCGCCATCATCAACGTCGGCACGCTCGCCGAGGCCTATCCGGCCGGGGCGACAGTGACGATCGAGGATTTGAAGGAGCGAGGTCTCGTCAAGCACAAGGGCCGCGTGAAAGTGCTCGGCGAGGGCGAGATCGCCCATGTCCTCACTGTTCACGCCGATGCCGTGAGCGACGCGGCTCGCGAGAAGATTGAATCAGCCGGCGGAACCGTCTCGCTCGTCAACGAGTGAGACGGTCCGACCGGTCCGTATGTGTTTTGACGCCGGGTACGATGGCGAATTCGGGCCTGGCCCTCGCCGAGTCACCCCGACACTCGAAACCCCGATCTCCCGGATGCTGACCCCATGAATGTTCTCTCCATCTACCGGCACATGTTCGCCATTCCGGACCTGCGTCGGAAGATCCTCTTCACGATCGCCATGTTCGCCGTGTATCGGCTTGGCGCGACGATCCCGGTCCCGGGCATCGACCTCGACAACCTGAGGCTCTTCCAGGCCCAACAGCAGGTCGGGGGCATCTACGGGCTTCTCAACTTGTTTTCCGGTGGCGCGCTCGAGCAGTTGTCGGTCTTCGCTCTGGGAATTCTCCCGTACATCACGGCGTCGATCATCATGCAGTTGCTCGCGGTCGTCATCCCCCGCCTGCAGGCTCTGCAGGAAGAGGGCGAGTCGGGTCGCAAGGTCATCACTCAGTGGACTCGCTACATGACAGTCGTTCTGGCGCTGATCCAGTCCACCGGGTTCACGTTCCTCTTCCACGTCGGGACGTTCACCAACGGCATCGACCTGATTCCGAACTACAGCCCGGGTCTGGTGGCGCTGATCGTGCTCACGATGACCGCAGGTACCGCGTTTGTCATGTGGCTCGGCGAGCTCATCACCCAGCGGGGCGTCGGCAACGGCATGTCGTTGCTGATCTTCGTCTCCATCCTGTCCCAGTTCCCGTTTGTCTTCGGTCAGATCTGGGGTCAGACCGCGGCGGTCGGCCTGTGGATTCGATTCACCGTGATCATGCTGATCTTCGTGCTGATGATCGTCTCGATCATCTACATGGACCAGGCTCAGCGTCGCATCCCGATCCAATTCGCCAAGCGGGTCCGTGGTCGCAGGGTGATGGGCGGACAGTCCACCTACATCCCGATCAAGGTCAACACGGCCGGCGTCATCCCGGTGATCTTTGCGACCTCGGTGATGTTGTTCCCTGCGCTGCTTGTGACCGCGATTCCCAGCGACGGCCGCATCATCTCCCAGATCCGCACGTGGGTCGACGTCAACCTCGGTGGAGGCGCCGGCGGTCATATTTCGATCTGGTACGTGATCGTGCTGTTCGCCCTGATCGTGTTCTTCACGTACTTCTACACGGCGATCCAGTTCGATCCGATCAAGCAGTCCGAGATGATCCAGCGTCAGGGTGGATTCATCCCCGGCGTGCGTCCCGGACGACAGACCTCTGCCCACCTCGGTCACGTGCTCAACCGGATCACACTCCCGGGTTCGCTGTTCCTGGCCACCATCTCGGTGCTGCCTGCGATCGCCGGGCTGATCTGGAACATCGCCATCAGCTTCTCCGGCGTGTCGATCCTCATCGTCGTCGGTGTTGCCCTCGAAACGATGAAGCAGATCGAGAGCCAGCTCACGATGCGGAACTACGAAGGCATCTTGTCGTGAAGCTGCTGTTCGTGGGCCCTCCCGGCGCCGGGAAGGGCACGCAAGCAGATCGGGTCGCAGACGAGCTCGGCATCGCCCACATTTCGACCGGCGACATGTTCCGTGCCCTCGACGACAGCACCGCTCTCGGACGTCGCGTCAACGAGATCATGGAGTCAGGCGGGTACGTGTCCGACGGCATCGTGATCGAGATGCTCGAAGCTCGGATCGCTCTTCCGGACGCAGCCGACGGGTACATCCTCGACGGATTCCCGCGGACCGTCCCGCAGGCCGAAGCCCTCGACGACTTCCTGGGTGATACCGGGCTCGACGCCGTCGTCCTCTTCGAGATCGATACGGATGAGGTGGTCACGCGCATGCTCGAACGCGGACGCGCCGACGACACCGAAGAGACCATCCGCACTCGACTCGAGGTCTATCGCGAGCAGACCGAACCGCTCATCGGGCGGTACGAGGAGCGGGGTCTCGTACGTCGGGTCGATGCCGAAGGCGACATCGACGAGATCACCACCAGGGTGCTCTCCGCGCTCGACGCCTGATGATCACCATCAAGTCAGCCCGCGAGTTCGAGCTGATGGCCGTGGCCGGCCGTTGTGTCGCCGCTGTCCACGCCGCCATCCGGGAAGCGGCCAAGCCGGGTGTCTCGATGCTCGAGTTGGACGAGATCTCACGCAAGGTGCTCGATGCCCACCGGTGCACCCCGTCGTTCCTGGGCTATCACGGTTTCCCCGCCACGATCTGTGCGTCCCCCAACGATGTGATTGTCCATGGGATACCGACCGACTACCGGCTGCGGGACGGCGACGTTCTGTCGATCGACTCGGGTGCCATCTACGAGGGATATCACGGCGATGCCGCCTTCACGATGGCCGTCGGCGAGGTGTCCGACGAGGCGCGGTGCCTCATCGACACGACCGAGCGCGCGCTGTGGGCGGGGATCGCCCAGGTCGAGCACGGCAAGCGGGTCGGGGACATCGGGGCCGCGGTCGAAGCGGTCGGGGTTGGCGGCGGCTACGGGATCGTCCAAGAATATGTCGGTCACGGAATCGGGCGCCAGATGCACGAGGAACCACAGATTCCGAACTACGGGACGGCGGGAAAGGGTCTGAGGCTGCGCAAGGGCATGGCCCTCTGCATCGAGCCGATGTTCAACCTCGGGGGAGCGGGTACGAAGGTCGACGACGACGAGTGGACGGTGCGGACGGAGGATGGTTCGCTGTCCGCCCATTGGGAGCACACCGTGTGCATCACCCCCGACGGCCCCGTCGTCACCACCCTTCCCACCGACGCCACGGTGAAGTCCGTTCCCACCCAGGGGTAGATCGGACTCATACGTCGATCCAGCTCGCGGCGAGCGCGGGAACCCGGCCGTGCGCGACAATGGGTTCTCATGACCACCGACGAACAGCGCTTCTTCGACACCCGCGCTGCCTACACGATGTTCGTCCACGCCACGGATGAGAAGAAGGTCGTGGCGGACAGGCTCGGACGTGAAGTCGACCATCTGACCATCCGCCAACCCGGACTGCGCGTGTTCGACGCAGGCATGGGCGATGCCTCGGTGCTCGACCACCTGATGCGACGCATCCACGTCGACGAGCCGCACATCCCCTGGTTGGTCGTCGCCAAGGAAATTTCGATCGAAGACGTGCGCCAGGCGCTCATGCGTCTCCCCGACCGCTTCATCGAGCACCCCGAGTTGGTTTTCGTCGTGACCAACATGAAATTCACCGAGGCCCCGCAGCTTCGCCCCGCCGACGGTGGGCCCGTCCGTTGGACCGAAGTCCCCCTCCGGGGCGAGACCTCGCACGAGTTCTCCTCCCAGATCCGCGGATTGTTCGACACCCTGGCCGAGGACTGGCCGGTGGACACCTCGCCAACGACCGGCAACCCCATCCACCGACACCCGGCCGTGCTCGTGCTCTACCGCGAGGACCGACGGTTCATCCTCGAGTCGACGATCCCCAAGCGAACCGGTTACGACGACGGGTACGACCTGATCGTCATGTCCCAGGCGTACCGGGCGAAGACACCTGTGGAGCGAAAGGTCCGCACCGTGCTCGTCCCCCTCGCCGACGCCCTCGCCCCCGGCGGCAGGCTGGTGGGGATCCAGTCCTACGGAGGTGATCCCGGGTGCGACATCGTGAAGGGCGTGTGGCCGGACGAGGATCCGTTCCCGTATGGGCGCCGTCAGGTCGTCAGCGAGGCCAAGCGTCAACTGGGCACAGACGAGTTCGAGTTCTGGGAGTTGGCCGACGCTGAATCGATTTTTCGGTATTCGATGCACACCATGCCGTCCCAAGAGATCGAACACATCGGAACCTCGTCGCTGGTGGCGGCGTTCACCTCCGCCGCCTACGTGGCTCAGATCGACGAACGCCGTCTTTCCGAAGCGATGGCCACCGGCGCATATCTCGACATCACCCGCAAGGTCGTCGAGTCGCACGGCGGGGTGTGGTTCCAGGACGAGAGCTTCCTCGTCACTCGTCGTGACTGAGGCGTCACGGGCTCGCTGACGGGCCTGATCCGCGCCTGTCTCAGCCGGGCTCTGCCAGTGTCCGAGAGCCCTCGGGGGAGCAGGCGCGCCTCAGATTTGCCCGCAACGGCTGATCGTCTACCATTCCGGATCCGGTCTCCGGTCGTACGCGTCTGAAGACAAGTCTGATGGACGCGGTACGTGGGTCCTTTCGGTCCGACTCCAATCTCCTCTTGAGGCGATCGCATGTCGTGCCGTATGCCTACCGCCGGGCCACACCAGGGGCCGAGAATGACCATGTTGTCGATATGGCGGCGGCCGTGACGGCCGAGATGGAGTGTGAGATGAAGGTTCGTCCTTCAACGAAAAAGATGTGCGAGAAGTGTCGCATCATCCGCCGGCGTGGCCGGGTCTGGGTGATCTGCGAGAACCCCCGCCACAAGCAGCGGCAGGGCTGAGCCATGGCGCGTATTGCAGGCGTCGACCTCCCCCGCGACAAGCGGCTCGAGATCGGCCTCACGTACATCTTCGGAATCGGTTTGACCCGTGCTCAGCAGATCTGCGAATCGTTGAGTATCGACCCCGGCACCAAAGTCCGGGATCTGACTGACGACGAGACGGCGAAGATCCGCCGCTACATCGATCAGAGCTACACCGTCGAAGGTGACCTGCGCCGCGAGGTGCAGCAGA
>JBBDQP010000002.1:0-13996 GCA_040905965.1 Acidimicrobiia bacterium
CAGGTGTTCCAGAACAAGGGATGCACCCAGTGCCACACCGTCGACTTCGTCGACAACGACCTTGGTGTCCCCGACAACATCGTTCCGTCACCCGGCTTCAACGGACCGAACCTCACCCACTTCGCCAGCCGCGACGTCTTCGCCGGCGCCCATCTCCCCTATGAGGGGCTCTCATATCGCGACGCACTCACCGAATGGCTGGCCAACCCGCCGGCCGTCAAGCCCGGATCGTTCATGCCCGCCCTGGGACTGACCCAGCAAGAAATCGACGACCTGATCGCCTGGATGGAGACACTCTCGTGACAGCCACCGCCGAACGCCCTTCGAAGACGATCTTCCGGCGCCCGGAAACCACCGAAGGGTTCTGGTCGTGGATCACCACGGTCGATCACAAGAAGATCGGCATCATGTACGGCTACGCCGCCTTCGTCTTCTTCATCATCGGCGGACTCGAAGCGTTGCTCCTTCGCATCCAGTTGGCGGGTCCCAACGGAGACTTCCTGACCGCGGCGGAATACAACGCCATGTTCTCCACACATGGCCTCACCATGATCTTCCTGTTCGTGATGCCAGTCTCCGCAGCCTTCATGAACTACCTGCTCCCCCTGATGGTGGGAGCACGCGACGTCGCCTTCCCCCGGATGAACGCCCTGTCGTGGTGGATCTTCCTCTTCGGCGCGCTCTTCACCTACTCGGTGATCTTCTTCGGAGACGTCACTCCGCCGCTCGGCGTCGAAGGCGTGCCGGGCAACATCGACCCGTCCGAACAGACCCTGCTCGGCGGACTCCCCGACGGCGGCTGGTTCCTCTACCAGCCGAACGCCGGACCCGACTTCTCGCCGGGCACCGCGGTCGACTTCGCCCTCCTCGGCCTGCAGATCCTGGGCATCGCCTCGCTCATTTCCTCGGTCAACTTCATCGTCACCGTCTTCAACATGCGCGCAAAGGGCATGCGTCTGCTGCGGATGCCCGTGTTCATCTGGATGACGCTGGTGGTGGCCTTCCTGCTGCTGTTCTCGCTGCCGATCATCGCCGTCGCCCTCTTCATGGGGACCTTCGACCGCGCCTTCGGCACGTTGTTCTTCCAGGCGGCCGGGGGCGGTGATCCGATCCTGTGGCAGCACCTGTTCTGGCTCTTCGGCCATCCCGAGGTCTACATCCTCATCCTGCCCGCCATGGGAATCGTCTCCGAAGTGCTGCCCGTATTCAGCCGCAAGCCACTGTTCGGGTACGCCGCCATCGTCTTCGCCGGCGGAGGCATCGCCTTCCTCGGCTTCGGCGTGTGGGCCCACCACATGTTCGCGTCGGCGCTCACACCCGTCGCCCAGGCGGCGTTCGGACTGTCCACCATGACCATCGCCATCCCCACCGGCATCAAGATCTTCAACTGGTTGGCAACGATGTGGGGCGGGCGAATACGTTTCACCACCCCGATGCTCTTCGCGATCGGCTTCGTCGCGATGTTCGTCATCGGCGGACTCTCCGGTGTCACCCACTCGGTCGTCCCGTCCGACTGGCAGCAGACCGACACCTATTACATCGTCGCCCACTTCCACTACGTGCTGTTCGGCGGGTCGATCTTCGGGATCTTCGCCGGCCTCTACTACTGGTTCCCCAAGCTCACCGGCCGGATGATGAACGAGGCGCTCGGCAAGACCCACTTCTGGATCCAGTTCATCGGGTTCAACCTGACGTTCGCCCCGATGCACTGGCTCGGACTGCAAGGCATGGTCAGGCGGACGTGGCGCTACGCCCCCGAGACGAACTTCGGGCCGTGGAACCTGGCCGTCACCATCGGGGCGTTCACGATCGCTCTCGGCATCCTCGTGTTCATGTTCAACTGGACCTGGTCGAAGCGCAAAGGTGTGCCATCCGGACTGGATCCGTGGGACGCGAGAACTATCGAATGGACGATTCCCAACCCCACCCCGCACTACAACTTCGCCGACAACCCGCACGTCACCAGCCTCGATCACTTCTGGCACATGAAGTACGACGAGGACGACGAAGGCCGGGCAGTCCGCAAGGACAACGCCGATGAGATCGTCGCCCAACTCGACTACGACGGGAAGAATCCGAAAGCGCCGATCCACCTGCCCAACCCGTCGTACTTCCCGATCCTGATGGCCGCGGGCCTGCCCCTCATCGCATACGGGATCATCTACCACCAGGGGTTGGCCGGGAAGCTGCTCATCGCGATCGGCGCCGTCATCACCATCGGCTCGCTGCTCGGATGGGGTATGGAGCCGCTCGAAGAACCGCATGACGGCGGAGGCGACCACGCCGAAGAGATGGCGGAGGCGCACTGATGGCAGACGTGATCGAAGCCGCCGAGACCCACGCCGAAGACCACGGCGGTCATGGAGAGCACGAGTCGTTTGGAATCGACAACCGCAAGCTGGGGATGTGGCTGTTCCTCAGCTCCGAGTTCCTGTTCTTCGGCGCACTCATCACGAACTACATGGTCTACGGAAACGACACGTTCGGAGCGACCGTCGTACCCCGTGAGATCTACGACATCCCGTTCACGTCGGTCTCGTCGTTCGTGCTGCTGATGAGTTCGCTGACCATGGTGCTCGCCCATCACTCGCTGGCGACCGGCGACCAGAACGGGACCCGCACCTGGCTGTTGGCGACCGCCCTGCTCGGATCGATTTTCCTCGGCGGGCAGGTCTTCGAGTTCTACGAGTTCATCAACGTCTACGGGATGACGCTCACCACCAACCCGGCATCGTCCGCCTTCTTCATGCTCACCGGATTCCACGGTGTCCACGTCGCCATCGGGGTGATCATGCTGATGTCGCTCTTCGGCATGTCCCGACGGCAGGGCGGTCTGTCCGAAGGACACGGGATGAACCTCGAACTCGTCGGGTTGTACTGGCACTTCGTGGACATCATCTGGATCGTCATCTTCACCATCGTCTACCTCCTCGGAGCCGTCTGATGACCGACGAAGCCCACCACGCACCGCATCCGACGACGGGCCAGTACGTCAAGATCGCCATCGTGCTGGCGGTCGTCACCGCCGTCGAAGTGGCCCTGTTCTACATCGACGAGGCAGTCGACATGGCCGGCTGGGACGGACCGCTGCTCATCATCCTGTCGTTCTTCAAATTCGTCGTGGTGATCGGCTGGTTCATGCATCTGCGATTCGAAAAGCCGTTGCTGTCCCGCTTCTTCGCCGGCGGATTCATCCTGGCGCTGTCGCTGTACGGGATCGTCGTCGGCTCCTTCCTCGTGGGGTTGATCACCCGCTAGGGCGACATGCCACCCCTCCCCGACTTCCACCTTCACCTCGACGTCCTCTCGTTGGTCGTCATCCTCGCCGTCGGCTGGTGGTGGGCCGAGACGCGCATCCGGCCAGTCGCCGACCCGTCCGCCCAGCCTGCGACAAAGGGCCAGCGCCGGTCCTGGTATTGGGGGGTGGCGATCATGCTGTTCGCCTCCGGTTATCCGGTCCACGACCTGGCCGAACAGACCCTGGTGTCGTTCCACATGCTCGAACACATGCTCATCGGCTACGTGGTTCCTCCCCTGCTGCTGTTGGGCCTGCCCCGCTGGCTGGCCGAGCGCACCATCGCCCACCCGAAGATCGTTCGGGTGGTCCGCAAGCTGACGACCCCGGTCGTCGGCTTCTTCGCCTTCAACTCCTCCGTCGTGCTGATCCACTGGCCGGAGGCGATCACCTGGCAGAACACCACCGAGTGGGCGCACTTCGCGGTCCACGTCTTCTTCTTCCTCACCGCGGTCTCGCTGTGGATGCCGGTGTTCAGCCCCACTCCGGAGTTGCCGCGGATGAGCCCGCCGGGACAGATCGGCTACCTGTTCTTGAACACGATCATCCCGATCGTGCCTGCGTCGTTTCTCACCTTCGGCAACTCGGTGCTCTACCCCGTCTACGGGGATGCGCCGTTGACGTGGGGGCTGACGCTGATCGAAGACCAGACGATCGCCGGGGTCATCATGAAACTGGGTGGGGCGTTCTACCTCTTCGGCCTGATCGCACGCATTTGGTTCAAGTGGATCGCCGAAGAGCGCACCCTCGACCGCCTCGACCGAGACCTCGTCGGCAAGCCGTGAGCGGACGAGCGTCATGACCACGGCCCTCGTCCGTCGCCCCAGCCCCCGGCTCGCCGAAGGTCTTCTCACCCACCTGGAACGAACAGTGGTGGACTATCGGCTGGCACTCGACCAGTGGCACGGATACGTCTCGGCGATCGAGAACAACGGCTGGAAGGTCGACTACGCCGAACCCGCAGACGACTGCCCTGATTCGGTGTTCATCGAGGACACCGTCGTGATCTTCGGAGACCTGGCGGTCGTCACCCGCCCTGGTGCCGAGCCTCGTAGGCCGGAGACCGCGGGTACCAAGACTGTGCTCCAGGGCCACCTCGACCGCATTGCCCACATCGAGGCACCTGCCACGCTCGACGGTGGCGACGTGCTGAAAGTCGGCTCCACCGTCTACGTGGGCATGTCGGAACGGACAAACGCAACGGCGGCCGAACAACTGGCCGCGCTCCTCCCCGACCGCGATGTGGTGAAGGTGCCGGTGACCAAGGTGCTGCATCTCAAGTCGGCGATCACCGCCCTGCCGGACGGCACCATCATCGGTCACGAGCCGGTAGTCGACGACCCGGCGATGTTCGAGCGTTTCCTCCCAGTACCAGAAGAATCAGGGTCGGCGGTGGTCGATCTCGGCAACGGGCGGTTGTTGATGTCTGCGGACTGCCCGGACTCGGTTGAGTTGATACGGTCCCGCGGCTACGACGTCGTCACCGTCGACATCTCCGAGTTCCAGAAACTCGAAGGCTGCGTCACGTGCCTGTCCGTCCGGATCCGCTGACCGAATCCCCTTTTTGGTACGCCAAACGCTTCATTAATGAAGCGCTGGTTCGCTAAAAAGCGGTCAGTGGGCGGCGCCTTGGGTGGCGAGGACGGCGACCAGGATGATCACGACCACCCCGATGCCTGCAGCCGCCACCAGGAACTCGCCGGCGGAGATGCGCATCCCCGGACGGGCCGCCGACATCCCGGCGAAAGCGATGATGCCGCCGGCGATGAAGATGGCGATGAGCGGCGCCCACGCCGGGAACTGGATGAACACCCAGGCTGCCGGGAGCACGACCAGCGCGATGGCGAGCGCCGAGACGACCGGCAGCGAGAAGGCCGCCGTCAACCGCTGACGGACGGTCGTTCCCGTCTCGATTTCGGACTCCTCCAACCCCTGCGGCACACCAACTGCGTGGGTGAGCGCACCGATCAGCCATCCGCCGCCCACCCATCCGAACAACGTCCACAACACCGCAGCCAGCAGCGGAACCACCGTGATCGTCTCGTCGAGGGAATCAGGCGAACCCGATCCGGTCACCACGGCGGCAACGGCCACCCCGGTGACAAGACCGGCAACGGCGCCGATCCCAAGCGTCGACGCGTGCGACGAGACGAGCTGCATTCCGGCGTGACGCCAACCGGTGACGGCACGCACGAAGGCGGCACCGGCCGCACCGACCGCCAAACCGATCAGCGCCGATCCGAAAAGCAACGAACCAGACACCACCGCGAAGGTGAAGGTGAGGTCACCAGCTTCGGATTCGATCGAACCGGACCGCGCCAGCAGCCATTGGGCGCTGAACAACATCACGAACACGGCGGCGAACACGCCGAAGCCCATGCCTATCCGGCCACCGACCCGCGCTCGTTCGCGGAATCCGACAGCCTCGACCGGATCCTCCTCTGGTTCTTCGAAGACGGCGACAGCCGTAGGCGCAGGCTGCGCGGTCGGTGCGGGATCCGGAGCGGACGGTTCGGTGGCAGGCGCCGGTTCCGCGGCAGGTGCAGCATTGGCTGCAGGCTCGGGTTCGGCTTCAGGCTCGGCACTGGGTGCCGGAGCGGGAGCGGACGGAGCCGGCCCACCGCCTGCCCAGGCCTGCAGCACCTCCTCGACAGACGCACCCGCAGCCTTCGACCGCGCCTCCGCCGAACGCTTCACGAGCGTTTCGGGGACGTTCATCGAGCTGGCAGCGGCCGAGAGGAACTCACTCATCGGGATGCGAGGATAGCCACCGGTCGCCCAGCCCCGTTCAGTCCTGAGGATCCGGTTCGGGCTGGACCTCATCCGCTTCGGCGCGGGCTCGCGCCTTGCGCTCCGCCCAACGCAGCAGCCACAGCGACAGCCCGACAGGAATCACGAACCAGAGGATGTCGTCGATATACATCCCGTGGGCGAAGGAGAAGATCATCCCGCCGCCAGGATCACGAGGCCGAGTCCGGTGAGAATCACCATCAGCACCAGCATGGCGTACTGGGAAGCCACCGCCTTGGCCTTTGGAAAGTCGACGAGCGCCCGATCGTGGCTGAGTACGACACCGCCGATGTGGCCGAGCACGATCACCCCGACCTGCAGGTACCAAACCCAAGCTCGGGACTCCTGGATGAGCGTGAAGTCGAGCCGGCGGTCGGCGGTACCGAACAGATCCCAGCCGAGACCGAACGGATCAGAGAACGTCGAGAAGAAGAGCTGACCCTCGAACAGGATCAGAGTGAAATAGTGGGCGAAGGCGTAGGCAAAACCGATCGGGACCAAGGTGTGGGCGAACCGGGTGGCGACATGCCGAGCGCCGGTGGTGACCCCACCCAGCCGGGCCGCGGCGGCCGAGGCGGCGTAATAGGTGAGGCCGACTGCCAGCGTCACCCCCGCCCATCCGATCGTCCCTGCGACCACATCGGCCATACGGACGGAGAGACCCCAGCCCTCGAATAACGCCACCAGCGGATCGCGGATCGTGGTGACCCACCACTCCGTCGACGCCCCGCCGTCGTAGGTGACCGTGCCGATCATCGCCACGACGAACGCCGCCATTCCGGTCCGCTCGGGGAGCGCCACCAAACCCTTCAGCCAACCGCGCCGCCGCCACAGCCCATCTTCGAAACTGAACGGGGCCATCGCCCCAAAGAACCTGGCGTACACGGCGAAGCCGTCGCTCGTCTGGGTGGCCGTGTCCGTGCCAACCCACATGCTCATCCCGACCATGTAGACGGTGAAGATGAGGGTGGCGATCCCCAGCGAGCGAGGACCGTTGTCGGGAGCGACCAATTCCAGCCATGTGAAGAGAAGGAAGATCACGGTGGCGGGCCAGTAGCCGAGACGCTGCAACATCTCGGGCCGTTCGGTCGGGCGGAGACCCAACCAGCCGGGCAGCCTGCGCCATGGACTCATGGCCGGATGCAGATCGACGAAGAGGGCAGCGGTGAACGGCAGGATCAACCAGAACCCGACGAAGACGATGACGGCGGCCGGATTGCGAGTGCTGTTGTCGATTCCGATCGCTCCGGCAACCAGCGTGACGGCGAGGAGGAACGCGCCGATCCCGCCCAGGGTGTTCCACAGCCAGGGAATCGAACGGCCCTCCGTCTCCGGTTCGATCTCCTGCAGGCGCGGATTCGGCCACAGGATCGCAAGACCGGCGAACGTGAGCACCAGCACGACACCCGCAGCGACGACGAAGACCGTCAACGGAACCGGCAGGTCGAGCCGTCCGCCCAGACCGTGAGCGAGGGCCGGAACCGCCCCGCCGACGACCACGCCGACCGCCAGACCGACGCCAAGCAGCAGGCGGCGGAACCTCACGATGCTTCGAGGTTGGCGATCACAAGATCACTGTTGTGGGTTTCGATCTCGACCACACCGGGAATGTCGGCGGCGAAGCTGACCACGGCCGTCACACCGGCCTCGAGATCCACGTAAAGGTCGTAGCCGTGGATATGGACCTCGTCGGCGATGTCCGAGGTGATCCGCAACGTCACCGTCTCCCCGAGCGGAACCGAGATCCGTCCCCCGCCGGTCACCGTCGAGCCTTCGATGGTGATGTCGAACGCGTACGGATCCACGGGCGTGGTGGTGGTCGTCGACGCCTCTGTCGTGGTCGACGAATCCGCGGTGACAGTGGTGGTCACGGTCGTCGTCGTCTCGGGTGGAGCCGTGGTGACGCCGCTCGTGGTGGTCGTCGTGGCATCTCCCCCGCAGGCGGCAAGTGCGAGAGTGACGGCGAGAAACGCCGGGATGACAGGTCGCATCCGGCCAGGGTAGAGAAATGGCGCCCTAACCCCGCCGGTCAGGCGTCGCTCGGTCCCGGCGCCCAGTCAGATTCGACATCCGACCGCGTATGCTCGGAGCCATGAAGAAGTTCCTCATGTTCTTGCTCATCGCTGGCGTCGTCGGATGCGTCGTCAAGCAGATGATGGACGCCTGAGCGCGGACGCTCAGTCGGCGTCGGCGAAAGACTGGATCTCGGACGCCAGACGCCCAGGGTGGGTCCACGGGAGCTCGTGGTGGGCGCCGGCGATGTCGACGACGGTGGCGCCGGGGATCATCCCGCCCAACTGGTACTGCCACTTCGGGGGAACGAGCTGATCCCGGGTGGGGACGACCACCAGCGTCGGCACCTCCAGCGACCCGATCCAGTCGGTCGCATCGAAACGCATCAAAGCCAGCGAGGCGGCAGCGCCACCGTCGACGTCGCGCCGCTGTGTCTCCTCCCACATCCATCGCGCATGCTGCCTCGCCACTGCACCGCTGAGGATCAGGTACCCGGCTCTGACCTCCGGCGTCCCCACCCCGGTCACACGCTCCCAAGCGCGCACGACGTATGTGCCCAGTTCCCGTGCGATCCGCCACGACTTGGGGTGAGCGGCGAAGGTCGCCACGAGGATCAGGCGTTCGACGACCCCGGGATGTCGATGTGCCAGCGCCTGGGCCACGGTCCCGCCCATCGAATACCCGACGACCGTCGCGCGCTCCACGCCAACCGCCTTCAGCACGCCGGCCGTGTCGTCGGCGAGGTCGTCGATCGAGTAGCGGCCGACAAAGCGCGCGGCCGAGCCATGGTTCCGATGCTCGACGAGTGTCACCCGGAACCGCTCGGCGAGGAGGGGACCAACCTCGTACCACTCGGTGAGACCGGCACCGCCGAGACCGTGGATCAGGACCACGTCATCGCCATCCGCCGGACCGGTCTGGCGGATCAGGAACTCACGGTCACCGACGAACACCGTCCGGCCCTCGAGAGGCCACGGATGGGTCTGCGGCTCCCGAAAGCGCGGTTTCAACACCGGGCCGAGCAGGCGAAAGAGGACGAGGGCAGCGAAGAGGCGCTTCATCGTCCGAGAGTCCCGATCGAAAAGACGTAGTCGGCGACCGGAACCCCGCCGACGAGGTGTTCGGTGATGATCCGCTCGATGACCGGAACCGTCACCGAGTGGTACCAGACGCCGTCGGGGTAGACGACGGCGATGGGTCCCATCTCACAGATGCGGAGACAGTCGACCTTGCTGCGCAACACCGAACCGTCGCCCGCCGGAGCGGACGTCACCTCCACGGTCGGCATGCCCTGCCATGCGGGCGGCGCCGACGCAAGACCCAGTTCCTTGCAGCGGGCCTTCAGATACCGCCACACCTCGTGGGTCTCGGCGACCGGGGCGCACTTCGGGTTGGTCTGATCGGCGCACAAGAAAATGTGTCGCTGCACCCTGGGAATGGAGAGGGCCTCGGCGATTGTCGCCAGGCGGTCGAGAGGTTCCACGTGGCCGAATTGTATGGCCGAACCCGAACTTCGGGATCAGAGCCGGATCCGAGTCCCAGGTTCGGAGGTCAGGTGGCCGATGGCCGATCCTTCGACGCCTTCGCTGGCGAGCGCACCGATCAAGCGGTCCGGATCGTTGGTGGCGATCAGCAACCCGCCGGACGTCTGGGCGTCGGCAAGCATCTTCAGGTCGTCGTCGGCGGCGTTTCCGTCCAGGAACGGCTCGACGGCAGTCAGATTGCGACCGGAACCACCAGGAAAGAAACCTTCGGCGAGGAGTGCGGCGGCGCCGTCGATCACCGGCACCGAACCGACATCGATCTCGACCGATGTCTCCGACGCCCGAAGCATCTCGTGGAGATGGCCCAGCAGCCCGAATCCGGTGACGTCGGTGACCGCCGTCGCACCGGACGTTCTCGCTGCCCGTGCTGCGGCGTCGTTGAGGGCGACCATCTGGGCGACCACCCGGTCGCGCAGTTCAGGAGGACACGCCCCGCGCTTGATGGCGGTGGTGACGATCCCGGTCCCAATCGGCTTGGTGAGGACCAGAACGTCGCCCGGCTTGCCGGCGGCATTGGTCGTGACATGGGCAGGGTCGACCAGTCCGGTCACGGCGAAGCCGTACTTGGGCTCAGCGTCGTCGACGGAGTGTCCCCCGACGACCGTGCAGCCCGCCTCGGCCATGACATCGGCCCCGCCCCGGATCACCTCGCCTGCCACGTCCCACGGGATCACGTCCCGCGGCCAGCCCAGCAGTTGCAGGGCAGTGAGGGGTGTGCCGCCCATGGCGTAGACGTCGGACAACGCGTTGGCTGCAGCGATACGACCCCAGTCGTAGGCCTCGTCGACCACCGGGGTGAAGAAGTCGACTGTTTGGACGAGAGCGGTTCCGGGCGCGACCAGGTACACCCCGCCATCGTCAGACGTCGCCGTCCCGACGATCAGGTCAGGGTGTGTCGCAGCGTCGTGACCGTGCAAGGGGCGCAGAACCTGCGCCAACTCGGAAGACCCGAGCTTGCACGCTCAACCGGCGCCGTGACTGAAACTGGTGAGACGTACCGTTTCCACCCCGAGGACGCTAACCCGTTTTTACCCCTCCAAACGCTTCACTGGTGAAGCGCTCATTCGCTAAGAAACGGGATTTGTCCCTATCGTTCCGGTCTTCCCCGATCCGAAGGTCGTTCATGACCAATGACGCGACGTTTCTGACACCAGAAGCGCACCAGAAGCTGCAAGACGAACTCGAGACGCTCCTCACCACCGGGCGCGCCGAGATAGAAGAACGCATCCAGACCGCCCGTGAACACGGCGACTTGCGCGAGAACGCCGACTACGACGCGGCCAAGAACGACCAGGGGCTCATGGAGGCGCGGATCCGCCAGATCCAGGGGCTCCTCGACAAGGCCGAAGTACGGGAAGTGGAGCCGAGCGACACCGTGGTCGTCGGGTCCGTCGTCACACTCCTCGACGCGGACGGAGACGAAAACGACTTCTTTGTCGCCTCCCCGGAGAACAAGGAACCGGGCATGTTGCTCGCCTCACCCTCCGGACCCCTCGGCAAGGCGCTGCTCGGCGCCAAGGTCGGCGACAAGGTCACCTACACCGCACCGGGCGGCTCATTCTCGGTCACCGTCAAAGACGTCAAGCCCTTCCGGGGCTGACGCCTCACATCTCGGTAGCCTGAGGCCCGGCCTACACCGGGATCCGCCATGAAATTCAGTCTGCGCCGCCCACGCGAACTCGCACGCCAGCTCCGCCTCGCCGCGCGCCGTAATCCCGACGAGGTCAGCGACTTCCTCGACGAGAACTACGAGACCTGGGCGGCCATTGCCGAGGCAACTCCCGGTGACGCGGCGGACATCCTCGAGGCACTCCCCGACGACACGGCCGGTGAACTGTTCGGCGAACTCGACGACGAGCAGGCGGCAGGCGTGCTCGAAGAACTCCGTGACGATCTCGCTGCCGACTTCATCCTCGTCCTCGACCCGGAAGCCGCCGCCAGGGTGATCGAAGAGATGGCGGTGGAAGAAGCGGTCGACATCCTCGAACAACTCGACCCCGAAGAGCGCGAGCCGATCCTCAAGGCAAGCGAGCCACTGCTCCGCTCCGAGATCCGCCGACTCCTCCGCTACGCCCCCGACTCCGCTGGCGGCCTCATGACCAGCGAAATCGCACGGCTGCCTCTCGGCATCACGGCTGGCGAGGCCATCGAGCGGCTCCGTCAGCTCCACGACGAACTCGAAGACCTGTCCTACGTCTACATCGTCGACGACTTCGGCCGGCTGGAAGGCGTGCTCTCCTTCCGCGATCTCGTCTTCAACCGCCCCGGAGTGGGACTCGACGAAGTGATGGTTCGCAACCCGGTTCACGTCGACGTCAACACCGACCGCGAGGTCATCGCCGACCTCACCCAGCGCTACCACCTCTTCGGACTCCCCGTCGTCGACGAAGCCGGCCGTCTGCAAGGCATGGTCACCCACGAGTCGGTCGTCGAATCGGTCCAGGATGAGGCCTCGGAAGACTTCGCGGCGGCCGTGGGTGCCGGTGTGGAGGAGACCCCGTACACCGAGATCCGCACCTCCGTCCGAAACCGAATGCCCTGGCTCGCAGTCAACCTGTTCCTGTCCCTCGGCGTGGCGCTGGTGATCGAATCCCAGACCGGGGTGATCTCCCGGGTCCCGGTCCTCGCCGCCCTCATGCCGGTGATCGCCCTCCTCGGCGGAAACGGCGGATCACAAAGCCTCGCCGTCGTGATCCGCGGACTGGCCAAGGACGAACTCCCACGCTCGCGTTCACTCGAAGTGATCGGCAGGCAGGCGAGCATCGGCGTGTTCAACGGACTGGCCCTGGCAGCCTTGGCGGGCGGTGCTTCGATCATCCTCATCAACGCCAACATCTTCACCACCGAAGCGTCTGCGATCCGGGTGGCGATCGTCGTGGCGATCGGCACCCTCGCCAACCTGTCGATCGCAACCACGGCAGGCACCATGATCCCCCTGCTGATGCGCCGAATCGGACTCGACCCGGCGTTGGCCGCCACGATCTTCCTCACCCTCATCACCGACCTGGTCGGATTCGGAGGATTCCTGATCGTGGCGTCGCTCCTGCTCTGAGCTCACACCACCCAGGCGGAAGGCACCACCTTCGGCTTCCGGAAAACGGTGCCCTCCAATTCGACCGGCCCAGCCAAGCGAAGACCGGGCAGACGGGTGAGTGCAGCCGCCAGCGCGGCACGGGTCTCGGCACGGGCCAAATGCAGCCCGACACAGTGATGCGGCCCCTGGGCGAACGCCAGATGGGTTCGGGCGTTCTCCCGCGTCACGTCGAACCGGTCAGGATCCGGGTAGGCATCCGGATCCCGGTTCGCAGCGCTCACCGACACCATCACGAAGTCTCCTGCCGCGATCTCCACCCCACCGATCTCGGTGTCGGCGGTGGCGAATCGGTCCAGTTGGACGACCGACGGCTCCAGTCGCAGCGACTCGTCGACCGCTCGCGTCAGCAATTCGGGGCTCGACAACACCAAATCCAACTGATCCGGATGCGAGAGCAGGTGGACGAAGGCGTTGGCGGTGGCACCCTCGCTCGTCTCGACGCCGCCGAACAGCATGACCGCCGTGTTCGAGACCACCTCGGCCTCCGACAGGGTGCGGCGTGCGTCGGCCAACAGTCCCCCGTCGGCGATCGCCTCACGAACTCGGATCTCGAGCAACTCGACCGCGGCCGGAACCCCCACCCCGACGACACCGTCCGAAGCGGCCGACACCGCGGCGACGATGTCGTCGTACCAGGCTCGCATCGCCACCCGATCGACGTCTGCCATGTCGAGGGCAGCAGCCACGACACCAACCGCCAACGGACCCGCCAGCTCCCGCCGCAGATCCCCCTTTCCGTTCGGGGCAATCTCTTCGACGAGCCGCCGCGCTTCGGATTCGACGATGTCGGTGAAGTAGTCCCGAACCCTGCCCATCCGCAGGGCGTGGGCGAACGGGTCACGGTGACGAGTGTGCTCGTCGCCGTCCAACGACAGCATCGACGGGCCCAGCACCTGAGCAGTGGAGAAGCGGGGATCGTCGACGGTGAACCGCTCCGAATCCCTCAGAACCTCGATCGCCAGATCGCGCCGCGTCACCATCCAACCGCGCAGCGCCGGAACCCATGACACCGGTTCGGAAGCACGAAGACGGTGCAGCATTCCGTGCAGATCCGCCTCCAGACCCGCCCGAGTGACGCCAGCTCCCAGCGGAAAACGCTCCATGGCCGGCAGGGTACGCCGGGGCAATGCCTCGCGATCTGACACTCGCTCGCTGCGCTCGCTCGGCCCCCCTCGACGGACTTCGTCCGTCGGTCCCCCCAGGAACGGGGACCGATCTCAAGATCGCCTTCCCCTCGGGGAAGGTGGCGTCACAACTGGT
>JBBDQP010000003.1:0-3125 GCA_040905965.1 Acidimicrobiia bacterium
TACATGATGTGACGAGGTCCTACCCGGAAGACGACGATCGCAAACCTGGGCACGCTTTCGTCGATGGTGCGTTCGGGCCCGTCCGCCGAATACATGGCCGGCAACCATGGTTCCTCGCGTCGCGCCGGTTTCCGCGCACTGAGCGAACCCCGCTCCGACGGTCAGTGAGGACGCAGGCTCTCGATCGGAGCCATCATCCAAGGCTGATGCGTCAGCGGTCACGTCCCCAGGGAGTCGGCTCGTCGAGTTGTGATGGGCTCAGACCATCGTCTCCACGTCCCACGCCTTCGGGATTCGCAGTGGCCTTCCGAGGTGAACGCAGCATCAGGCCAACTCTCGGCGCAGGAAAGTCGAAGACTTCGACGAACGTGAGGGGACCAGGCCTGCCGAGCAGGTAACCCTGCGCCGCCTGGACACCACGCTCGCGCCAACGGGCGAGATCCTCGGGCGCTTCAATGCCTTCGGCAACCAGGAGCGTCCGGCTACTGCGTGCGTAGCGGAGGAGTCGTTGGGTCAGAGATCTCGTGAGCGGATCGCTGTCGACGTCATTGGTGAGGGAACCGTCCAGTTTGATGACATCCGGCGTGAGCCGGGTGATATGTCGCAAACTGGTGAGACTCGCCCCCACGTTGTCGATCGCGATCAGCGCACCTGATTTCCGAAGTTTGGCTACTGCCTGGCGAAGTGCGATGTAGTCGTGGACAGGTTCGAGTTCCGTCAGTTCCAACATCAAAGGCTGGGCGGCCTTCGTGACAACGTCGAGCAGCAACTCTGATGCGAGCGTGGTCGCCGACACATTGACGCTGAGGATGATGTGTGGCCGGAGATTCTTCGAGGATTCGATCGCCTTCTCGATGGCGATCGTTTCGAGCTGGGTTCCCATCCCCAGTTCGGCTGCTCGACCGAACCATTGGCTGGGAGGAAGTGGAGGTTCGCTGTCGAATCGCGTGAGTGCCTCGACAGCGATCATGCGACCATCGTCGAGTGCGTAGATGGGTTGGAACACCGGATAGAAATCGCGCGTGGCGACCATCCGACGCACGTTGGCATCCGACAGAGTCGGAGGAGCGTTCAGCAGATCTGCCGGTGTCCCCAATTCCGTGTCCCACCACCGAGCCAGCGAACGTTGATGCGACGAGATGAGCGATCGAACGCTGCCCCCGACCACGATACCGACGATGACGACGACGACCGTGAAGAGAGCCAGCTCGTCGACGGTGACAAGATTTGCTTCAACGGCACTCAACCAAACCACTGCAGCGCTTGCTGCACCGAAAAGCGCACCGCCGCGAAGCCCGAATCGGATGCCTCCCAGCACGACAGGGAGATACAGGACGTGGATCAACGCGATGTCCGTGCTGCGGCTGCTGATGGCGAAGTAGACGGCACCGTTCACTGCGAGCGCCAGGACGATGACGATCGGTTTGGCGGTGCTCCAGACCTTCCCTCCAACGCTGGTGTCTGGGAGCGGTGCGTCTGGGACAGATGTCATGCTCGCCGAGCCCTCCGCGTGGTGGTTTTTTCGATCTGTCCGGTGGAGGGTCAACCGTACTAGGGCAGTTCGACGAACCCGCCGTCGACGGCACCCGTCTCTGGGTTCACTTTGATGCGAACTTCACCGACAACGACGCCCGATTCATTGGCGACGAGACGCACCGACGTCAACCCGTCGCCGCTGGTCTCGACGTGCCCAACGAAAGAAAGACTCTGGAGTTGCGCGAGATCCGCGTTCGATGGTGGCTCGAGGATCGGAATGTTCGAGCCGAGTTCGTCGGTGGCGGAGTAGGTGGGATTGGTGAATGCGTGCGCCTCCGCACCGGCCATCAGTGCTCGCCACCAGCTGGCGCGATACACATCGTCGGCCACATCGTCGGCGACGGCTTCGGCCGCAGTATCGACGACCGCGAGGCGCACCCCGTGCTCGGCCAGGTATCGCGAGGCGATGTGAAATCGTGCAACCGAGGCCAACATGTCCAGTCCGGTCCACCAACGGTCGGCATGAGCTGTGGGGTTCTCCAGCAAGTACATGTCTGGAAGACGTTCGGCTCCGCCAGATCCCAGCGCTGTCGCCAGCCCCCGGACCGGTCCGAAGACGCCGTGAATCGAGTGCGCATTGACGAAGACCGGCATTCCCAGTGAATGGACCGATGCGACAGCTTCGCGCTGACGTTCACGCGTCACGGCCACCTCACGGCCATCGGCGTCGACTGGGCAGGTTCGCCATCCGGCCTCGCAGAGGTCGAATTCGTCGAGGAAGATGCCGGTCGCGCCGATCGATTGCCACTGCTGAGCACGTGAGCTGACTCCCTCGACCCCATACCAGTCGGCGGCGTGGCGGAGCAGCGAGACATACCCCCAGATCTCTGTTTCCGGGTGGTCAGTCCGGAGTCGTTCGATCAACAGGACGGTTTTCGCGTGGGAGGGGTGGCGCGGATCCTGCAAACCCGCGGCCAAGACAATGTGATTGAACTTGCCATACGCGGCTGAGGCGCAGCCCAAGTCCTCGCCGCTGGGATCGCAGTCACGAATAGCCCATGGGGCCCATTGGTAGGCCAAGGCAAGGCGACCTGGAGCGCGTACGGGTGTCGACTCAGGACCGTCCGGCTCCGGTGGATAGAGCGCTCCGTCGAAGAACACCGGTGGCAGCCACTGATCGTGGTGCTGTGCGGAAACTCGGATTCGACCGGCCCATTCCCCCGTCAGTTCTTCGAGCAACGCGGCGGGGAGACGCACGGTCGTCTCGCCATCGACCGATTCCCACATGAAGTCATGCAGGTTGGCGACCGGTGACCACTCCCAAACATCCGGATTGCCGGCATGCTGATGCAGGGTGCCCTCGGGGTCGATATGTAAGTCCCACCCCGCGGCGGATACGGGTGTCTGGTAGGTCCAGCCGCCGCGAACTCGGTCGCCATCGGTGTCCAGGTAGATCGTCGGCGGTTCGGTGGAGTGCGTGAGGACCCGCAGCAGCAGGTCACCGGGTCGGGAAAGTGTCGAGGAGTCCTCGACGATGGCCTGGATTGAGGCCACCTCGTCGCCGCCTTCGGCGATGTTGGCGACGGAACTCCATCCCTTCAGAGGTGCGATGGCTTGCAGGGGACAATCATCGTTGTGAGTCCCGGGAT
>JBBDQP010000003.1:3225-30238 GCA_040905965.1 Acidimicrobiia bacterium
CCCTTCAGAGGTGCGATGGCTTGCAGGGGACAATCATCGTTGTGAGTCCCGGGATCTCCGCACACTTTCGTGTGACCCGGGTTTCGTTGGCTGGTCCGCACGGACTCTTGCATAGTGGTCGGTTCTGCCGTATCGGCGGTCGTCTTGAAGAGGAGTTGACTCGCGCCGATGCCGGCGGCGAACAGGATGAGCAGCGCTGATGTAACCAGCGGATGGATTGGTCGGAGTCTCGAACGCAGGAGAGGGATTTTCGTAGCCTATCTTAGACCTTGCGCCTCGCTCCTTCCTACGCCGGGGAACAGCCTCTTTACCGCCCGCGCTATCGTGACTGGGTTCGACGCAGCATGAGCAACGGTGGGGAGGTGTGATGACCGCGATCGAAGGGGGCGCGACGTCCACCGGCGACTTCGTGATGTTCGTTGTCGGTCTTGTTGTGGCCTTCGGCGTGCTTCCACTACTGGTACTTCCCCGGCCGCGAGGTGTCCGCAGTGGCCTCGACGCTTACGTCGTCAACCTCGTTCGATGGCTTGCCATCATCATCGTGGCGAGCCATGCGTTTTCTGCGGTGGGTATTTACGGCTTATGGATATGGTTGCCGTTCATCGCACTGGTGGCTTGGTTTGGTCGATATCGCTACCAGTTCGACAGTCCTAAACCTTGGCTTCGCTGGGTTTTCCCGTCAGGCGGTGACGGGCGGCGACGGATCCCGAAGTTAAAGGTCGGTGTCGCGGATCGCCTTCGACTGCTGGTAATTGCGTTGCCGACGCTTGCGGTATTCATCGGATCTTTCTGGCTCCGGGCGATCTCCATCTTCTCGAGTGAAGAGCTCCATCCTCCGGACGCCTATGTCCATCTGGCGTGGGCACAGTCGTTCGTGAACAACCAACTGTGGCCCGACGGCTTCTACCCACAGGGTCTGCCGGCCATTGTCGCCTTCACCAATGTTTTCACGCCCTTTGTCGACATCTTCGACGTGGCGCGGTTCATGGGTCCACTCGTTGGTACGACCATCGTTGCGGCGATTTATTACGTCGTCGTCCGGCTCACGCGGCAGCCGGGAGCTGCCTTGTTTGCCGCCGGGTCGGTCGGTTTGTTCGGAGCGCTTCCGCAGTGGCGCATCTCTTGGTCCCTGCAGGCGGGACTGCTGCCACAGGAGTTCGGACTGGCGATCGCCCTCGTCGCGATGGTGTTCGCGGTACTCGCGGTGTCGGAATCCACTGCAGACGGAACCGTCAGGATGTTCCCGTTTCGCAGCATCACTGTCAGCGGGTATGCGCTGTGGGCCGGATTGGCCACGTTCGTCGTCTCGATGACCCATCCGATCTCACTCTTGGCGCTTGCGGTGGTGACCGCAACGGCTGCGATCTGTGCGACGGCGATAAGTTTCCGTTTTCGGCGGTTGGTGGTGACCGGGGTCACGGTGCTGGTGGGTGCGGTGATCGGCCAGCTGGTGCAGCCGGTGGCATACTTGTTCGGCGTGCAGCGGTATCAGGAATGGGAGAACGCGGGTGGGTTGGCCGGCGTGCTGCTGCAATCGGATCGCTCCGATGCCTGGGGTGATCTGTCAATGCTCGGGCGCAACGAACTGAGTTTCTTGGCAGGTGCTGCGACAGTCGTGGCTCTGATTGGTGCCGGTCTGGTCTACAAGCGTGGATCTCGCGTGCGTGCGTCGCAACTTCTTGGCCTCACATGCGCGGGTGGAGTGATGGTCGTTCTGCATGATTTGACCCTCATCATGTTCACGGTGAGCGATCTCTATCTGGATCGATTCGCGGGCATCATCGGGCAATCACTGCCGTTGGCTCTTGGCGCTGGATTCGCTTCCTTGTCACTCATCGCCGCGCGGACGGTGACGTTGACGAAAGTCGCGGTTCTGATGGTCGCTGGCGTGGTGGCCCTGGGAGGGTTCGCTTGGTTCGCACAGTCGATCGCCTCCGACGGCGATATCCATTTCTCGCGCGACTTCTCCGCAACGGTGTACGAGGAGATCGCGCGGTGACGTTGCAGAATCAGCCAGCTGAGGGCATTCGGCCGTGAACTGGGTCATCGACTTTGCCGAGCTGGCGACCATGGCTCGGGTTGCGCTCGGAGTGGTGATCGCCATGGGAATCCTGCCCATGGTGGTGCTTCCGCGCCCGGCAGGGGCGCGAAATTGGCTCGACTCCTATGTCGCTCGGCTCGTGCGGTGGGTCGCAATCGTCATCGTTCTCACCCACATTCTGGCCGGCATCGGCATCTACACGGCGGTGGCGGTCATCGCCGTCATCGGCTCGATCGCCTGGTTTGCCCGCTACCGAGGCCAACTCGGCGGTTTCATCGGCATCTTGAATCTGATCTTCCCACCGGAGTCGGGTTCCCGTGCGCCGGAGAGGGACAAGAAGCCCAAGACTCCCCGAGCCGTGCGGGTCAAGCTGTTCTTGATGGCCACGCCCATCCTCGGGGTTCTGATCGCCTCGTACTACCTTCGTGTCAAGAATGCGCTGGGTTTGCGCAGCCTGAGTCCCCCGGACGCGTACGTCCATATGGCTTGGGCCGACTCGTTTCGTGACAATCAGTTGTGGCCCGATGGGGTCTATCCGCAGGGCCTGGCGGCCATCGTCTCCTTCATCGACTTCGTGACCCCGTTCACGGAGCTCGTCGATGTCGTCAAGTTCGTCGGTCCATTGGTCGGGACGTTCCTCGTGTTTGCCATCTTCTACGCAGTGCTACGGCTGAGCCGGAATGCTGGCGCCGCCCTCTTCGCTGCGGGACTGTTGGGCCTCTTCGGAGCGAACCCAGAGTGGCGCGAGCCGTGGGAACGACTTTCGGGCCTGTTGCCACAAGAGTTTGGGCTTGCCATTGCTTTCATCGCCGTCGTCTTCGCAGTACTGGCTGTGACCGAGAAAGGTGGAGGTCAGCTACTGCGGCTGGCCAGTGATGGCGGCATCGCCCTCGGTGGCAATGTGACGAACCTGGCGTGCGCCGCCTTCGTCGCGGCAATGTGCCATCCCCTCGCCGGAGGGTGGCTCGGCCTGCTGGTTGCGGCTGCGGCGGTACCGGCAGCATTGGTCTCCCGGCGATTCTCCCATCTTGTGGGTGCGGGTGTGGCCAGCCTGGTCGGCGCGGGAGTCGGCTTTGCGGTGGTGCCGATGGCGCAACTCTTCGGCGTGCCCGCATACCTTGGTTATGGCGCCGGAGACGCATTCGCGGATCTTGGAGGCTCCGACGGAGACGACAACCGGGCAGACCTCGAGGTTTGGTTCGGGGAGTTGGAGTGGCTCGCACACAACTGGTTGAGCTTGGCCGCCGCAGTCTTCGTTGCAGTCGGGCTCGGCGCGGCCGTGTTCTTCATTCTGAGGCCGGCGACGCGCCAGTATGGAGCGCAACTACTCGGCCTGACGGCGACAGGAGGTGTCGCAGTCGCACTCTATGACCTGAGCGGGTTTGCCTATTCGATGGAGCCCTTCTACGCAGTCCGACTGGCGAACCTGCTTGGCCCGACATTGGCGCTGGCCTTTGGTGCGGGATTGGGAGGTCTGGGCTGGATCGTGATACGGCGGGCGAGCTATCCCAGTATTGCGATGCTCTTGGTGGCCGGAATCCTCGCGCTGGGGGCGTTTGGCACCCAGTTCCCTGCGGACGCCATCGAACGTTTCTACATCAGAGAGAACATCGAGTGGGAGGAGATGACACGCGAGACCCTCGAGCTCAAGTCCGAATTCGATCGTGGCACGTACACGGTTGTCGGTATGAGTAGTCAGAAACAGGTGCTGGGCGACCACGGTTTCTTCATCGAGCAGTGGGTGTTCGCGCGCGACGTGCAGGACATACCGCATGCCGAGATCTTGCCGGTTCCCACGCCGGAAACACTGGTCTTTGCCGAGGTGGAGCCCTACCCGATCATTGAGGTATCGGATCCGGGGCCAACCAGTGAGTACTACTTCAACCTCGAAAAGCGGGCACGGCTTCAGGCGGCCATCGTCCAATGGGCCGAGGAGCGCCGACGCGAAGATCCAAACACCACGTTGTACTACGAAGGCGAACACATCCGCGTGTACCGAATTTCACGAAATCCAGCGGTTCTCATCGACCGTGATTCGACGGCGTTTACGGACTACACCTACCGTCCCGATGAGTTGTTCAATGACGGCCCGGCATCGCCGAAGGACGTGCTCGATTCGTTCCCGGAGTTCGTCGCCGAATCCGATGGTTAACCCTGACGCGGCTGCGAGTGGTGAGTCGTGACCTCCGGCTTGTTGTTGGTCTCCGGGCGCCTTCGATGGCAGTTCTGATGGCAGGCGCATCTTCGCTCACGCCGGGACATGTGCCGGCCCGGATCGCGGTAGGCGGCGCAGTATTCCCGATGTCGGGCGCACTAGGCTTTCGATGGCGACGGCCAGCAAATCCAGGAGTGATCGAATGATGAGCAGTGGTCCGGCGCGGGGGCTTCGAGCGCGCTGGCAGTTGCGTCTCGATCCTTCCTTGAGACGATATGTCGCCACGATCGTGCACATCCTGGGCGACCGTCACGACGCGAAGCTTCTTGACATCGCGGCCGGGACTGGCTGGCTGCGACAACTGGAGTTCGGGAGCTATCACGCGCTCGACATCACCGGCGACCACGAGCGGTGGGACATCAATACACCATTGCCGGATCATCACGCCGGCTCCTACGACGTTGCCGTTTGCCTCGGGGCTCTCCATTTCGCGCTTGATCCTCGTGCCGCGCTCGAACAGTTCGCCCGGACACTTCGTCCGGATGGCGAGCTGGTGGTGGGTGCCCCATGGCTCTTCCCGCCGCACGATCGTGAGATCGACCTCTGGCGGATTTCGCCACGACTCTTCTGGCGTTTGCTGGACGAGAGATTTGCCTCGGTCGACATCTATCCCATCGGTACCGTGCTCGGCATTCCTGGGCAGATCCTCAACCGGTATGTCACGGGGCCCTTCCACGGTCTGGATACCGCAACGCTTCGGCGGGCAAGCAGAATGCGCACGGGTCCCCGGTGGTCAGCGGAAGCCCCCGAAGACATCCCTTTGAAATGGCTCGGGCCCGTCGGAATGATTGCTCATGCCCGGAATCGCCGCTGATCTGCCGTGAAGATGCCATTCACACGACCGCAGATGGCATCCACAATCGATCTGTGTGTCGCGGATCTCGTCCATGAACGGATCCGACACGCCGACCGGTTGACGCCGGATCTCGCCCACCGGGTGGCAGCGTCGCTCTTGCCGCTCTCCCGGCCGGACTCAGGCGAGGTCCCGGCGATCGACTTCGAGTTCGTGGATCGCATGCCAGTCCCCTCCATCCGGGCCGAATTCGGGGTTCGGTTGGCTCCCGACGGAGGGGTTTGGATCGGCGATCGGTTCGCTCGGGGAGCTCTCGTGACGGTGCGAGACGGCAAATTTTCGGTCCAACTGGATCGTTCCGCCGACGCGAACTTGCTCGAACTTGTTCGAACTCCGCTTCTCGAGCATGCCTTATACGACGTTGGCGGCGGCACGCTCCGTGCGGCCTGCGTCGAGGTCGATGGACGGCGGGTGGCGATCGGTGGATGGTCGGGAAATGGAAAGACCCGCGTCGTCCTCGAATTGCTCCTCGAACATGGCGGGCGCTTGCTCGGTGACGATCTCGTCGCGGTGACTCCGCTGGGAGACGTCGCTCCGCTGTGGTGTGGGTTGACGCTTCGCCCAGACCACGATCTGCAACTTGCCAAATCACCCGGCCGCGGATCGCGATTGAGCAGGGCTGCCGCTCGTTGGCTCGATCAATACGAAAACCATCCGAACGGCCGGCGCACTCCGAGGGCGGTGGTAGGCGTCGGCGCTCGAGGCATGCGCCATTTCATGGAACGGCGTGTCGGATTCCAGGAGATTGCAGTTGACCACCGCCTCGGAAGTCAGGGTCGGATCGATGCCCTGCTGGTGCTCGGACCAGCGACTGGAGCAAAGGATCCGATCCGCCTGTTGGCCGCCTTCGGCTGCTCGTACAGCGCACATCTCGCCGCGTTCGAAGCTGGATTCCGCTACCAGGGACTTCAAGAACCACTCCTGCCCGACTTCGACCGGCGTCTTCAGGTTGCCAAGAAGGCCTTGGCTGAAACGAAGGTTCTGTACGGCAAGGCGGATGACCTGTCTCAGGCTCGGGCTGTGGTCGGTGAATTGCTCGATGCTGTTTCGACAGATGCCGGGCGGGGTCTGCGGAGATGACCAGAAGCGACTCATCTCCAACGCTGGAGCTTCTCGCCGCGGGTGTCGGTGTGCGTTTGGTTGGACTCGATCTGCTCGGCGATGCATCTGCCGGCTGGGTCCGGGCCGCCCTGCGTCCGCTCGGAACACCCATCGATAATCCTGACGTCACCATCGAAGTCAGTCAGATGAGCGTCCGGCCGGGCCGGCGCATCGCACATGGCATGGCCCTTGTCGAAGATGGCGTTTGGGTCGGGGACCGCTTCGGTCGAGGTGGGATTCTCAGGATCCATAACGGCCACCTCAGTGCCGTGGTATCCCCGGATATCCCGCCAACGTGGCTCAACGATCTCTACGTCCTCCTGGTCGACGCCGCACTCGCTCGTCGAGGGGGCATGGTGCTTCGCATGTCCGCGGTGCAGACCGCAACACGCCGTATCGGAGTCAGCGGGTTTTCGGGGTCGGGCAAGACCCGTCTGTTGCTGACGCTGATCGGTGTCCACGGCGCGACGCTCATCGGTGACTCCGTCGTCGGGTGTCTCGCCGATGGGACGATCGCCCCGATGGCGGTAAATCTGAAGATCCGCCCGGAGCACCGTGACTTGTTCCCCATGGAAGGGAGCATCGTGAGCGCTTCACGAACTTGGCTCGCGCGCAAGTTCGAGGGTTCCGATTCCGCGGGTGGCCGTCGACACCGCTCGCCCGGACGCCGCGTCGGACCATTGGTTGCCGAACGAATCCGCGCCAGGGGAGAACGCCAACTGGATGGAGGTGGCCTGGGTATCGGCTCCGTCGGTGGAAATGGGCGCCTCGATTCACTGGTGATGCTCCGCCACTCCTCGGCAGTCGCGCCGACCGATTTTCTGCTGACGACGACTGCGGTCAGTCTGAATGCCGGACATCTCGTCCAATCCGTCGCTCGCGGCCTATGGCCGGAAGCGGCTGCCATGCGGCTGGCGCATCAGGCACGGAATGCATTGGTCGCAGAGGTGGTCCGGCACGCCAGTGTGATCGAGGTTCCTCCGCCCTTGTTGCCTGCTCCAAGCCGTGAACTCGCCGCTGAGTTGGTCGCATGAACCCATCCGTGAGTGTCGTTCTCCCCGTCCGTGACGGCGAACAGTTCCTCGAAGAGGCCCTCCGAAGCGTGTTGCAGCAGACCTATCGAGACCTCGAAGTCATCGTTGTGGATGACCACTCCGTGGATTCGAGTCCCACCATCGTTCGAGCGGCTGCGGAAGTCGACGACCGGGTGCGACTGGTCGCCAGCCGCGGCAGCGGGATTTCTGCTGCCCTCAACACCGGGTTTCGGGAGGCGGGTGGTGACTGGGTGGCCCGCATGGACGCAGACGATGTGTGTCGCGTCGATCGAATCGAGCGCCAAATCTCCGCCAGCCGGGAGCGACCTGAGGTCATCGCCTGGGCAAGCTGGGGGATGGCCATCGACGCCGCCGGGCGAACGATCAGCTCGATTCGGACAGGGCCCACGAGCGATCAGGAGCTGCGTAGAACCCTTGCGTCAGGCGGCATCATCGCCATCCTCCATTCGACGGTGCTCGTGCGAAGGGACAGCGTCCTGAACGCCGGGGGCTACGACTCACAATTCGACGGGGCGGAAGACGTGGAACTCTGGGATCGGATCGTCGATTCTGGTCCCATCTTGACTCTGCCCGAACCGTTGGTTCTGTGCCGCGCTCACGCGGATAGTTACTCCACAGAGAGGCTCGCACGAACTATCGAGATCCATCAGTTCGTTGCCGCGCGACGTCGCGCCCGCAACGCCGGTCGTGTGCTGAGCTTCGAAGAATTCGTGAAGGCCAGGGCGGCCGCACCGGGTCCCGTGCGGCTCGCCCGGCATCTTGCTGTTCTCGGCCGCCTGCACTACCGGGCCGCGGGAAACCACTACGCGGCTGGCCAACTGCTGCGGTGCAGTCGCAGACTCATATGTGCGGCGGCGTTGAATCCGATCTACACCTTCGGCGCCCTCCGCAGGCAAGTTCTGCGGCGCGACGATCGTCTCCAGGAACAAGCCGGATCGGCGGCTTGGTGATGAGGTATGAAGCATGAGCTCACAGGCCGATCGGCCGCAGCGTGTTCTGGTCGTCACACCAGCATTCAATGAACAGGCCATGGTCGGCGAAGTTGTTCGCGAGATTCGAACCAGCCTCCCCACTGCGGCTGTGGTCGTGGTCGACGATGGGTCGACGGACTCCACCGCCAGGCGCGCTCGAGAGGCGGGAGCGTTGGTGTTGTCGTTGCCTTTCAACCTTGGAGTCGGTGGGGCGATGCGTGTCGGATACAGATTCGCCCTGCGACGAGGCTACGACGCAGTTGTGCAGGTAGATGCCGACGGCCAACACGATCCGCGTGAGATTCCCCGGTTGCTCGCCGGACTCGAGGGATCAGACATCGTGATCGGTGCGCGCTTTGCCGGCAAGGGAACACACGATGTTCCTGGCCTTCGACGGTGGATGATGAAACGCCTGGCGCGACTGGTGAGCCGTGTCGCCGGCGTTGCGCTCACCGATGTCACTTCGGGATTTCGGGCTGCAGGTCCGCAAGCGATTCGTGTCTTCTCGCGAACCTACCCTGCGGAATACCTGGGTGACACGGTGGAGTCGTTGGTCATCGCTTCCAAACACGGCCTGATCATCTCGCAAGTCCCTGTCGCGATGCGGGAGCGACTTGGAGGTGAGCCGAGTCAGACCTCGATACGTGCGTCCATCTACGCCCTGCGTGCGGTGGCGGTCATTCTCCTCTCGAGGATCCAGACCTGGCCGTCGCCTCGTCAGAATCCGGATCCTGAGACAGCGAAGTCATATGGAGGCCAGACATGACTGGAGCACATGTCGTCGCGGCGCTGGTGGCGCTTGGCGGTGCCGGCGTCATCTTCGAACTCGTTCGTCGTCGCCAGATCCGTGACAAGTACGCCGTTCTGTGGTTCGTGCTCGCCATCGGTATGACGGTCGTTGCGTTCTTTCCGGGACTTCTGGCCGGTGTTGCGTCGTTCCTGTCCTTCACCGAACCGGCCAGCGCCCTCTTCTTCGTGGCGCTGCTGATCCTGCTGATGATCGTCGGACACCTTTCGTGGGAAGTCTCACGACTCGAGAACGAAACTCGGGTGTTGTCCGAAGAGCTCGCGCTCCTTCGCCTGGAGACGGAAAGTCGTCCCGGATTTGGAGAAGCGATCGAGGACGACGACCACTAGGGACGCGCCACTAATCGACCAGTCCGACGAGATAATCCACGATTTCCTGGGACGGGTCTTCCTGCAAGTCGAGTGGCCGCCGCCGATAGCGCTCAGGGTTGCGGATGAACTCGCGCACGATGAGCGGGTCATAGTGGGCGAGCACTGCGTTGGCGTCGATGCCGTCCATCCGCTCCGTCTTGGCTCTCCAGAGCAGACAAGGGACCCCAAGGATGGCCGACTCCTCCTGGATCGAGCCGCCATCGCACACCACGAAGGGCGCTGCTTGAAGGGCGCGGACGAACTCGCGGTGGGGAAGAAGGCGGGTGATCTCGACGCCTGACCGGGACAGGCGGTCCATCAGGCCTTGGCGGTGCAGTGCCTTGCGTGTCGGTTCGTGGAGGAGGAACTTCACCGGCCGCTCACGGGCGATCGTTTCGGCGAGTATGACGCAGGCCTTCAGGCGACCTGGACGATAGAGGTTCTCCAACCGGTGGATCGAAAAGAGAACTGCACCACTCGCCTCGGGAGGCGGCTGTTCACCCAAGGCGGTTCGAAGAGCATCTGCGGCAGTGTTTCCCGACGTCAGCACAATCGTGCCGGTCAATCCCCGCATCTGCTCGAGGTTCTGCCGGGCCACCTCGTCGGGCGCGAACAGCACGGCTGCGCGACGCATGACGGCCACTCGGATCAGCTCTTCTGGAAATGGGTGGAGGGGGGAGTGGGATCGGAGGCCAGCTTCGACGTGGGCGACCGGAATCCCTGCGCGGCGTGCCATCAACGTGGCGAGAAGCGTTGACATCGTGTCGCCGTGGACGACACAGATCCCTCCGTGACCGCCGAAGATCTGGTGAAGGATCCTGCGGCGCGAAGTCATCCGAGCGAGCAGGCGAATCGTCCAGATTGCACCTCCCCATAAGGATTGGATGTTCCGACGTCCCCCTAGGACGTAGTCGGGCTCCTTGAGGTCGAAGGTTGTCCGTAGCTCATCGCGAAGTGCTGCATGTTGTCCGGAATCGATGAATCGGTAGGGGATCCCGGCATCATCCATACGGTTCATCACCGGCGCCATCTTGATGTACTGGGCCCGCGTCCCGAGGAACACGTGGACTTGGTTCACCTCGCGGAGCCTCCAGTCATCAGCCAGTTCTCGTCCATGCGGATACGAGCAGGGGCGGCCTCGGGTCGGGCGAGTGTAGGCTGCGCCGGCGATGGATCGCCGGCTCTGCTTCCGATTCGACGTCGACAGCCATGAGTGTCTGAGCGCAGGAAGCGGGCCCCTGATCGAAGCGGCCGCTCGGCTCGATGTCGCGCTGACCTTTTTCGTCAATATGGGTCGGGCAACGAGCCGCGTCCGGGTCCTGCGGTCGAGTTGGCGGGTGTCCCCGTCGCACACCGCGACCCGCCTCCCGACCGCACGAAAGCTGTCGCGCCGAGGCCTTGTTCGACTTGTGCTGACCAATCCCCGAGTCGGCGTTGCGATGGGAGATCATGTCCGGAGGATCGTTGATGCGGGCCATGAGGTCGGGCTTCACGGTGGACGCAACCATCGAGCTTGGCAAGAGTCGGCTCACACCTGGTCGGCTGATCGGCTAGCCACCGAGATCGAGTGGGGCTTGGAGCGACTGTCTGAGATTGGCGTCGATTCCCCCGCTGGTTTCGCTTCACCCGCATGGAACAGCCCGTCGTTGCTCCCCGAGGTCGCGCGGAACTGTGGCTTCTCCTACCTGGCCGACCTGCATGATCCCGATTCCGAAGGAGTGAGGAGAGATTCGATCATCCCCAATGCGGTGACCAACGTGATTGGGGAACCTGGTGGCGTGGGATTTCTCGAGTGGCATCGTGCACGAGGGGCCACGGATGTGGAGATCGAGACGGACTTTCGACGTCGTCTAAGCAAGGTTCGTAGTTTGGCTGTTGTCTACGACCATCCTTTTTGGGCCGGACGACACGATGCGAACATCGTGAGCAGGCTCATGGAGGTTGGTCTGGAAGAAGGGTTCGGGATCGCAGCGCTGGGAGAAGTGGTCTGCCAGCCGTCGTGAGAAAGAGCCTCGAGACGATCGAAGCTCACATCATCGCGACTCCCGCCAATCGGGACTCCAAGCGAGGTTCTGGGTCACCGCCCAGCGCAACTGGCTGTCCGGGAATTCTTGCCCGTCTGCTCGGTAGATCGCGAGGTGGCCGGTGGAAAACGCGACGAATTCTTGGTCCGGGGAATAGGCGGGGTACTCATCCATCGAGTCACTCCCGATGATTCGCCGCAGCTCGTTGGTCACGAGGTCGAAGACCCAGAGTTGCCACGTGGCATCATCGCGGTTGGTGGCAAACAGTATGGATCGTCCGTCTGGTGCAGCGCGGGTATACATATCTTGGGCGGCAGCGGCCTCGCCGGAAAACAGTTCCCGGTGGGTTCCTTCTTCCAAGTCGAGGAGTCGGACGTCATAGGTGTCCTCTGCTCGGTGGCTGAAGACGACGAATCGGCCATCTGGAAGCCAGTCGGGGAAGATGTTGTGACCTTCTTGTGGCCCGATGGCTTCCGGAACACCGCCGTCAATTGCTACCCGAAAGAGTCGCCAGTTGAATTCGCCGTCCCGAATGGAGCTGAAGACAAGGTGGCGGCCGTCTGGTGACCACCTCGGATAGTTGTCCACGACATCGCCACGCGTGATCTGTTGGGGTGACGATCCATCATCGTTGACCACCCAGATATGCGAGGCGCCGTCCTCCCCCGTGAGCGCGAACGCGAATCTGGTCCCATCGGGCGACCAGGATGGCGAATCGGCATAGCCCTCCGGAAGGGGTACCCGCTCGCGAGAGTTTTCCCACAAGTCGTGGATGAAGATCGCGGACAGTCGGACCCCTCGAGTCTCGACATACAGCAGGTCACCGGTGAGATAGCCGGCAGTCAATTCACCTTCTCGGATGCTCACCAGACGCCGCTCGCTGGATCCTCGGCAACCTGTCGAGATCAGACTGAGAAGTAGCAGCAGCAGGACGGCTCGACGCAGCGTCATGACTCCCACGGAATGACGACTTCGGAAGGTTCTGCCGGGCCTCCGGTGAACAGAATGCCTGGCTCCCAGGTGTAGTCCTTGAATTGTGGCGACGCGGCGGCTGCAACGGTGTTGGGTCGGCGTTGAATCCGATAGACGATGATCTCATCATCCTCGTAATAGACAGACATGTCCGTGTGGTAGTAGCGGTAGAACTCTGCCCACCCAAACACTGTGGCCATGATTCGACCCCGCTTCTCACGGTCGTAGTAGTACTCCTCGGTGGGGCCGAGAGGAGGTTGTTCTGGCACGGGAAACGGCTCTTTTTCAACGAAGATGTAGATGTCAGCCGTCGGGATCGGGAGGTTCTGACCGAGATCTCGGGCGAACATCAACGAAGACAGGTCTGGGACGACAAAGCCCGGATCCTGTGCATCGCGCACCGTCACGTCGCGAGCAAAGACCCAGAGTTCGATGAACGAGCCGACGCCGGTGACCGCCTGGCGCTGTTGCGGTGTGCCGACGATGCTGAAAGTGAAGGCATCTTGGCTTCGCATGATGTCTCGCGTGACAGCCGCCATCGTGTCGTACTCGCTCGGCGCCCGGGTTCGAGGACCTGGCTCGAAGCTGAGGCCGATCGCGGTGATCCCGAGTGCTGCAGCAACGATGACCACAGCGCTTCGTCTCAAGGGTCGAGAAATGGCGAATGCTCCGGCGGTGACCGCAGCCAGCCCCGCGCCGAGCGCCGCCGCCAGCCCGATGCCTGCCACGGTGGCGACCGGCCCGAGAATGTTGACCGGGAGGGTCACCCAGCGCACGTCGTAGAGAGATACGGCAACGAGTCCGATCAGCGCAAGTCCCGCAAGTTGGGCGCCGATGTGTCGGGTTCGCGGTCTCCGGTGCAGTATCCAGGCAGCAACGAGTGCCAACGTTGCTCCGATCCCGGCAGCAATACTCAGGGGTGTGTGCCCGACGGTCGGCCCGCCGAAGAAGTCGAGCAGTTGCTGAGTCCGAGAACCTCCCAGGTTGGCAACACTTGTGAAAGGCTGGTCCATCCCCCGAAACATTGGGACTCCCAGCAGAAGTCCGATGGGCACATAGGCATGTGCGAGCAGGCCTCCGAGGGCCCCGCCACTGACCACCTGAAAGACGACTCGTCCGCCTGCGCCGGACACGAGGGCGGCTCCGGCTGCGCCGGCAGTGGCCATGACGAGAAACACGACCAGTGGAACCGGGTGGATCAATCCGATACCGACGGCTGCGAGTGTCACGGTTCGTAGATGCCCAGGCTCACGGTCGGTGACGGCCAGAACTGCTGAGGGAAGCGCCAAGAGCGCGATCGCGAAGCCGAGCTCCTGGGGCAATGGCCCGGTTTGACGGGTCCAGGGTGCGTGCCATTCGGCCAGGGTCCCTAGGAGACCGAAGGCACCTGCCGCAAATAGCGCCGCGCCGGCATTCGCGGTGAGCCGCAGGCAGAGGTAGAAGATGCCGAACACCAGGAGCATGCCGATCAGCGGACCGGTGTACCGGATGATCTCGTACAGGTCGATGCCAGGAGTCAATTTTCCGATGAAGGCGACGGTCACGGGCAGGCCGTGTGGGTAGATGCCGTCGACGAACAGTTCGTTCCCGGCGAAGGATTTCGCCCAGGTGAGAAACACATACGCCTCCGGGGGGCTGAGCGTTTCGTAGCGAAAGGCAAGATCGACGCGGAGAGCCAGTGATGTGCCCAGGATGCCGAGAATCGGGGTGAGGAGTGCGAAAATCATCCAGGTTCTGCGGTTGAAGATGCGTGCGGGCAGTCTGCGGAGTTTCGTCCCGATCGTGGCAAGCCATCCGAGCATCACCCGGGGGCCGAGGCGCTCGAAGAGGTGCATCACGTCGCTGAACATCAGCCAAATCAGCTGAAGTGGTGAGGGCTTGTAGGAGCCTTCGTGCAGCTCGTCCAATTCGTCGTCACTCGCGTCCAGTTCGTCGTCAGTCGCGACCGCCTTGGTCGTCGGGCTCGTGGCCTCGCCGGTCGCAAAGGTGATCGCTCTGCCTATGCGCCCCCCGGAGATGCGGCCTTGTTTCAGCATCGCGCCCCAGATGCAGAGCAACAGGATGGGCACGACGTGGAAGAGGCGGACAATGGCGAGCAGGTGCGAGATCACGAGGATCACGCCAAACCATCGCACGCTACGCACGACGGCGGCATCGAGCGATGTCGTCGCAGATCTTGGTCTCGGCAAGACGAAGATCGGAAGGATCCCAAAAGCCAGCACCATCCCGAATAGGACTCGGATCAGCGTGACGGTGGGGAGTTGGAGAAACTCCTGGATCATCTGCTAGAACGCGGAATAGTTGTAGTAGTCCAGGTTGGACATGACGCGCATGCACAGGATCGTGGAGACAAAGGCAAACACGAACCCGCCGGCTGCAAGACCGATCACGGCCAAATGGTAGGAGAAGATGCGGCTTAGCAGGTAGCCGATGACGAGGTTCACCCCCATGGCCGGCACGAGAGAGAGCATCGCCAATTTCGGTCGCGACAGCCAGAAGAAGACGGAGAGGTTCAGCAGAGCGAACCCGATAAGGATGTAACCAATCACCCCGGCAAAGAAGGAAAATCTCGGAACCGGAAGCGCCATGATGGCGAGTTCCGGAATCTTCGGGATCAACGCCTGCATCCCATAATATGCGCCGACTGCCCCGATGATTCCGATAGTGAAGTACACGGCGACTTGCCGCACGTAAAAGCGTAGGTACCAGTTTGTGAAAGAGTTCCGATCGTTGAGGGCGTGCTTCAACTGACGTGGTTTCATGTTGTAGCCGAACTTCTGGAGAATCATCTCCAGTGCCGTAAACGCAGGCATCATGCCGATCAACGCCCAGTTCAATCCAGCCTCGTAGTCGGCTCGGAACCAAATGAAGGTCTGGCGGAAGTCCATCCGGCCCGTCCAGGCCAGCAGGCGGTCGGCGAAGAGCAGCGTGAAGTAGAGCGACCCGTACAGGATGAAGGTTCGCACGCTGGCGAGCAGCATGACCTTGCGGGGAAGTCTTGATGATGTCGGCGCCTTCTTATCGCGGTGTTTGTAGTGTTTGCGCAAGAGATATTGCGCCGAAGTGATCATGGAATACAGCGAGCTCACCAGCAGACCGACTTGGTGCGCCCAAATCATCGGCCAACCGACGTACTCCCGCATGAGGTAGACGACGAAGACACCCAAGGCGACGGCGACCGTGAACTGCATTTCCTGCTCGAGCATGTAGAGAACAGCGAGGCACAACCACAGCACCGACAGGCTGACGAAGTAGAGAACCGCCAGGTTCGCCTCGTAGGCCGAGATGATCGAAAAGACGTTGAACACGAGTATCAGCACCACCGCGACGACGAGAGCGGTGAGAATCCCGGCGGCGACGAAGAACCAGGCGACCTTCAAGGTCATCATGTACATGCCCTGGCGGAGATACATCATTCCGCGTCGCCCGATCGCCTGGGTGAAGCCGCCGGCGATGAAGTAGCTCAATGCAGTACCGAGCCCGATTGCAGTGGCCTGCGCGGGAGTGAAGTAGTAGTAGGACCACAGCGAGTAGAGCAGGATCACCGAGGCAAAGACCGTGAGCCCCATCGGCATGCCGTACGCAGCTCCACGAATGATGGTCCGAATGAGCCCTATCGGCTTCTCGCGGTAGCGCTCGGCCTCTTCTTCGATGCGATGGTCCTCCTCGGCAGTTGCCTGCCGTCGAAGTTCGGCACTGCCCCGTTGGTGCACGAGCACTTGTTCGGCGAGCTCGAAGATGTCATCGGTGCCGTAGTGAACGCGAGCATCTTCATCAGATAGCCCAAACGACTCCAGGATGGCGGCCGCCTCGAAGGGGCCCTGGAGCCAACCCACTTGCTCGGTGATGTCGGCAGTGAGCTTTTCGACAGTGGGGAGTGCAACGGTCGAACGCATCAGCCCACCTCCGCCACGCCGAGAAGATCGCCGAGCTCGACAGCTGCTTGGGTCCTTATACGGACATCGGGATCCGCGGAGAGCGCATGGGTGAGGGCGCTCAGCGCGCTTTCGGTATCGAGGAGTTCGGCTACGGAAGCAATCGCGGTCAAGCGCACCTGGGCAGTCGGCGAACGCAACATCTGCTGCAATTCCACGGCGCTCGCCGCGGGAGCCACAAAGGGGATCGGCAGCGGAGTGACGCCCGTTGGGAGTGGTTGCGGGGAAGCGGGTAGTCGTCGTCCGGCTTCGACTTGGGTCGGCTCGGCAGTCCACGCCGCAGGCGACGCCACCGGTACGAGTCGTGGCAGCGGCCGGCGTTCTTGTGCTGCCAGCTCCCGGTACGAATCCCGGTAGGCGTTGATCGAACGATCGAGCGCGAAGAGTTCCAAGGTGCGTTCGCGGCACGCGCTCGAGAGGCGCGCTTTCTCTTCCGGGCTCTGTTCGAGCAGTTCGATGACCCCTTGAGCCAGCCCTTCCACGTCGCGGATCCGTGCCGTGTCACCGAGGTCGGCGACAGCTTCCGGTACGCCTCCGACGTTCGTGGAGACCACCGGCTTTCCGCACATCATCGCTTCGATGACGGTGTACGGGAAGGCTTCGGAGATGGAGGTCAGTAAGACGACGTCTGCCTGGTTGTAGGCCCCCGGGGCATCCCGAGTGGACCCCATCCACTCGAAGGTCTCTTGGAGTTCGAGTTCCTCCCACAGGCGCTGACACTTGTCCATGTATTCCTGGTCTGGTGCCGGACCAAAGTGGCGAAATCGCACGTTCGGAATCACTTCCCGAACTCGTGCCGCGACCCGGAGCGCGGTCTCCATGTCTTTCAGGGGGTCGACGCGCGCCACCAGGACGACCGTGGGCGCATCGGGACGTTCCACTTCCCGTGGGCGGAATCGCTCGCTGTCCACGCCGTTGTAGATGACACGGATCTTCTCTTCGGTCGCGCCGTTCACACGTTCCCAACGAGCGTTGTAACTGCAGACTGGGCTGACCTGATCTGCATAGTGGTAGACCGACCGGGAGACGGCAGAAACGAACTGGATGAAGAAGCGCCGGAGGTGGTAGGGAAAGCCGATGCGACCGAGAAACAGCATCTGCTCGCGCATGAACACCCCATGCTCGGTCACCAGGAAGGGAGTGCCGGACTCGATCTTGCGCACGATCCCTGCAAGCCCGCAAAATGACGCCGCGGTGGCATGGACAACGTCAGCGTCGGGTATTTCGTAGTTCAGTGGCGTCAACAGCCGATAGAGCACGCGCATGGATTCCGTGGCCTCGAAAAGGCGCGGAACACGATGGCTCGCCGTCGCATCGGGGTCGACATTCCTCGGATCTCGGCGGAGCTGGCCCAGACGCTGCATGATTTCCTGAGGTGTGGGGTTTGCTTCTGGTGCAACTTCTTCCCACTCATCGTCTGTGGGCTCCATGTGCAGGGAGTCCAGAACGACCGTTCGGAAGGTTTCCCACACGGCCCTGGTACGAAACGTGCCCCTGAAGTCATGGTTGCGGAAATAGCGATACATCTCGTAGAGGATTTGGCCGAAACGTTCTGCGTCGTAGCGATGAGGTTCTGTGACCATCAACAGCAGTTCTGTCAGCAGTGGACAAAATCGGCGCCGGGCCGTGGCTTCATCCATCATTGCCGACAGGACCAGCACACGCCGCGGAGAGAGCTTCGGGTTGAACTCAGCCGGCTCTTCGACCCCCCAGATCGGTACCCCGATCAGATCGGCGTTCGGTGGGCGCTTGTAGTTCTCTTTCACGAACGGGTTCGTCATGTGTGCAAAGACCGTGAAGTCCACTTCGGGCAGCTCTTCTATCAGGCTTTGGCACCACGTCGAGACACCACCGACCGTGTGAGGGTAGGTTCCTTCGGCAGTCAACAAGACCTTGAGCCGGCTCGATGGGCGGTCGTGATCACTCATTGCCTGACAAACTTCCGGTATGCGTGCTCGACGGCAGCGACAACTTCCATGTCGGGGTCGTTGGCGAAAGCCTCACGCAAGGGTTCGATCGCCCGATCGTCGCCGATGGCACCAAGTGCCGCAGCCGCCAGCTTCCGGATCTGCGGGTCTGGCTCCGAAAGCAGCTGGGCGATCGGGCCGACGGCCGTGCCATCGCCAACTCTGCTGAGATCTTCCAACGCCTGCTTACGTACCGCACGATCGGGGTCACGCAGGTCGCCGATGAGTTGTTCCACCATGCCGGTGGAGTGGAAGGTCGAAAGGATCACTTCGCGGAGGTGATCGTCAGCGTCGTCGATTTTCGCGATGAGTCGAGTCTGAATTTGACGTCCCATCGTGGCCAAGACATGGACGGCGACGACTCGCCGCGCCAGGTGATCGAGGTCGGCAAAGAGCAACTCGATCACCTCTTCGGATCGGTGGTCCTCGAGCACGTCTCGACTGGCCCGTCGAACGGATGGTGACGAGTCGTACAGTCGGGCGACAAGTTGCGGGAGGACACTCGTGTCTTCGAGCACTGCGAGCGTCCTGACTGCCGCTGCCCGAATTTCGTCCTCAGGGTCATCCAGCGTCTTCAGCAGTGGTTCGATGGGGATGAGCGCTGCCGTGGACGACAGGGCACGCAGGACTTCGAGCCTGACGCGGACCGATTGGTCGTTCAGCGCCTCCGTGATGTGGTGCACGTCCCGGTCATCGTTGAGTGTTGTCAGCGCAGCCAAGCCTCGGGCTCGCGCTTCCTCGTCGGGACTGTCGACCGTTTGGAGCGCCAGTCTCCGAAGTGCGGTCGCATCGAGTTGCCGGAGAACGTCGAGCGTCAGGTCTCGCGCCGCACCCTCCGTATGTTGCATCTGTCCCCAAAGCAGCGCGAGTACCTCGTACCCACCGTGCTGGGTCAAGATCGCCGCGGCGCGGTGAGCGACGGCCGGTTCGGCATCGCGCAGGGCTGCGGCAAGGATCGCGAACTCCTCATCCGACCTGCCCGTCAGCAAACTGAGGCCGGCCTGGCGGATTTGGGGATCGTCATCGCGCAGGGACTGCTGAGCGGCGAGGAGACGATCTTCCGGGTCAGCCGTCTTCAGCGCATCCAGAGCCGCCAGCCGGACACGCCGCGAGCTGTCCTGGCCCGACAAGGTGGTCAATGCGCTCGCCGTGTAATCGATCAGTCGCCTGTTGCTCGCCGCTTCGATCGCCGCGACCCGGACGCGAGCGTTGGCGTCGGCGAATCCCTGCAGGATCGTGTCCGTGTCGTCTGGACTCAGTGCGGCACCGAGACGGATGGCCGAGATGCGTTCGCGCGGTTCCCTGGAATCGCGCCAGCCTTGAACGACGTCGCGAACCGGCGAGTAGCGACGAAGCGTGTCGAGTAGCCGATGTGTCAGTTCATCAGCAGGGACGCGGGCGACTGCGGTCGCCAGCACGTCTGCGACCTCGGTGATGTCGAGTCGGGAAGCCGCATCGATCAGTTGACGAATGCCTTCCGGATCGGCGCGGCGGACCTCCTTGGAAATCCAGTCGATGACGTGGTTTCGAGGGAGCCGGCCCAGAGCGGACGCTGCCTGCTCGCGGATCTCCGGTTTGGGGTCATCGAGTGCGTGGATCAAACCGGCGAGCAGTGACTGTCCGACTGGTTGGTCGTGTGGTTCGCCCACGGCTTCGGTTGCGGCGACGGAGTCGGCATCGGGAGTACTGGTGGCGGATCCAGGCAGTTGGCTTCCGCCGGCTGCCAGTGCGTACTTGCGGGCGACCGGGTTGCTGTCGGTGACTAGGCGAGAAAGGGCCTTGTGCGCCGCTTCGACGTCTGATTCGTAGCTGATGACTGCCGCGCCGGCGCGAATCGAATCTTGATCCGTGCCGAGCCGATGCATGATGTCACCGAGGGGCAGCGACTGGGCGAGGGTCGACAATTCACGGCTGTGGTTGCTCAGTCCCATGCCGGGAATCGCGCCGATCGCGGCGCAGAGTCGATCCAGGTGGCTCTCTCCAAACTCTGTCGAGCGCGCCAGCGCTGCCAGCGCCAAGATCCCCGACCCGATGACGGATTCATCTGTCTCGTCGAGCAGCCGTGACCCGACGAGTCCGAGTGCTTCGAGGTTGCCGGTACGTCCGGCGAGACTCAGGGCGCGGCCGCGGATGATCGGGTCGTTGTCGAATGCTGCACTGTTCAGCGTCTCAAGCGGCAACAATTCGGGGGCACGTTCGAGTACCTGCAGGGCAAGGTGTCGAAGGTTTGCGTCGGGATCTGCCAGGGCAGGAGCGACGAGCTCGACAGTTGGTCGGTCGAGCTCGTGATGCATCAGATCCTTGAGTGCTCGACTGCGCCGTGCAACGTCGAAGGATTCCAAACTCTCCTTGAACTCGGCCAGATCGGTGTCTGATGGGGCCGACTCGGGGGGACCTGGGTGCGTTGATGCCACTCCTGGCGGCGCCAATTCAGGCTCAGACTTCGGATCGGGTCGATACTGAGGCTCTCGGACCGCACTCGGCCCGTCATGACCCGCGGCATGATCCGCGTGGGGAACACGTGCTTTGGTGAGCGAGACTGCCGGCCCTGCGAGTTGATCGGGTCCCTCGGGGACGTCGACGGGAACGGTTTCTGGGCGGCTCGGGGCAGGTGTCTCTTGGACGTCAGGAACTTCACTGACACGAGGAGCGCGCGGGCCCTCGTCTTCTTCGAGCAATCCCAGCAGGCTTCCGAAGGCTCCGACCCGAGTCAGTGGAATCGTGTGGGCGGGTGCGATGCGGGGAGGTTTGGTCTTTTTCTCGCTCGCCGAGGGTGCAGGTGCCGCAGGTTCAGTTTCGGGTTCGCTCGTCGCCTCGGGGGATTCTGCCGATTGTTCTGCGACGCCGTCGCGATCTTCGGCCGACTCCTCGGGGCCGGTGGTGGGATCGGCCACCACCTCTACGGGTGTGGTGATCGCTGTCTGGGACTCGGGTTGTTCGACGGCATCCGCCGAGTCGTTCGGTGTGTCTTCGAGCAGTCCCAGCAGCCCTCCGAGGATGCCGATTGCGGGCAGCCCTGCGTCGCTCTGCTCGGCGTCGGTTGTCAGGACCGGGGCAGGGTGCTCTTCTGTGAGGTCCGATTCATCTTCGGCCCAAGTGGTAGTGGGAGGCGTCGGCGACAGCTCGTACGTGTCGGTCGGGGGTGTGATGGCTTCCGGCGCTGACGGTGCGTCGGTCAGTTCCCGGTCGGTGACCGGCGGAGGTTGCGGGGGAGCGTCCGACAACGGAGTTGCCAGCTGCAGTCGTGGTTGATCTGCCGCTGGTTCGTCGGTGCTGGTGTGTTGAAACGGCTCCGGGGATGTTTCGACCGGTTCTTGCGCTTCGACGACGGCAGCATCAGAAGCCTCTGCTGAGGCTGCTTCGTCGTCACCGGAATCCTCGTAGGCGACTCCCAACAATGCCTGCAGGAGCCCCTTTTGGCCACTCAAGGCACCAGCTCTGGGACGACAGAGCGAGCTGCCCAATGCGCATGCAGCTGGGTGAGGATGAGGTCACGCAGGACATCGGCGGGAACGGACTTCAGAGCGGAAGGCCCGGCTTGACGCGCGTGTTGGTCGGGGTTGTCGATGAGGACCATGACCATCGTCGGAGTTGCCGACAAGAGTGCCCGGATTTCCTTCGTTGGCAGGCCGCCGATGGACGAGTCAGCAATCAAGACATCGGCGGATTCGGTCCGCGAGAGGCGGACGGCCTCGAAACCGTCGCGTGCCTCGGCAACAACTGTCCAGCCCCAAGCGCTTTCGACAATTTTGCTCAACGACCGTCGCATCGCCGACACGGGGTCAGCAATGACGACGCGGATCTGAACCTGGATATCCACTCAAACAACATTACGGCAGGCCCCGTGGGCCAACATCGGGCCGAGGTCTCAAAAGAATAGACGAAAGTCTTAGTCCGAAATGGGCGATGGTCGGGGGCAAATGAGAGTCATCGCGCTGCCGGTCCAGCGCCAGATGACACACGAGATTTCTCCCTCACCAGTCCTCGGTGAGGCCCTCGCGCATGGCTTTGGCGACCGCTTGTGTCCGATTGCTGACGCCAAGCTTCCGGAAGATCGATGTGAGGTGGGCTTTCACGGTCTTTGGTGCGAGGTGAAGTTGTTCGCCAATCTCGTTCGTTGAGCGCCCCGATATCAGTTCCGTCAGCACCGTCAATTCGCGCTGGGAAAGCTCAGCGAGATCGTCGCTCCGTCCCTGGCGTCCGAAGAGTCGGCGTGCCACCTGCGGTTGCAGATAGAGGCCGTCACCCGCCAGCGCGCTATCGATCGCTTCCTGCAGCTGCTGACTGCTGGCATCCTTCAACAGATAGCCATCGGCGCCGTTGTCGATCGCTCCGTTGACGTAATCGCTTGTGTCATACGTCGACAGAATGATGACCGGCAAGCTCTCGTGATCTTGACGTATGCGCTGCAAAGTCCAGATGCCGTCCCGCTCGGGCATTCTCGCATCGAGCAGCACGAGGTCTGGGATGCGTGTGTTGATGCTACCGAGTGCTTCGTCGCCGCTTGCAGCCTCGGCGACCTCGTAGCCGAGCACCGTTTCTAGGAGGAGTCGAAGCCCTTTGCGAACAACTTCATGGTCGTCGACGAGCAGGATGTAAAGAGGCTGCTCGTCATCGGTCACGCCGGCACCTCGATACGCACGGTGGTGCCAACCCCCTCTTCCGAGCTAAAGCTGAACTCGCCATCGAGTAGGCGCACGCGTGATTCCATGATCTTCAGACCCTGATGGAGTCGCAGATCGCCTTCGTCGGCTTCTTGAATGCCTCTGCCCTGATCACGGACTTCTACTGCGATTTGGTCGGGCGTGAAGGTCACGTCCACATCCGCGGATTGCGTCGCAGCGTGACGCCGAACATTGGTCAAGCCCTCCTGCACAAAAGCGAAGACGAGAGAAACGATTTCTGATTCGAGTTCACGAGGAGTGCCGTGAGTGGTGACAGTTACTCCTATTCCCCACTGAGATTCGAAGTCTGCGACAAAGCCGCTGAGCCCCCCGACCAAGTCTGCCCAGTCGTCATTGGCTGGCGTGAGGTCCAGAATGACGGTTCTCAGGGATTCCAGCGCTTCGAGGACTGCGGTGCGACTCGTTACGGCCATTTCTCGAACGGTGTCTGGCTGCTCAGCGACGTGCTTTACGACCTCTAGGTTGACCGCGATATTCGTCAGAACCTGAGTGATTCCTTCGTGGATTACCGACGCGATGCGTGATCGTTCCCGCAGCAGCGAGTTTCTGGTCGATTCTGTACCCGACGCTTTGGGTTGGCGCGACGCGCTTGCCATCCGGCCAACTAAGAGGGTGCCTTCCAGCGTCTTGGTTGAAGGAAGTTCGTCTGCCTCAGGCCACCACGCAATGAGTTGCAAGAGATCGGCCGCAAGGTCTTCGGCCCGGATGGCTCCGGCGAGATCGAAATGAGGTCCGAGCGGAGCCGGGCTGGCGACCAACTCGTGAGACCTGTCTGTACTCGGGTTGAAAAGGATGATCCTGGCGTCGTTTCCCCCCGGAAGAACCAGAAGGTGGTCGATTCCGGTTGCCTGCAGCCTCGCTCCATGAGGTTCGATTTCAGTGGCTTTCAGCAGGACTGCCACCTTGGTCCCGAGGGCTGGGTAGGTAGCGAGAAGCTCGGAGATGATGTCGTCCTGCAGGGCAGGCGATGGTGACCTCACGACCCAGCCCTTGCCGTCGCGAACGCCGACCGACCAACGGTCTGCTCCAACCTGGGCAACAAGTTGGTCCAGCCAGGATGAAACGGCGTTGATCGATTGCTGAAAAACGGAGCCGGGTCCCGACTCTAGCTCCATGACGCGCTCCATCGATTGCGGTGGCCTGGGTTCGGTTGGCCTGACGAGATGAGGCTAGTCACCTACCTCTCCTAAACCGCGCAACCTCAGAAGCGGCACTCGATGGTCAACTCAATGATCTGCCGACTCACACGTTGAATGATGCGGACGACGTCCGTTGAAAACCGACGCCGCGGTATCGATCCGGAACTCCTTCATAAGCGCTCGCTCGGGTCGACCGGTGGGGCGGATGGTCGTCGTCCCGAAGTTCCCGCGTCGCCAAACCCTCACGAGTAGCTCAGTCGCCGACAGCCAGGCCTGCGATTCCCCTACCTGTGAGAGTGGTCACCTGAGCCTCGGAAGAAATGATGCCTGGATCCACATCGGGGTCGAGGATCTCGTCGAAAATGGATCCGGTCCGGTGGGCTGCGAACAATTCCTCTGCTTCGTCGATCCGGATCTCGAGCACCGCTGCGCCGTCAGACGTCGTTCGAGGTTCGACGGGAACGGTGTTGATGACCGCTGACCCGCGTCCAAGGCCGCGGGCGCCCAATGCGAGGCGCGCCATGGCAAGGACGCCCATCCGGTCGTCGACGTGCACGGCACGGCCGCTCTCGCGTGCAATTTCGGCGAGTCGCACTGGATTCAACAGCGTTGCTGGTGAGGTGAATTCTCGAGCAAAAGCTTGAACAAACTCTTGTTGGCGTTGGATGCGCATCAGGTCGTTGTCGATCTTCCGGACCCGTACGAACCCGAGGGCTTCCGCACCGTTGAGCCTCTGACATCCGGCCGGGAGATCGATGTGCGCATCGCGGTCAGAGATCGCCTCGTCGAGGCACAACTCAACTCCGCCGATCGAATCGACCAACGTGGCGAAACCGCCGAAGCTCAACCCCATGTAATGGTTGATGTTGATGCCTGAAATGTCTCGGACGGTGCTGACAAGGCAACTCGGACCGGATATTGCCATTGCCGAATTGATCCGGCCCATGGTTCCGTCGCAACGTTCCAACCAAAGGTCCCGAGGGAAAGCCAGCAATGCGGCCTTCCCGCCATCGAGACTCAAGACGAAGATGGTGTCCGCGCGTTCACCCTCGACTGAGTCAGCACCAAACGCGCTTCGCTGTTCCGCGCTGAGGCCTTCTCGACTGTCAGAACCAACAACCAGAATATGGAGCGGGCTGCGGTCGGTCGAAAGTCCGGCGACGTCGATGCGCGAGACCTGGGAGCTCAACCACCACGGAAACGCCATCACCGAAATCAGTGCTGCGAGGAGCAGCAATTTCACGATTCGTGGCCACCACCTGCGCCGACCGTGAGCAGGACCCCAACTTTCGTGATGAGCTGTGGACATGAGAACTCCAGACGACGGGTCGGTGCAGTGGAATCGGTGGTTCCGGCCGAGGTTCCGTGGGCGAGACCGGACGTATACATCCGATCTCGCCCAGGGTACGCGTGGACTCTTGGGGGGTTAGCTGTGAAATGCCATGTAAACAGGAGTGCAAATGCCAACACTCTCATACTTGAGGCTCGTGCCCAGGTCGATGAGGCGCTCCCGCACGGCTCGAAGGCTTCAGGGTCCGAGAAGTGCAAGCGGAACGACGGCCGTTCCATCCTTGCGCCGGTAGGCGTGTTTCCCAGTGGTCACTACTGCGGTTGCGACGAGGTCACTTCCAATCTGTTCTTTCAACCATCGGAGATGGACGACGTCTTGGTTGTCAACCTCGGCTCCGAGTTTCACTTCGATCCCGACCACCCCGTCGTCGCCCTCAACAATGAGATCTACTTCATGGCGTCCCTGGCGTGTACGGAGCTGGTACACACGAGCTCCGTGGCGTTGTGCCAGCACCCGAACCGTCAGAGCGACCAACGACTCGAATAGCGCGCCGACGTAGCTGCCGTCGCGGGGAACACCGAGACCAGGAGACTGACTCCGGATCAGCCTTGCTGCACCCAAACGTACAAGCCGGGCCGCCAGCGCTGGATCTGCAAGATGATGCTTCGGCCCCTGGGTCAGTGCCTGCAGATGGTTGAACGATGGTGTCCAAGCATCGACCGGGTCCAAGATCCGGAGCTGGGTGAGAAGCTCGATGTAAGGCCTGGTGGTGGTTTTGGCTGGCTTGTCGCCCGATCCGGGAGTGGCCGCATCACGGATTGTCTCCCAAGAGGCGGTCGTGCTCACCGCCGCGGCGTACGCTTTGAGCCAGGCTTGCACAGTGTGGGGATGCCGGACGTGAAACCCGAGTTCGGGCAGTTCATGATCGACGATGCGATCCAGGTACGAGTCAAGTTGTCGCTCTCGAGCCTTCTGCGCCAACCCCCGCATACCCGGAAACCCGCCGGTCACGATCTCATCGACATAATCGCTCAGCCCGAAGGCAGACTCGCCACTCACATCGGTATCGCCTGCGAGCAACCCGGCTAACGACACCGTTGCCGTGCCAGGGGCCAGACGCTCATACAACGACAAAGGACGCATCCGAACTGTCGTGATCCGTCCGGCGCCCGAATGAGTTGACTCCGGCGAAGTAGCTGACCCCGTGAGAATGAACCGTCCTCCCGTCAGATCGTCATCGACTGCCCGACGGACCGCATCGAACACGGCAGGGACACGCTGCCACTCATCGACAAGCACAGGCTTCCCGTTACCGCTTGTTACGACGATTTTTGGGTCGGCTTCGACGACCGCTCGCTGATCGCGATCGTCCAGATTCCATTCGACAACGTCCCTCTGATGGGCAGTCACCGTCTTACCCACACCTTTTGGACCATCGAGAAGTACAGCGGGAAGCTGATCGAAAAGCTCATCAAGCTCGTCGTCAACTACTCTCCGCACATAGCCGCTCATGAAGTCTACGGTGCCGGTCATAAGCCGTTACGCTACCATTTGTGCAGCCGATACGCTACCATTTGTGCAGCCGATACGCTACCATTTGTGCAGC
>JBBDQP010000003.1:30338-39585 GCA_040905965.1 Acidimicrobiia bacterium
TTGTGCAGCCGATACGCTACCATTTGTGCAGCCGATACGCTACCATTTGTGCAGCCGATACGCTACCATTTGTGCAGCGATGAAACACTGGTTGGGTACATTGACCAGTAGGCGTGCCCGGCAGGGCCTGTCACCAACCGAAGCTCGCATTCTCGACGAGTACCGGCAGGGCAGCTTGAACATGCAGCATTTCGACGCCAACCATCACATCGCCTACGCCCGCCTTCGCAACGCAGGACTCGTCGATGAGAACCCCGGCACGAGTCACTGTTGAATGACGGCAGTGATGAGAGCCAACTTGATCTCCCGGCTCGGATCACCGTCCTTGTGTAGAACGAACACCGGCACGTCACCGATCGAGTCGGAGTCACGTACAAACCGGGTGTGCTCCCTGATCATGCTGACAGCCTTGTCGATGACAGCCGACGCATCCTTGTTCCGAATGAACAAAATCATCGCTGCGTGAGTGTCCCGCCACACGACATACCCGTCCAACAACTGCGGTAGCGACTTCTCGGCAAACACCTTCTCGCCCGTCCACCACTTGCACTCGGCGAGAAACACCGCTGGGCCGCCGTTGTAAGGCAGGTAGATGTCAGTCTTTCCTCGCTTGCTGAACGTTTCTCCGGTCGCTGTCCCGTACACGTTCCCGAGCATGACCAGAATCTGATCACGGAGCCGCTCTTCGTCAGCATCGTGATAAGTCACGGCTAACCGTTCGAACTGTTGCAGTGTGCTGCCAATGTCCGTCACGATCGCTGCGAACACGGCATCGTCGAGTGCAGGTTCGGGTTTGAACGCCTCCCCGGTCACCCGGATCGCCGGTCGGGTTGGCGGACGTTTCCTGTTCACAGGTGCGACGGCATACGTCTTCGCAGCCTCGGCGTCCCGTCGGAGAGGAATGTCGATGGAAGCGGCGAGGTTCCGATCGGCGAGCACCTTGGCCCGACGTGCCTCAACGGCCCGTCGAAGCTCGGTTTCAAGTTGTGCGTTCGACTCGGCAATGTCGTTGCGGGCATACCCGACGAACTGATCGGTTTCTTCAAGCATCTTGCGAAGCCCCCCGACGGCTGACTGACCATCCCGCTCGACCGTGTCGGCGGGGATCGTCGCCGACACGATCACCTCTCCGTTGGCAAGCTTGCCGAACGGCGAGGAATACATTGATGTCGTTGCGCGCATCCGGAGAGCTTCGGCGGGACCTCGATACGGGGCGTGCAAGGAGATCCGAGTGGCCGGAATCATCAGAGGACCTCGGTCCTCCGGCCAGCCGCCCCGCATCGGATCCCGGGACACGTCCAGCTCGGCGTCGGTGTAGTCGAATCTCGCTTCATCGACCGCCAGATATGGCAGCTCCACCGAGAACCGTTCGATCAGCTCGTCTGCAATCTGCTCCGACGGGCGTTCGAGAATCTCGTCCGGCGAGCTCCTCTGCACATGTTTGAGAGCCTCTGACCTCTTCTGACGCAGCCACTCCCGGAGCTCACCGTCACGGAACAACCGATCCGGTTGCATCGCCTACATCACTTCCAAACAGGAACGGGGCGGAACATCACTGTCCCGCCCCGCCCGGATTCCAGAATGAGAGTGATGTCAAGACCACTCTCATTTCGTGGCAAACCCACTCTCAAAACATGGCAAAAACACGAATGAGAGCGTGGCATTTCACATTAGCTGCAGCCGAGGGAGTTGCCGCAGTTCAGGCACTTGAAGCACGAGCCGTTGCGGACGGTGATGTGGCCGCAAGTATCGCATAGGGGTGCGTCACCCATCATCTCCGACAGCGCCGACTGCATGCTCGCCGTTCCCGCGTCCATGGCCCGCTGCTTGGTGGTCATGGCCACCGCGGCCACCGTCTTCACGGCACCGTTCGATCCGCTCGTGCTCGGTGCAGGTTCGGAGGGAGCGGTCATCGGACCGTCTGTCATCGTCGCCGCCCTCTCGACCGCATCGACGTCGGCTTCGGCGGCAGCGTCGTCCAGGCCGAGTTGCACGCCTGCCTCCACCGCCAACCCCGAAGGCGGCTCGGGCAGATCGCCTTCCCGATTGGGCGGTACCTGGGCCAGTTCGTCCCGGTGCAGGTATTCGACCCCGAGGGAGCGGAACACGTAGTCCACGATCGAGTTGGACATCTTGATGTTCGGATGGCCTTCCACCATGCCCCGCGGCTCGAACGTCTGGAACGTGAAGGTGTCGACGAACTCCTCCAACGGCACTCCGTACTGCAGGCCCTTGCTCACTGCGATGGCGAAACACGACAGGATTCCCTTGAGCGTCGCACCCTCCTTGGCGAGGTCGATGAAGATCTCACCCAGCGTCCCGTCCTCGTATTCGCCAGTGCGCAGGAAGACCTTGTGGCCTCCGATACGCGCTTCCTGGTTGAAGCCGCGGCGGCGGGCGGGGAGGAGGAAGCGCGGTGGCCGCATCCCGGCCGCATATGCCTGGGTGGGGCTCATCCCGGCCGGGATCGCACCCCACGCCAGCTTCTTCTCGGCCTCGATCGCCGCGGTGAACTCGGCACTGTCGTCCTCGTTGTCGTCGCCCTCGTCAGACATCGACGACAACGGCTGACTCGCCTTCGAGCCGTCCCGGTACAGCGCCATCGCCTTCAGACCCAGGTCGTTGGACATCATGTAGGACTGCTCGATGTCTTCGACCGTCACCTCGTTGGGCATGTTGATCGTCTTCGAGATCGCTCCCGAGATGAACGGCTGGGCGGCGGCCATCATCCGGATATGACCGGTGTGATGGATGAACCGCTCGCCGTAATGGCCGTTGCGGTTGGCAGTGTCGAAGACGGACAGATGCTCGTCACGCAGGTAGGGGGCACCTTCGATGGTCTGGCGTCCGCACACGTGATCGTTCGCCTCCCGGATCTGCGCCTTGGTGAATCCGAGGGCTGCCAGCAGGTCGAATTCCCACGAGGTGTATTCCTCGACTTCGAAGCCGAGCCGCTGGAGGGCGGCTTCGCCGACGACGAACACGTTGAAGGCGTGCTTCAGTTCGAAGACGGTTGGGAGCTGCATTTCGAGCTTGGCGATCTCCTCTTCGGTGAAGCCCTTCTCGGCGAGTGAGACCCGGTTGATGTGCGGGGCGTTCTCGAAGCTCGAGGTTCCGACGATCGACGTGACCATCTCAGAGATCTCGGTCTCGGAATACCCGAGGGTGCGCAGCGCCGGTGCAATCGACTGGTTGGCGATCTTGAAGTATCCGCCTCCAGCCAGCTTCTTGAACTTCACCAGCGCGAAGTCGGGTTCGACGCCGGTGGTGTCGCAGTCCATCAGCAATCCGATGGTCCCGGTCGGGGCGAGGAGCGTCGCCTGGGCGTTGCGGTAGCCGTGATTCTCGCCAAGCGAAAGCGCCAGGTCCCATGCCTGCCGTGCCGAGGCGAGCATCTCCGCCGGCACGTGGTCAGGGTCGATGCCCATTACGGTCGTGCTGATCGACTCGTAGTCCTCGGCGGGGGCGTTGTAGGCGGCTCGACGGTGGTTGCGGATCACCCGCAGCATGTGGTCGGCATTCTCGGCATAGCGGGGGAATGGGCCGACGACCGACGCCATCTCGGCGCTGGTCGCGTACGAGTATCCGGTGAGGATGGCGGTGAGTGCCCCGGCGATCGCCCGACCCTGATCGGAGTCGTAGGCGATTCCCTGCCGCATCAGCAGCGAACCGAGGTTGGCGTATCCGAGTCCGAGTGTGCGGTAGTCGTAGCTCTTCTGGGCGATCTCCCGGCTGGGGAAGTGGGCCATCGTCACCGAAATCTCGAGGACGATCGTCCACAGCCGGATGGCGTGCTCGTAGGCGTCGAGATCAAAGCCACCGTCTTCCGTCTCGAACTTGACGAGGTTGAGCGACGCCAGGTTGCAGGCGGTGTCGTCGAGGAACATGTACTCGGAGCAGGGGTTGGATGCCTTGATCCGCCCGCCTTCGGGGCAGGTGTGCCATTCGTTGATGGTGGTGTCGAACTGGAGGCCGGGATCGGCGCATGCCCATGCCGCGTCGGAGATGGTCCGCCACAACTCTCGGGCGCGGATCGTCTTGCGCACCTTGCCGGTCGTCCGCTCGATCAGATCCCAGTCGGCGTCGTCGACGACTGCCTGGATGAATTCGGCGGTGACCCTGACCGAGTTGTTCGAGTTCTGACCGGACACCGTGGCGTACGCCTCGCCGTTGAAGTCGGCGGGGAATCCGCCCTTCTCGATGAGCAGGCGAGCCTTGTCCTCTTCGACCTTCTTCCATGCGGCGAAGGTCTCGACGTCGGGATGGTCGACGTCGAGGATCACCATCTTGGCGGCCCGCCGGGTAGTCCCCCCTGACTTGATGGCGCCGGCGGCACGGTCGCCGATCTTCAGGAACGACATGACGCCGGAGGACTTTCCGCCACCGGAGAGCAGTTCGTTCTCCCCGCGGATCGACGAAAAGTTCGAGCCTGCCCCGGAGCCGAATTTGAAGATGCGCGCCTCGCGCACCCACAGGTCCATGATTCCGCCGTCGTTGACCAGGTCGTCCTTGACGCTGAGGATGAAGCAGGCATGTGGTGCGGGACGGGAGTACGAGTCGGGGGAGGAGACCAGCTCTTCGGTCTCGGGGTCGACGTACCAGAAGCCCTGGGCGGGTCCGGTGATGCCGTACGAGTGGTAGATCCCGGTGTTGAACCACTGCGGCGAGTTGGGGGCGGCCATCTGGGTGGCGAGCATGTACTTCAGTTCGTCTTCGAAGACCTGGGCGTCGTCACCCGAGGCGAAGTACCCGTGATTCTCGCCCCACGAGCGCCACGTTCCGGCGAGACGGTCGAAGACCTGCTTGGCCGATACTTCCGGTCCGGTCACCGGGTTGCCGTCGGCGTCGAGGACGGGGTTGCCGTCTGCGTCGACCTGGGGCACCCCCGCCTTGCGAAAATACTTCGAGACCATGATGTCTGCGGCGACCTGGGACCAACCGGCGGGGATTTCGGCGTCGGTCATCTCGAAGACGACTGAGCCGTCGGGGTTGGCGATGCGAGAGTCCCGTCGGGACCATTCGATCGAGTCGTACACGCCGGCGCCGTCGTTGGTGAACCGGCGCTCGATCCGCAGACCGTGAGTCATGTGTGAACCTCTCTCCTTGCGGAACGTCGGCCCTCCCGACGTCCCGGTGCTTCCTCCTCAATCCCTGTGTCCGAACCGTCACCGGCCCGTTCTCCAGGCCCGCCCCCTTGATGATCTGGCCCGCTGGCTGTCTCGTTCCCGTGGGGGGAACCACAACATGTTGTGGTCGAAACCGTCGCAGGCACCACATCTAGGGTGTGGGGAACACGACTGTAATTACACCCGTGTGACTTGGCAACGATTTCTTGGACCTTTTCCCGCAGAGTTTTCGCGGTCCCGCTGCGGAACCTACGACGTCGACGGTGGGACGCGAAAACCGGGCGGGTGGAAGAATTTCGCGACAGTCCGACGACACCTGCAACGCCGCCGGCGCGATGACGACCAGGGCGCGGATCCGGAGAGCGACACGCAGCAGGATCTGGGGAAGCCCGGGGGCGTTCCGTGGGCTAGATTCGGCTGATGGCAGTACTCGACTTCACTCTTCGGGATCAATCAGGTGCGGACTGGACGCTCTCGGAACACCGGGATACGGCCATGCTGCTGGTCTTTTTCCGCGGAGACTGGTGACCGTACTGCAACGGCCAGCTGGTCAGCCTGGCCTCACGGTATGACGACTTCCTGAACGAGGGCGTCCGTATTGTCGCCATCGACGTCGACAGCCCCGCCCAACACGCGGCGATGATCGAGAAGCTGGACCTCCCGTTCCCGTATCTGTCAGATCCGGACCGAAGCAAGGCGATCCGGCCGTACGACGTGGTCGATGAACAAGACGCGAGGAACATCGCCCGTCCGGCGATGATCCTGATCGACACCGCGGGCGAAGAACGGTTCCGCTTCGTCTCCCGCGACTTCGCGGATCGGTATCCGGAAGACAGGGTGCTCGAAGTCGCCGACAGCCTTGGGCTTGCACGGACCACCGCCGAGCCTATGAACTCCGGCTCGGCTGAACCGGGGCCTTCCGCCATGCCGTTCGAAGGACTCTGGTTCTATCTGCGCGGGGCCCGCTTCGCCGCCCTGGCGATGGGACTGCGTCACAAGGATCTCGGCGAGTCGATCAAAGAGGACTCGAAGGCCTACGTCGAGACGATGGACCGCATGCTCGAAGCCATCAAGGAATACACCAAGCGTCGCAGCTGACCAGGTCCCTCGCTCGCGTTCCCTCGTCGGTCCGCTGGTTCGGCTGTCTCGAAACCTCCGCCGATCTCGCGGCGTGCGCCACAATGAGCCAGGTCGAAAGGACACCACGTGGTCACCGCAATCGTTGAGATTCCGAAGGGGAGTCGCAACAAGTACGAGATGGATCATGAGACCGGCGAGATCTGGCTGGACCGCACGCTCTTCACCGCCACCCGCTATCCCGCCGACTACGGGTTCGTGCCTGACACGCTCGCCGAAGACGGGGATCCGCTCGACATCCTTGTACTCGGCAACGAGCCGACCTTTCCCGGCTGCCGGATCAAGGCTCGCCCCATCGGTGTCTTCCTGATGGAGGATCAGGGATACCCCGACCACAAGATCATGGCGGTGCCGGCCGGCGACGCCCGCTGGGAGACGACCACCGACATCGAAGATCTCGACGTCCATCTCCGCCGCGAGCTCGAACACTTCTTCGCGGTGTACAAGGAACTCGAGGACAAGAAGACGGCGGTCCTCGGGTGGCGCGGGGTGGACGAGGCGCACCAGATCATCGAAGCGGCCCTCGCCGCCTATCACTGAGTTCGTACAACGATGCCGACGCCGTTGTTCAGGTCAGGATCCGGTCAGACCTATGAATCGCTCCGCGACGGGTTCGTCTACGACATCCCGGACCGATTCAATCTCGGATCGGCCTGCTGCGATCATCACGACCCGGCCGCCCCGGCGCTGGTCACCGTCGACGGCTCCGGACAGGCCACTGTCACCACCTTCGGGGAGATGGCCGAGTTGACCAGTCGGTTGGCTGGCGGACTGCGGGAGATGGGCGTGGGCGTCGGAGATCGGGTCGGTGTCGTCGTTCCGCAATCACTGATGACGGGCGTCGCCCACCTCGGTATCTGGAAGGCAGGTGCGGTGTCGATCCCGCTCGCCTCCCTGTTCGGGCCGGATGCGCTGTCGTTCCGTTTGCGGGATGCTGGGGCGGTGGCGGCGATCGTCTCGCCTGACAACGTCGCCAAGGTCCAGGAGGCGGTGCCCGAACTCCGGATCGTCGAGGTCGGTCAGGAGTTCGACGAACTCTGCTCGGCCGATCCGCTCGACCCGGCCGACTCCGCCGCCGAGGATCCGGTCTTCCTCATCTACACCTCCGGCACGACCGGCCCTCCCAAGGGGGCCCTGCACCCGCATCGGTCCCTGTTCGGGCATCTGCCGGCGTTCGAGTTGTACTACGAGTACGCCCCGCAGCCCGGCGACATCATCTGGACCCCTGCGGACTGGGCATGGATCGGGGCGTTGATGGATGTGGTCATCCCCGCCTGGTACTACGGGATGACGGTCCTGACATCGGAAGCCGATTTCGATCCAAGGGGAGCCGTCGACCTCATGCGGGACAACGATGTCACCCTCGCCTTTCTCCCGCCGACGGCGCTGAAGATGATGCGGGCGGCTGGGGTCGACGGTTCGGGTCTGTCGCTGCGGGCGATCTTCACCGGGGGCGAAGCGTTGGGGGAGGAACTGTTGGGCTGGGTGCACGACCGGCTGGGATGTGCCGTCAACGAGGGGTACGGGCAGACCGAGGCCAACATCGTCGTCGGCAATTGTGCGTCTACCTGGCCGGTGCGTCCCGGTTCGATGGGTCGGGCGATACCCGGCCACGACGTCCAGGTTCAGGACGAGGACGGCAACCGGCTGATCGGTGAGGTGGGCGAGATCGTCGTGAGAGCCGGTGACCCGGTGATGATGTTGGAGTACTGGAACCGTCCGGATGCGACCGCCGACAAGTACCGGGGCGGGTGGCTGCTGACCGGCGACCTCGGTCGGGAGGACGCCGATGGCTACCTGTGGTTCGAGTCCCGCAAGGACGACGTGATCTCATCGATGGGCTACCGGATCGGTCCGGGAGAGATCGAAGAGTCGCTGATGGGCCACCCGGCCGTGGCGATGTGCGCGGTGATCGGTATCCCCGACGAGGTGCGAGGCCAGGTGCCGGCGGCGTTCGTCGTGCTACGCGACGGGGTCGATCCGAGCGACGAACTGGCGGCGGAATTGCAGCACCACGTGCGGACTCGACTCGCCGCTCACGAGGTCCCGAGGCGGGTCACGTTCCTCGACGACCTTCCCAGAACTACCACCGGCAAGATCATGCGCCGCGCCCTGCGCGACGCCTGAGCCAAGAGCCGGAACATCGTCTCGCCCGCGAACTTGAGGCACGCCCCCGTTGCTGGCCGGGATACGAACCGCTCCGGTCATCTCACCTCGAGAACCATGCCCTCGTAGAAGGCGTCCGTGTTGGGGAACTCTTCCCGGGCCATCGCCACGATCTTGTCGATCGCGTCGTCGGAGCGGCTCGGGTCGTGGCTCGTGAGGATGAGCCGTCCGACGTTGCAGACCTTGGCGAGTGCCACCGCTTCTTCCCACGTCGAATGGCCCCATCCGACCTTGCCGGTCTCGTACTCGTCCGGGAGATACTGGGCGTCGTAGATCAGCACGTTCGCACCTTCGGCGATGGCGTGCAGCTTCTCGTCGCTGTCCGGCTCGCCGTGTTCCACGTCGGTGGCGAGGGCGATCGACACGCCGTTGCGTTCGATCCGGTAAGCAGTCACACCGTCCGGATGGTGCAGTCGGGCGGGAGTGATCCGGAGGTCCTCGATCTCGAACGGCTGTTCATCGAGGTGGTGGAAGCGCTTTTGGGCGGGGGTCGACCGGAAGTTGACGGGGAACCATGGCGGTCGCATCACGATGTCGAGGGCGTCGTCCATCCGCATTCCCGCCACCTGATGCCCGTAGAAATCGAACCGATTGGCGGCGTCGTAGAACGGCTTGAAGAAGGGGAGGGCGAAGGTGTGGTCCCAGTGGAGATGGGTGACGAGGATCGAGAAGTGAAGGGGTCGTCCTACCGGCAGCGTGTCGTGGATGGCGAGCGCCCCGGTCCCGATGTCGACCAGGAGACGGTGATCGTCGGAAAGTTCGATCTCCAGGCAGGTGGTCCCGCCGCCGTATCGGTGGAACTTGGGCCCGCTGACCGG
>JBBDQP010000003.1:39685-65275 GCA_040905965.1 Acidimicrobiia bacterium
CCGGCTCGCCAGATAGTGGTGCCAGATCAGTTGGGCGGCGGTGGATCGCAACGGCCGCCATCGCTCACCGATCTGGGCGAGTTCGGTGGGACCGGGAACAGCCGTCAGACCGAGAACCTCGGCGCTGCCGACCTGCAGGGCGCGGTCACCGACCGGCCACACGTCGGGGCGGGCGAGACAGGACAGGAGGAACACGTCCGCCGTCCACGGCCCGATTCCCGGGATCGACGTGAGGACGGATCTGACCTCGTCGTCGGTGAGATCTGCCAGGCGTTCGAGGACGAGGTCGCCAGAGGCAGTCGCCTGGGCGAGGGCTCGCACATATCGGGTCTTCTGCCGGCTGAACCCGAACTCCCGGAGTGTGACGTCGTCGAGACCCAGCAGTGACTCCGGATCGACCGCGCCGGCCGCCGCCAGCCTCCCGTAGGCCGCAGCCGCGGAACTCAGCGACACCTGTTGTTCCAGGATCAGGAGAACCAGGGTGGCGAACGTGGGCGGACGCCGAAACACTTCTGGTCGTCCGAACCGATCCACGACCGCTGCCAGGTGCGGGTCGCGACCGATCAACCAGTCGATCGCAAGGTAATGGCGCGGATCCATGGGTGGCGGACCGTACCCAGGGCTAACGTCGAAGTTCGTGTCCGGTGTGTGCCAGCTCTTCGTGACCTGTCTCGTCGACGGATTTTCGCCTGGTGTCGGTGTTGCCACGGTTCGACTGCTCGAACGGGTGGGCTACGACGTCGCCTTTCCGTTCGACCAGACCTGTTGCGGCCAGCCCGCGTTCAATGCCGGGTACCTGGACCAGGCGATCGCAATGGCCGAACACACGGTGGAAGTCCTCGACGCCACCTATGGCCCGATCGTGGTGCCGTCGGGATCGTGCGGGGACATGCTGATCCACCACACGCCCAAGATCCTCACCGGCCAGCCCTCCGAGGAGGCTGCGAAGCGGGTGGCAGCTCGAACGGTGGAGCTCACCCGTTTCCTCACCGACAACGGTGTCACCGTCAGCTCCATGCGTTCCGAGCACACCGTCGCCTTCCACCGTTCTTGTCACGGCCTGCGGGGTCTGGGACTGGCAGGCGTGGGCGAAGGGCTTCTCGACAGTGCCGGGGTGTCCCGCTGCGAACTCGAAGGCGCGGACGAGTGCTGTGGGTTCGGGGGACTCTTCTCCATCGAGATGCCGGAGATCTCCTCGGCGATGTTGGACACCAAGTTGAAAGCGATCGAGGCCTCCGGAGCCGAGGTGGTGGTCGGAGGTGACGTGAGCTGTCTCATGCATATCGAAGGCGGCCTGCATCGACGCGGCTCGACAATCCGGACGAAGCACATCGCCGAGGTCCTCGCCGGGGAGGAGGCATGACATTCCGAGAGCGCGCCTCGGTGGCCCTGGGATCGCCCAAGACCCTCGCCACCGACGATGGCGCTCGGCGTCTCGCAGGAAAGCGGGATGTGGCGGTCGCCGAATACCCGGCGATGGATGCCATGCGGGATCGGGCGCGGGAGATCCGCATGCACACGCTGGCTCGACTCGACGAATACCTCGGTCCACTGGCAGATCGAGTCGAGGAGCGAGGCGGGACCGTCTTCTTCGCCGCCGACGCCGACGAGGCCAACGACTACATCCGTCGCCTCGCCGCCGATCGGGGAGTCGAGACGATTGTGAAGTCCAAGTCGATGGTGACTGAAGAAATCGAGATGAACTACTCGCTCGAAGTTGACGGGCTCCGGGTGGTCGAGACTGATCTGGGCGAATTCATCATCCAGCTTGCCCACGACAAGCCGAGCCACATCATCGCCCCGGTGCTGCACAAGACCCGTTTCGAGATCGGTGAGCTCTTCGCCAACGAGATCGATGCCACCTACACCGACGATCCGTTCGAGCTGAATGCCATCGCCCGCCGCTATCTGCGGGAGATCTTCCTCTCGGCTGACATGGGGATCTCCGGGGTCAACTTCGCGGCAGCCGACACCGGGACCATGGTCACCGTCACCAACGAGGGGAATGCCCGGCTGTGCACGACGGCCCCGCGCATCCATGTGGCCGTGATGGGCATGGAGCGCGTCGTCCCCACCCTCGACGACATGCAGGTGATGTTGGAAGTGCTCGCTCGGTCGGCCACCGGTCAGCGGTTGAGCGTCTACACGAACTTCGTCACCGGCGCCCGCCGCTCTGGGGATGCGGACGGACCCGAAGAGTTCCACCTGGTCATCCTCGACAACGGCCGCTCGCGGGTTCTGGGTTCGGGCTCCGCCGAGATCCTCGGGTGCATCCGCTGCGGAGCGTGCCTCAACATCTGTCCCGTGTACCGGCATGCCGGCGGCCACGCCTACGGCGGTGTCTACTCGGGGCCGATCGGGGCGGTCCTCGCGCCAGTGCTGCAAGAAGACGACGGGTTCTCGGACCTGCCGTATGCCTCCTCGTTGTGCGGCGCGTGCCGGGACGTCTGTCCGATCCGCCTCGACATTCCTTCGATGCTGTTGGGCCTGCGTCAGGAGTTCACCCGAGCGGGAGAGACTGAGTACGGCTGGCTCGGTCCCGGTCTGTCCGCGTACGCACGGGTCGCAACAACTCCGTTCCTGTGGCGAGCGTTTCTCGCCGCCGGGGGAGTGTTTGGCCGCACGGTCGGGCGTGACGGGTACATCACGAAGCTCCCGTTTCATGCCGGGAACTGGACCACCACCCGGGATCTCCCCGCGCCCGCCGCTCGGTCCTTTCATTCATGGTGGAAGGAGCACCGTGGAACGTGACGCCTTCCTCGCCAGGGTGAGGGCTGCGACCTTCACCGCCCAACTCCCGCCGCATCCCGCCGAAGATCCGGGACTGTTGGTTCCGGACTTGCCCGAGGTAGATCTCGTCGAACTGTTCGCTGCCCAAGTGCACGCCACCGAGGGTGTGCTGCATCGTGTGTCGACCAATGACGAGGTGCGACGACGAGTCGCCGAGATCGCGGAGTCCCAGCAGTCGCGATCGTTCATGATCTGGGACGACGACGAGATGGGTGTTCCCGGGATCGGACCAGTCCTTGCCACCGCCGGACTGGAAGAGATGTCCGGCGGTGTGGACGGGAGTGACCGGCTCGTACACCAGATGGGTTACCTCGGTCTCGATCTGGGCATCACGAGCGCCGAGGCAGGGTTCGCAGAGTCCGGCACGGTCGTCGTCCGATCCGGGCCAGGCCGTCCGCGCATGGCGTCACTGATCCCTCTGGTCCACGTGGTACTCCTGCCTGTCGACCGGCTCCACCGGTCCCTCGCCCACTGGGCACGGGATCATGCCTCGGGGATCGAGGAGGCGGCCAACGTGGTCTTCATCACCGGGCCTTCGAAAACCGGCGACATCGAACAGCACATCAACGTCGGGGTCCACGGCCCCCGCTACGTCCACGTCCTCCTGATCGACTGACGCGATTTCCCGACAGGGTCTCCGAGTCCTCCCTTCCGCGGGCTGAAGTGGACGTATACGTCCGAACAAACCCTGGGTTGGAATGGACCGGACGCGCTCACCAGTCGGCGGCGATGTACTTGGTTTCGAGGAACTCGGCGATGCCCTCGTGGCCGCCCTCGCGACCCAATCCGCTCTGCTTCATGCCTCCGAAGGGTGCCGCCGGATCCGAGATGAGACCCCGATTGATGCCCACCATGCCCGCCTCGATCTCCTCGGCCACCCGCAATGCACGGGACAGGTCGCCCGAGTACACGTACGACGCCAACCCGTGGATCGTGTCATTCGCCAGGCGGACGGCGTCGTCGTCGCTCTCGAAGGTCACGACGGGGGCGATCGGACCGAAGATCTCCCGGCTGAGAACCGGCGAATCGGGCATGACGTTCCCCAGCACGGTCGGCTCGAAGTAGAAGCCCTTGCGATTCGGGGCGTGACCACCGGTCAACACCGTGGCGCCCGCTCCGGTCGAGGTGTCGACCACGTCCGACATGTCTTCTTGAGCGGTGCGATTGATCAGTGGGCCCAGGTCGACGTCAGGATCTGACCCTGGACCGACCCTGGTGGCAGCCATCGCCTCAGACAGCTTCGCGGAGAACTCCTTCGCGACCGAGGCGTGTACATAAAAGCGGTTGGCGGCGATGCAGGACTGACCGCCGTTGCGCATCTTGGCGATCATCGCTCCCTCGACGGCGGCATCGATATCGGCGTCGCCGAAGACGAGGAACGGCGCATTGCCGCCCAACTCCATGGAGGCGTTGACGATGCGGGCGGATGCCTGCTCGAGAAGAATCCGGCCGACCTCGGTCGATCCGGTGAAGGAGATTTTGCGCACGCGATCGTCGGCCAGCATCGCACCGACCACCTTCGACGAGCGAGACGAGGGAACCACGTTGAGCACGCCCGGTGGGAGCCCGGCTTCGGTGAGGATGTCGGCGATCGCCAGCGCCGTGAGTGGCGTGTCGGACGCCGGCTTGAGGATCATGGTGCACCCTGCGGCAATCGCAGGGCCGATCTTGCGCGTCGCCATGGCTGCGGGGAAGTTCCATGGTGTGACCAGCAGTGAGATACCGACGGGTTGGCAGATCGTGATGATGCGCTTGTCCCCGCCTGGGGCGGTAGTGATGGAACCGTCGTTGGTCAGTGCCTCGCTGGAGAACCATCGGAAGAACTCGGCGGCATAGACGATCTCGGCTCGCGCCTCACGCTGTGCCTTGCCCATCTCGGAAACGATCAATTCGGCGAGTCCGTCCGCCCTCTCCGCCATCAGCTGCCAGGCCGATCGGAGGATCTCGCTGCGCGACCGTGGACTCGTCTGCGACCACGAGCCGAGCGCCACTGCCGCGGCGTCCACCGCGGCGACGGCATCCTCCACCGAGCCGCTGGCCACCTCGGCGATCGGCTCGGCCGTCGACGGATCCAGCACTTCGATGGTCTCGCCGTCCGATGCCGCCTGCCATCTGCCGCCGATGTACAACGCCGTCTTCTTGTCGCTCGCAAGGTCGTCGAGGATCGTCATGAGGTCATGCTCCGTTGAGTCGGCTCTCTTCGATGGTACGGACCCGCAGACCAGTGCGCGTCGAGGCGTCGACTCGCCTGCAATGGCCCTCGTTCCGTACACTCACACCGGTTCCATGACCCCGCCGAATCCACTTCATCGCGCTCTGCATCTCGGCCCGCTCACCGTGTGGCCACCGGTCGTGCTCGCCCCCATGGCCGGTGTCACCAACGCTCCGTTCCGCCGGTTGTGTCGTCAGCATGGAGCCGGTCTGTACGTGAACGAGATGATCGGGGCAAAGGCGTTGGTCAACGGCGACCCCAAGACGTCGCTTCTCGCCAGTTTTCCCCCAGACGAGTCCCCCCGTTCGATCCAGCTCTACGGAACCACACCGGGGCCTGTGGGTGAGGCAGTGGCGATGCTGATCGAAGACCGCGGGGCGGACCACATCGACCTCAACTTCGGATGTCCCGCCCCCAAGATCACCCGTCACGGGGGAGGGGCAGCGTTGCCGTACCGGATCGACCTTTTCGCACAGATCGTGCGGGCCGCCGTCCGCAACGCCGGGCAGGTGCCGGTCACCGTGAAGTATCGCAAGGGGATCGACGACGATCACCTCACCTATCTCGATGCCGGCCGTGTGGCACAAGACGAAGGGGTGGCGGCGGTCGGCCTTCATGCCCGCACTGCCGAGCAGTTGTATTCGGGTGATGCCGACTGGACGGCGATCGGCCGGTTGAAGGAGACCCTTACGGTTCCGGTGCTCGGGAATGGCGACATCTGGGAAGCCGCCGACGCCATCCGGATGATCGACGAGACCGGGTGTGACGGCGTGATCGTCGGGCGGGGATGCCTCGGGCGACCCTGGCTGTTCGGCGATCTCGTGCGAGCCTTCGACGGTGATCTCACTGTGTCGGTCCCCACGCTGGGCGAGGTGCGAGGAGTCATGACCGAACACGCCCGGCTGCTGGTCGACTGGTTCGATCTGTTCACCGGCATTCGCTCCTTTCGCAAGCACACCGGCTGGTATCTGAAGGGCTACCCGGTCGGACCCGAGATCCGCCGTCGGCTCTCCGTGGTCGAGGACCTCGACGACCTGGGAGCCGTCCTCGCCGAGTTGGATCCTGATGCGCTGCCGCACGACGGCGCCACCCGGATGACCAGGGGCCACAGCCAGGGTCCGAGAGCGGTACGGCTTCCGCACCGCTATCTGGACGGCGACTGGGACTCCGACATGCCCGCCGAAGCCGAGTTGGCAGTGTCCGGCGGCTGAACGTGGCGGAAATCTTCCTCAACATCCTGGGACCGGTCGCTCTCATCGTCGGCCTCGGTTTCATCGTCGGTCGCAAACTCGATGTCGACCCGTCGACGCCGTCGAAGCTCTCGTACTGGGTGTTCGGTCCGGCCTTCGTCTTCGACGCGTTGTTCCGAGCCGAGTTGGAGGCGAACGTCGTGCTGCGGGTGATGGTCGCGGCCGGAGGCGCGTTGATCGTCTCCGGGCTGGCCGGATGGCTGTCCGCCCGGCTGACAGGAAGGAGTCGGGAAGAGAACGCCGCCGTCCTCACCACTTCGATCTACGGCAACGTCGGCAACTACGGGCTGGCGGTCGTCGTCTTCACCTTCGGTCCCGAGGCCCTGCCGGTCGCCGCTCTCCTCATGGTCATCATCAACATCAGCGGGTTGCTCGTGGGAGTGGCTTCTGCAACCGGCGTCGAGCACTCGATCGGCAGGGCGGTCCGGCGGGCATTCGTCGCGCCGATGTTTCTCGCCGTTATCCCGGCGGTGATGCTCAACGTCGGGAATGTCACCCTGCCGCCGGTGCTCGACCGTCCGGTGGCGCTGGCTGCCCAGGCGATGATCCCGCTGATGCTCGTCACTCTCGGGATCCAGCTCGCCGGGATGGGCATGCCCCGTCTGGACGGTGTGGCTGCCCGGGCTCTCACCGCCAAGCTCGTCGTCCAACCTGTCGTGGCTGCTTGGCTGGTGTGGCTGTTGGCCCTCGACGAAGTTTCGGGGGGAGCCGTCATCATCCAGGCCTCCATGCCTCCTGCCGTGTTCGCCGCGCTGATCGCCTTGGAGCACGATCTGATCCCCGATCGTGTCACCACAATCGTCCTGGGCGGGACCCTGCTCAGCGCGCTCACCGTCCCGTTGGCGATCCTCTACGTGACGTAGGCTGGCGGCGTGGTTTCCAAGCGCCTCGAACCATTCAAGGTCTCGGTCTTTTCCGAGATCACTGCAGCCGCGCTCGAAGCCAAGGCGGTCGATCTCGGCCAGGGGTATCCGTCGTGGGAGGGTCCGGCCTTCGCCAAAGACGAGGCGGTTCGTGCACTGGCGGAGGAGTCCAACCAGTATCCGCCTTACATCGGTCTCGACATCCTGCGCACGGCGATCGCCGACCGTTGGAAGCTCGACACCGGAATGGACATCGACCCCGCTCGGTCGGTGACTGTCACCTCGGGATGTACCGAGGCGCTGTCGTCGACCTTCATCGGGACCTTCGACCCCGGCGACGAGATCATCCTTTTCGAGCCCACGTACGACGCCTATCCGGTGGGATGTGCCCTGTCGGGCGCCGTGCCTCGCTTCGTCACCTTGCACAGTCCCAACTGGTCGATCGACCCCGCCGAGTTGCGGGCGGCGTTCTCGTCTCGTACTGCCGCCATCCTGGTCAACACCCCTCACAACCCGACCGGGAAAGTATTCACCGCCGAAGAGATGCAACTGATCGCCGACCTTGCGGTCGAGTTCGATGCGATCGTCGTGACCGACGAGGTGTACGAGCGGATGGCGTACGCCCGCGACCACATCCGGATGGCGGCGCTGCCCGGGATGTGGGATCGGACGCTCACCCTGTCATCCATCGGCAAGTCTTTTTCGCTGACCGGCTGGAAGACCGGCTGGGCGATCGGTCCGGATCGGCTGGTGGCGAACGTGCGCTCTGCCAAGCAGTTCCTGACCTTCACCACGCCGAATCCGATGCAGTGGGGGTCGGCGGCAGCGCTTCGCGCTCCGCAGTCGTACTACGACGAGTTGCAGGAGATGTACCTCGCCAAGCGGGATCGGCTCGTCTCCGGTCTGGCCGAGTTGGGGTTCGGCGTGCAGGAGCCGGAGGGTGCCTACTACGTCCTCGCGGATCACACCGGGTTCGGGATCGGTGACGACGTGGCCTTCGTGAAGCACCTCATCGCCGAGGTCGGCGTGGCGGCCATCCCGCCGTCTGCGTTCTATCACTCTTCGGACGAGGGCAGGCGGCTGGTTCGCTTCGCCTTCTGCAAGGCCGACGAAGTTCTCGACGAAGCCTTGGAGCGAATGTCCCGCCTGTGACTTCACGAACCGATGCGAAAATCCGTCCTATACGACGGATCTAACCCTGGGTTCGCTCCGTCGTCAGGGGGTGAGGAGGACTTTGCCGGTGGTTCGGCGGGATTCGAGAGCGCGATGGGCGTCGTCGGCCCGCTCCATCGGGAAGGTGTCGCCGATCCGCACGTCGAGCTTGCCCGCTTCGATCCAGGAGAACAGGTCGTTCGTCCGCCCCACCAACTCCTCGCGGGTCGCGATGTAGTTGCCCATCGTCGGACGGGTCAAGAACAGCGAACCGCCCCGCGCCAGCCGCAACGGCGCGACGGGCTCGACGGCCCCCGAGGCGTTGCCGAATTGCACCATCATCCCCCGTGGCCGCAGCAGCTCCAGCGAGCGGTCAAACACGGTCTGGCCGACCCCGTCGTACACGACGTCGAGGGCATGCTCGCCGGCGATCTCTTCAACCGCATCCCCGAAGTCGACGTCTCGATACATGATCACGTGGTCGGCGCCTGCCCCCCGAGCCAGTTCGGCCTTCTCCTCCGTGCCGACGGTGGTGAACACCTCGGCACCCTTCATCTTCGCCATCTGGATTGCCAGCAGCCCCACCCCACCGGCACCGGCGTGGATCAGGCATCGGTCGCCGTCCGACAAGGGGAACGTATCGGTCACCAGGTAGTGGGCGGTGATCCCCTGCAGCATCACCGCAGCAGCGATGTTCAGCGGGACTCCATCCGGGATGGGAACTACCCCAGCCGCGTCCAGTGCGACCCGCTCCGCGTACGAGCCGAGGCCCATGGCCCATGCCACCCGGTCGCCGACCGCGGTCCCGTCGACTCCCTCTCCGACTGCCGCGACCGTCCCCGCACCCTCCTGTCCGGGGATGAGAGGGAACTGCATCGGATAGAGCCCGCTGCGGTGGTAGGTGTCGATGAAGTTGAGGCCCGCGGCCTCGACCTCGACCAGCACCTGATTCGGTCCGGTCGCCGGGTCCTCGACGTCGACCCATTCGAGGGCTTCCGGTCCGCCGGTGGTCGTGATTCGGATCGCCTTCATCTGGGCTCCTTCGGTGGTTCGGTTGTCCAGCCTCTTCGGCTCAGCTCTTCGGCCAGGGCGCGATCCGAGAACGTTGCCAGTTCCGGTTGCCATTCAAGATGCACCGGGCGGTCGGCTTCGAGCAGACGCTCCACCGTGTCGCGAATCGTGCGGGCCCATGCCCGTCCGGATGCCTCGAACTCCACCGAAATGGTGGCGTCGGGATTGACGGTGTACACCTTCACCTCAGGATGCGGGTTGGTGCGGGACCCCGTCTCCCCGTACGCCAGCAGCACGCTCCCCGCCGGGACGTCCTGGATGCCACCGTCGTTGATGAAGTCGCCGACGAAGGCCCATCCTGATGACTTGGTCGGGTCGACGTCGTAGACGACCTTGGCCCAGTGTTTGCGACGGTGGTCACCCACGAGGGGAACCTCGACGGCGACGATCGGGGATTCGACAGGCATGACGCACGAGCGTATACGCCATGTCCCGACAGGGGAACCCGCGAAGCCGAACCGCTGCTGGGCGCGGTTCGGGACGCCTCGGCACTACCGTGGCGGCATGGCACGGTTGAGGCTCTTCGCCGGGCTGCGTGATCTCGCAGGGACGGGAAATGTCGACATCGACGGCGAAACGGTCGCCGACGTCTTGGACGCGGCCTCCGCGCGATTCGGTTCCGGGTTCACCGCCGGTCTCGCCAACGCTCGCGTGTGGCTCAACGGCGAGGAAGCCCGGCCCGTCGATCCGGTCGGTCCGGACGACGAGGTGGCCCTCATACCCCCGGTGTCAGGCGGGTCGCACGCATTCGATGCCCCGAGCGCCAACCCTGGTCTGGACCTTCTTGCCCCCATCGCGATCGTGGCGGCGCTCGTGCTCGCCAACCTCGCTTCGGATCCGTCCTGGTGGCCTGTGGCGGTGGTTGGTCTTGTCACGGCCTGGGTGGTCGACGTCGTCGAGGTCATGACCGGACGCGGACGGGACTTTCCACTCATGCCCACGCTGCTCGCGATGCTCACCGCAGTCGTCGGCGTGTGGACGCTCGGCGGTGTCGGGCTGGGTCTCGGTCTTCTTGCCGCGGTGGTCTTCCCGCTGGGCTGGGGCGTTGCCAGTGACGGGTCGCGCATGGTCCAGATCCTCGGGCCGTCGATCCTGCTCACCTTCCTCGCGTGCATGACCATCGGCTCTCTCGTGCTTGCGACCGGCGTCGCACCCGCTCCTCGGATCGTCGGGGTCTATCTGGCTGTCATGGCCGTCACTGTCGTCTCCGCATCCCTGATCGACCGACTGCAGCATCTTCCGATCGGAGATCCGTTCACGGTGTCATCGCTCGTCGCGGTCGTCACCACTCTCGTGGCGGCCGCCGTGTGGGATCTGGATCTCGTCACGTTTTTGATCGTCGGACTCGTCACAGCCGTCGCCCTTGTCGCGGGACGCGGTCTCGGGTCATTGCTCCGGACCCGTCAGGTCATCCTCATCGAGCGACCACCGGGTCTTCTGTCCGTCCTCGACGGAATGATCCTGGCGGGCGCCCTGTATCTGCCGGTTCTCGGGCTGGCCGGCTGATCAGACAGCTCGGCCGAGTCGTACTCCCGCCCAGGCCGCCAGCAGACCCCCGACGACCGGAGCGATGACCGTCAGCGCGAGGCGGCCCGGCCGGTCGAATGCCTCGACGGATTCGGCCATCCACGCCGAAAATGTCGTGAATCCGCCGAGCAGACCGGTTCCGAGTGCGAGGCGAACGGTGCCTCCGCCATCTCGACTGGAGTACCAGCCCACGAGGACACCGAGCGCCAGTGAACCCGTGATGTTGACCACCGCAGTACCGAGGGCGGGCATGCGCTGGTTGAGGGGATCTGAGATGAGGTAGCGGAGGGCCGACCCGATACCGCCACCCACTGTGACTGCGAGGAGGGCTTGCACCGGCTCGAGCGTACCTGCGGAGTTCGGAGACGGGCCTCTCCGGGGTACCATCTTCCCGATGTCCACTCGGAGTTTCCTCCGCGGGCTCTCGTTCCTTCTTGTCGCGGTCCTCACGGGTACGACCGCGCAGCCGAGCGCGCTCTCTGTGACAAAGGCTGAGGTCGATGCAGCGTGCGCGGATTCGTCACAGGCGTACGGGGTCTACCAAGAGCGTCAGTCGGCGTTCGAGGACGCCGCGCTCGCCTGGGAACGGACCCTGCAGGAGATCGAGGCCATCCGCTACGAGCGCGATCGGCTGGCCGGCGTGGTCGAACGACGCGAGTCCGAGATCGCCGGGATCGAACAGCGCCTGCAGGATCTGGCTGTCGAGATGTACATGCAGGGCGGATCCGGGTCCGAGCTGGTGCTGTTCGCCGACTCGGTCGACGAGCTCATCACCGGATCGGAGTTCCTCGCCGCGGCCACGAGGCGCGAGTCGGGTTCACTCGACGACATGCTGGCTGCTCGGGCGGACCTCGAGCGATTCAGGGCCGATCTCGCAGATCTCGACTCCGAGCTTCGCATCGTCGAGGCCGAACAGGCGGCGGTGTCCCAGACCCTCGGAACGCTCGCCGAAGAGGCCGAGGCAGCGTATTCGCAGCTGAGCGGCAAGTGCCGGGAATTGACCTCCAAGCGCAACGCCGAGATCGCCGCCGCACGGGCCAAGGAGCTGGCACGGAAGCGGGGGGCCGGCGACGGTGTCGGGGCGATCGAAGGATTCCGTTGCCCGATGCCTGGTTCGTCGTTCATCGACTCGTGGGGATTCCCGCGGTCCGGTGGTCGGACACACAAGGGCGTCGACATGTTCCAGCGTTGGGACGCCCCGATCATCGCGTCTGCGAGCGGAACCGTGTCCCTCTCTAGCGGCGGCCTCGGGGGGAGGAGCATTTGGTTGAACGGTGACGACGGGTACGGCTATTACTACGCCCACCTGAGCGGGTTCAACGTCTCGTCAGGCCAACGGGTCGGCGCGGGGAATGTCATCGGGTTCAACGGAGACTCCGGCAACGCCCGAGGCGGCGCCCCCCACCTCCACTTCGAGATCCACCCTGGCGGCCGGGGAGGTCGCGCGGTGAACCCGTATCCAACCGTCGCAGCCGCGTGCCGGTAGCCTGACCACATGCCCTCTCGACGCAGACTGGACCAGGTCCTCGACGAGGAGTTCCTTGAGGACATTGACGAAATCGACATCGAAGAATTGCGCAGTCGTCGCCAGATGGCGGTCGATGTCGAAAAGGAACTCTCCTACTACCGGCGGCTTCTGCACGGCCGGATGGATCTTCTACGGTTCGAGCGGCGGAGACGCACCGGCGAGGAGTCCCGCAGTCTGATCGACTCACTTGTCGAGATTCTCTCCGATCCGTCCGGCGGCGACGGTCACGATCCGCGTCGCACGATTCTCGATACCGACGTCCCGTCTCTGCCCGACATCGGGCGCCGCGAGGTGGATGCCGTGCTCGGCGACGACGTCCTGGTGAAACTCGACACGGTTGACGACGAGGGCCTCGCTTCCGCGCTCGAGGCGGTCCAGGCCATCGAGAGTGAGATCTCGGATAAGCGACACCGGGTGCAGCAAGTCGCCGACCTGCTTTCCACGCAAATTGCCGAGCGGTACCGCTCAGGCACCGCGGAGTCGGTTTCGCCCTGAACGCCATGATCGCAGTCGTCGAGCGATCGGGTCTCGACGAGGCCTTCCACCACGGATGTGTGGCGGCCGTCGATCCCGACGGTGAACTGATCGCACGTTTCGGTGACATCGATCGGCCCTTTTACGTGCGATCGTCTGCCAAGCCGTTCCAGGCTGCGGCGGCGGTGGAACTCGGTGCCGACCTCCCGCCCGAGCATCTGGCCGTCGCCTGTGCGTCCCACGAAGGCACGCCGACCCATGTCGCCATCGTGCGCAAGATCCTCTCCGACGGCGGACTCGACGAGTCGAATCTTCGCTGTCCCACTGCTCGGCCCATGTCGGCATCGGCCGACCGTCTCGAGGCCGCCCGAGGCTCGGTCGACGACCGCCGCGTGTTCCACAACTGTTCGGGCAAGCACGCTGCCATGTTGCGTGCCTGTGTCGTTCAGGGCTGGGACACCGAGACGTATTTCGACTCGAGCCATCCTCTCCAGGTCGCGATATTGGAGCGGATGCGGGACGTCGGTGCCCTCGTGGACGATCGCGTCGGGATCGACGGGTGCGGGGTGCCGGTCAGTCGGGTGAGCGCCCGGACGCTGGCGACTGCGTTCAACCATCTGAACACTGTTCCGTTCGCGCGAGTCCGTACGGCCATGCACAGATTCCCCGCGCTCGTGTCCGGCTCCGGGAATGCCGACACCGAAATCGCCGTTGGACTCGATGCGGTCGCCAAGCGGGGCGCCGAAGGCTTGTTGGCAGTAGCCGCTGCAGGTAGGGGAGCGCTCGTCGTGCGGTGTTGGGACGGTTCTGAGCGGGCTGTGGCTGTGGCTGCCCACCACGCACTTTCCCGGCTCGGCTGGATCAACGAGCGCACGCCGTTCTCGGCTCGACTCCTTCGTCCGGTTCGCGGTGGCGGAGAGGTCGTCGGTAGCGTCCGTCCCGTCTTCGAATTCGAAACGTCATGAACCAGATCAACGGCATCCCAGTCAGCATCGAGAGTTTGCGTCCCCGCGCACCGGCCACGGGGCCGTTCGCGCGTGCGCCCTTTCTGAGCGCCGTGACCGCCCTCACGGGCGAAACGCCAACCACTGTCACGAACGACTCGTCTGCCATCATCGTCGTCGAGACCGACGGTGAGATCCGGCTTGCCGGAGACTCCGACCTCACCGATTACCACTGTCCGCTGGGTTCCGAAGTGAAGTCGGCTGTCGCCTTCCTGGTCGACGCCGCAGACCCCGGGACCCGCTTCCGCTTCGACTCCCTCCCAGGGGACGCCGCAACCGAGATCGCCGACGCGTTCGCCGCCACCGGGGTCGAGGCCTCGGCAACCGAGCACACGGTCGCCGCAGTGGTGGACATCTCCTCTGGGTACGACGAGTACCTGGCCGCGATCGGCAAGAAGCAGCGTCACGAAGTGCGTCGCAAGCAACGGCGGTACGTCGATGCCGTCGGTGAACTCATCCACGAAGTACACACCGACGAGGGTTGGGCGCTCGAAGAGTTCTTCCGTCTCCATCGCCTGTCTGACGGCGAGAAGGGGTCGTTCATGACGCCCGTACGCGAGGACTTTTTCCGCACCCTCATCGGCCAGCCAGGGTGGCGGCTCGACGTCCTCAGGTCTCCCGACTCGGACGATACCGCCACCGCCTGCCTTTTCTCCTACGTCGACGACGAAGGGGTGTACCTCTACAACAGCTCCTACGACAGGGGCCTGAGCGATGCGTCTCCCGGCGTCGCGATCGTCGGTTCGATGATCGAACAGGCCTGTCGGGAGGGCCTCGCCCGCTTCGATTTTCTCAAGGGCGACGAGGTCTACAAGTTCCGTCTGGGCGCGGTCGCCCGGCCCCTGTTCGAGGTCGTGGCCGTCAAGTGATCTCCCACGTCGCCTACTTGTCGATGCACACGTCGCCGCTGCTTCAGCCGGGCACGGGTGACGCCGGGGGCATGAACGTCTACATCGACGGCCTGGCGCGGACGATGGTGGGACGCGGGGTCGCAGTCGACGTGTACACACGTCGCACTTCACCCGAACAGCCGGACACGGTGAGCGTCACCGACGGCTACCGGGTCATCCACGTCGATGCGGGTCCGCCGGAGCCGATGGCGATTCGGCCGATGGCGATCTACGTGACGGAGTTTGCAGAGGCGGTCATCGCCAACGTCGAGTCGGAGGGGACGGTCCCCGACATCATCCACAGCCACTATTGGCTGAGCGGATGGGCAGGGCTCCTCATCAAGCGGAGGCTCGGCGTGCCGCTCGCCAACAGCTTCCACACGCTCGGTCGGGTCAAAGACCTCCACAAGCGCGACGACGAGCCTCCCGAGAGCCTCCTGCGAATCGCCGCTGAGGCCGAGGTCATTGACAACTCGGAGTGTGTCGTCGCATCCACCCCGCACGAAGCGAGAGACCTCCTCGACCATTACGGGGCAGATCCAGGCAGATTGTGCACTTCACCTCCCGGTGTCGACCACTCCGTCTTCTCCCCCGGTGACCGCGATCTTGCCAGGTCTCGGGTGGGTTTCGGGAAGCCCCCAGTGCTTCTCTACGCCGGACGCATCCAACCCCTCAAAGGCGTCGATGTCGTGCTCGAGGCGTTCGCCATCGTTAAGGAGACGCTGCCTGATGCGTCACTCGTCATCGTCGGCGGACCGAGCGGGGCCCAAGGCCCCGATGAGTTGGAACGGCTGAAAAAACTGGGGGCGTCGATCGGGGACGTGGAGTTCCGTGAACCGGTCCCGCACGATGATCTCGCCGATCATTACCGGGCGGCTGATTTGCTGATGCTGCCATCTCGTTCCGAGTCGTTCGGACTGGTCGCCGCCGAAGCGCAGTCCTGTGCGCTCCCGGTGATCGCAGCCCGCACAGGCGGCCTGGCAGACGTGGTGTGTGACGGGCTCTCGGGGATCCTGGTGGACGGCTGGGATCCCGCCGACCACGCCGCGGCTGCGCTCAAAGTGCTGACCGACCCCTTGTTGGAGAAGCAACTGAAGGAAGGTGCAGTCGTCTGGTCTCAACGCTTCTCGTGGGAGTCCACTGCCAATCGGTTCCTCGAGCTGTACGCCGGTGTCCAGGACCGTGTCAGCCAGAAATGAGCTACTCGAGTCCGTGATCCACCGTTGGGTGGAGGATCCTGATTCAGCCGTTGTCTACGCCGAACCAGTCGACGGGCGGTGGGCCGTTCGCATGACCCAGTCGGTCAGGGATGCGACCACCGTATGGTGGACGCCGGATCAGCGGACCGTCGGTCTCGAGGCGTATCTCGGCCCGGTCCCCGAGCACTCCGCCGAGGCGCTGTTCCGGCTGCTCCTCGTTCGCAATCGTGAGGCATGGCGGTGTCATTTCGCGCTCGACACCGAAGGTGGTGTGGTGGTGCGCGGTCGCATCGCCAACGAGGCGGTGTCGGCGGAGGCGTTGGACGCCTTGCTGGGAGAGTGTTACGACCTGATCGAGCGGACGTTCCCGCCGTTCGTGCGTCTCCATCGGGCAGCGCGCGCCGACGAAGGTCTCGGACGAACCCATTGAGTCCGTCGCACTGATCCCATACGTTCCGCCTCGTCGACGCCCGGCGGGACACGAGAGAACCGTTCGGGGAAGTGCGGTGTGACCGAGTGTCCCGCCCGGGTGTCGGAGAGGTCCCGGCCGACTACCGCTAGATCCCGAAAATGAGTTCTCGGAGATTGACCGGCGTCAGCTCGAGGGTTTCGAGATCGAGCCGGAGCGAGCCGAGTCGAAGGCCTTGCATCCCTTCTCCGGCGTTCGTGACGACCCGGAGTACTTCTTCATGGAATTCGAGTCGCCCGAGGCCGAGGCATGCGCCAGAGCCGTCTTGGACGCCCACCAGCACCCCGTCGAGGCGATTCAGGTCGAGACCCATCGGAAGGGTGGGAGCGAACACCGTCTCGCGGACTCTCCACCGATCGAGCGGCTCGACGAAGGCGGCGGCGAATGCCCGAGATCGAGCCATCGCCCGGGCGTCGGGTGCGCGAGGAGGGACGTCCGGATCTGCCGGGAGCGGCAGGACCTCAACGGCGAAGAACCGGCGCAGCATTCCGATCACCGGCTCCAACTCACCACCCCGTTGCAGGGCGAGTACCAGGTCCGGCCTGATCAGCTCGATCTTGTGGTATTTCAGGGTCTGTCCGATTACTCCGGAGACTGTCCCGGTCGTATCCACGATCACCAGATCGGCCGCTTCGGACCCGGCTTGGGCGAGAGCGGTGGTGGCGATCACGTGCTGCAAGACGAGACGGTCGGGCGAGATGCCACCGACGAAATGCAGCCGATCGGCGTGGGTTCTGTCGGCGATGTCCTCTTCGGACCGGATCACCTTCAGACCGACGCAGGTGGGAGGTCCGATCGTCGAGTTTCCGATGTCGGCGTCCACGAGCGCCACGGTGCGTCCGCGGCGGAGCGCTTCCCTGGCGATGGCGACGGCGAGGGTGGACTTGCCGGTGTCCATCCCCCCGATCAGGAAAGCGGAGGACGCGGCCGCCGCCCGCACGATTGCATCGGAAGTGTGCGGAGCGGACATCGGGTGATCGTACCGCTGGCTTGGAAGCGGACATCCGGTCCGTATGCTGGCGGCCGTGTCAGCCTTCATCAGCTTTCTGTCGGACTTCGGCCGCGACGACGAGTTCGTCGGCGTGGTCCACGGCGTCATCGCCCGTCTCGCTCCTGAAGTCTCGGTCATCGATGTGACCCATTCGATCCGTCGAGGTGACATCAGGGCCGGCGCTCTGGCACTCACCCGAGCGATTCAGTATCTGCCCGAGGGTGTGATCCTCGCCGTGGTCGATCCGGGTGTCGGGACCGCTCGTCGGGCGATCGCCGCCCACACTCCGGTAGGAATATTCGTCGGTCCGGACAATGGTCTTCTCAGCCCAGCCGTTGCCATGGTGGGCGGGGCGGATCTGATCGTCGCCGTCGAGAACCCGGAGATGCGGATTCCCTCCGCCGGCGAGACCTTTCACGGTCGTGACGTCTTCGGACCGGCGGCTGCCCTCTTGGCTTCGGGCGAAGCCTCTCTCGAGGAGTGCGGTCCGGAGGTGTCTCCCGAATCTGTGGTGCCGCTGTTGCTGCCGCTGCCCGAGGCCGAGCCTGGCCAGATCACCGGTACCGCATGGTGGATCGACCGATTCGGCAACACCCAAACCAACATCTCAGCCGAAGAGATGACCCTGGCGGGCATCGGCTCGGACACCACCGTGACGGTGAGGGTCGGTTCCTCCGAGTACGAGGTGCCGTGGGTTGGGGTCTACGGCGAGGTCGACGAGGGCGATCTGTTGCTCCATGTCGACGGTTCGGGTCTCATGGCCTTGGCTGTGAGAGGCGGAAGCGCGGCAGAGACCCTGCGCCTCTCGGAGGGTCAGGCAGTCATCTTCACGCGTTGAGGATCGAATACACCTGGAATCCTCCGACCGCCATCAGGACGAGCAGGAGTACGGCGATGACGATGGCGGTGGCCGGACGCATGAGATCCAAAATAGCCGTCGCGCCGGGATCACCTTCGACGCGACGAAGCCTCCCGGGGCAAGGGAGGCTTCGTCAAACGAAGACAGCGGTTCCACCGTGGGGCGGGCTGGGAGGCTCTCCAATCACACCGAGGGTCGTGCCCTTGGCATGAAGTGGTACAACCAATCTGCCTTCGCATCAGGACAGCAAAACTGCCCGTGACATTTAGATCGGTCGCTGAATTGGCATTCTTGAATCGATTCTCAGTCGAATTTCTGGTCCGCACCGGTTGTCACCTGTGCGATGACATGGCACCGACCGTGCGTCGCGCCGCCCGCTGGGCGGTGGCTTCGGTCGACACGATCGATATCGACTCCGACGACGCTCTCGTGCGCGACTATGGATTGCAGGTCCCGGTGGTGCTCGTGAACGGGCAGGCGATCGCCGAGGGCCTCGTGGGACCGGCAGTGCTCTGGACTCGCATCATGCGGAGACGTCTCTTCGGCTGAGGTGCGGGCGTTAGCCGGAACGGGTGTCGCGGGCCGCCTCCGGAGCGGCGTCTTCGGTCACGGCGTCATCTTCGGAGTCCGTCGTCTCTCCCTCAGGTGCCTCTTCTCCCTCGGGCGCCTCGACCAGTCCGCAGTCGACGAACGTCGTTTCGGGGTCGGCCCCGCCAAAGCGGATCCGTTCGAACGCCACCACTGACGCCAACTGTTCGTCAGTCAGGCCGGCGAAGCCCGGCATGAGTCCTCCGCCACCCACCGGTTTCGCGAGGTCGCCGTATGTGTCGATTCCGGCGTCGCGGAATCCATTCGTGCCGAGTCGCACCCACTCGACATGGTCGAGACATGAGGTGAACACGGCCGTCACCGCCCCGAACGCCGGGCCGACTCCGCCGCCCCCATCGGGGCCATGGCATCCGGAACACGTGGCGTATTGGGCCTCGCCGATGGCGAGGAACTGAGCGGTGCCGCCTCCTCCGGTGGCGCGCCCTTCGAAGGCGCTTCCGTCACAGTTCTCGAGGCCACCTGTCACCACGTTGATCTGCAGCCGGACATCGCCGTCGTCGCAGACCGCGCCGGCCGACCCGCTGCCTGCCATGTAGAGCAGTCCGAAGGCGGGGATGAGGAAGAAGGCAGCGGCAATCCAGCGAGGGACCGCCGCCAGCGTGCGTTCGGCGATCCCCATCGTCGGCACCGTGATGACCACCGGATGGTCGAGCGCCTCTTGCGGTGTCACCTGTGTCGGCGCCGGCAGCGGTTCGATCGTGGAGGTGGCGGCCGCCGGTGCGGAGGCGGCGGGGGTGGGTTCTGGTGTGGTGGCTGTGGTGTCGTCGGTGGCTTCGGGTTCGGCTTCGGGTGCCGGTGTGGTGTCGTCGGTGGCTTCGGGTTCGGCTTCTGGTGTTGCTTTGGCGGGGGCGGATTCGCCTCCTGCCCAGGCGGAGAGGATGTCGTCGGTGCTGGCGCCGCTGGCTTTGGCGCGGGCGTCGGCGGAGCGTCGGACGAGTGCTTCGGGCACTCCCATCTTTTCTGCGGCGGAGGCGAGGAATTCACTCATCGTGACTCCAGGAGGTAGGCAACGAGCGAGTCGAGTTCGCCCTGGCTGAGACCACGATATGGCGGATGGCCTGCCCCGCCGTCCAGCACGGTGTAGAGGTCAGCGTCGGTCTCGGCTCGCGATCCGACGTGCGCCAGGTCGGGCCCGATGCGCCGGGTACCGATCACCTGATTGGTGTCCGACATGCTCACACCTCCCAAGGCGGCGTCGGCGACGATCGGTCGGACGACCTGGGTGTGACAGGCGGCACATCCTTCGGAGCGGTAGACGTCCTGACCGGTGAGGGCGATCGCGCTGTACGCGAACTCGCTCGTGTAGGCGAGGTTGGAGTCTGCCGGTGTCGACGCCACCCAGAACCCGACCAGGAGTGAGAGCGCCAGGAGTGCGACCGCCCCGGCCACGGTTCCGGCGAACCGCTCGTTCCGTCCGACCAACACCGGAGGCGCGCTCGGGCGGGATGGAATCGCCGACGTTGCCGTGGCCGCCGGTGCGGAGGCGGCGGGGGTGGGTTCTGGTGTGGTGGCTGTGGTGTCGTCGGTGGCTTCGGGTTCGGCTTCGGGTGCCGGTGTGGTGTCGTCGGTGGCTTCGGGTTCGGCTTCTGGTGTTGCTTTGGCGGGGGCGGATTCGCCTCCTGCCCAGGCGGAGAGGATGTCGTCGGTGCTGGCGCCGCTGGCTTTGGCGCGGGCGTCGGCGGAGCGTCGGACGAGTGCTTCGGGCACTCCCATCTTTTCTGCGGCGGAGGCGAGGAACTCGCTCATGCGGGCAGGTCCACGAGGATTTCCTGGTCGGTGACCGACCCCGATGTGAGGGTCCGATAGACGTTGAGAACGAACAGCGCCTGGGATGCGAATGCTCCGGCCCCGGTGATGACTGCGAGTCCGGCGAAGATCTCTGACGGTCCGGTGATCGTGGACCAGGCGTCAGGGCCGAGATCCGAGTACGAACCTGCGGTCATCCCCACCCCGGCCATCACCCCGGAGATCATGAGCATGAGTCCGGTTCCGCCCACGAACCACAGAGTCCACCGGACCTGCCGGGACGCCGCGCCGCGATCGGCCAGCGATCTGCCGGTCATGGCGGGCAGAGTCTGATACGCCCATGCCGCAACGAACATCCCGCCGACTCCGAACAGGGCGAGATAGAGGACTCCGTCCCAGAAGGCGGTGAATGCGACCAGCGCAGATGCCGACTCGAAAGAGGCGGCGGAAGTCGCGAAACCCACTGTGAGCGTGAAGATCAACCCGGCTGCCAGGGCTCCGAGCGCGGGACGTTCGCCCGCTTCTGACCAGTCCCGGCCCACGGTCTGGGCGATGCCGACACCATTGGCGAGGGCCGCCACCGGCAAGGCGAGAGTGAGGGATGCGCCGACCGGGGCGAGCCAGTCGGGGAACGGGGCGAAGGCGATCTGAGCAGGTCCCGCCCACACGCCGGCGAAGAGCAGCGACCAGAATCCGGCCCGAGCGAGTTGTCGGTTGGCCAGTGGATTTCCCGTGGCTCGAACGGCGACGTAGAAGCCGACCCCCGTCCCGATGGTCGTCACCCACAGTGTCGTGAACCCGGCCGTGAACAGCACTTCCTGCAGCGCCAGTTGGAGTCCGGGCGCGGCGGGGACGGCGGCGAGGAAGCCGAGGACGGTGAGCGACGCCACGCCGCCGACGACGAACCACAGCGTCGGGAACACGCCCGTCTCGGTGCGACCGCGGATGGTCTGGGCCACCACTACGAGGGGAACGCAGAGCGTGGCAGCAATCGCCAGGTCGAGCCACCACGGGAGGCCGAGCGGTCCGCCCCCGTCACCAAGACCGGCGGCATGGATCACCACACCAGCCAGAGCGAGCCCACCGAGCGCCCATGCGCCAAGCGTGGCAACACCCTCGTTCCACAGGCGGGTGCCGGTGAGGCGGGGCAGCACGTGGTAGGACGCCCCGATCAGGGCGACGACCAGCCATCCGATCATGATCGAGGTGAGGGCCATCGGTTGGAGCCTGCCGAACCCGAGCACTCCGGTCATCGCCTCGGGAAAGACTCGCGCGGCAAGAGCGAGAAGGGTGAGCAACGCACCCAGTGCGAGGTGAAGACTCGACACCAACAGATGGGTGACCGCAGCCCGGTCCTGGGCGCCCACCTGTGTTGTCGCCGACATCGCCGTCCCCACGGGACTCCTCGTTTGAGAGACGGCCGGGAGGATAACCACATGCAGGTCGGCTGCCGGCAGCCGAAGGCGACTTCGGGGAGTATCCCCTTTGTGGTAGAAAACGGGCCTTACGCAGGGTCGATGCCGGCAGTATCGCCCGAAAGCCAGAGGGGTCATGTACCGACTCGCGGAACTCACCGACAGTCAGCGTCTGAAGGCAGGAACGGCCCTATTGGGTCTTGGCACCCTGTTGATGGGCCTGGCGGTCGTCTGGGTCCACTTCGCCGGACTGCCGATCAACGAGTTTGTTGACGGCGAGTTCGTGCCCTTCGTCGTCGAACCGGCCTTCTTCAACGACATCCCACGCGGCTGGTTCCCAAAGAGTCTCGGCTATCTCGCAGCCTTCGGCGCCTCGCAGATGATGGTCCTCGGCGGCTTCTTCCTGTGGGTGTTGAACAAGCCGATGACCTGGGCCCGGGCGTCGATCGCGGCCACGCTGACCTGGATGGAATTGGTCATCCTGTTCGCGATCGTGCCGTCGGAGTGGCTCAACCTCTCCCAGACCGATCTCAACTGGTCACCGCAGAAGGTCGCCGTGACGATCCCCTCGTGGCTGATTCTCGGCAACGACGTCGACATCAGTTTCGCGGCGCTCAAGGACGCCATCTCTGCCGGCTACAACACCGGTCTCCTCGTCGCCGCTCCCGTCTTCGCCATCATGCTGCAGAAGATGAAGGAGGGGCGCCCGCCCTCGAACGTTTCCGAAGCGCCGAAGTCCCCTTACGGACGCACCCTCAAGAAGGGTGAGCGCTGATGCCTCGCGGCGTCGTCGACGAGACGCCACCGTTCCGTGACGACTACCAGTTGGCGCTGGTCGAAGGCGACTACTTCACGGACAAGCTCCGTCCCAAGCAGTTCCTGCACATCGACCAGGCCGAGTGCATCCTGTGCGAGGGCTGCGTGGACATCTGTCCGTGGAAATGCATCCACTACCTGTCGATGGATGCCATCACGGAGTCGGTCAACGTGAACAATCCCGGCGACGATCCGACGAACTTTGGGTTCTTCGTCGTCGACGAGAATGAGTGCACGCGATGCGCCCTGTGCATCGACCGCTGTCCGACGAACGTGATCAGCCTGGGTAAGTTCGAGGGCTCGCTGAGCGAGCAGGCTCAGGAGCTCGGGCTGAACGACGCTCCGTGGGAAGTGGACACGGGGCAACGGGATTTCAAAAACGGTTACGCCTACGGGATGCGTTGGTAGGAGGACGAGTGGCGAACGGGAACGACAAGACGGGACTCCTCGACAGGGTCCGCGAGAAGACTGCTGAGGCGAGCGAAAAGTTCGCCAAGAGTCAGTTCGTGGAGTCCGTCCTGCGCCCTGGTTCACCCTTCAAGAAGGGCTACACCGACAGTCCCCGCAACCGCTCCTACGTGATCATGAACAACGTGCTGTATCACCTGCACCCGGTGAAGGTGAAGCGGCACGGGGTCAAGTTGTCCTACACCCTCTGCCTCGGCGGGCTCAGCTTCTTCCTCTTCATCCTGCTGACTATCACCGGGATCTTCCTGATGTTCTATTACGCCCCCACCGCAGATCGGGCGTACATCGATACTGCCGCGCTGTCGACGGACGTCGCATTCGGAACACTGGTGCGCAACATGCACCGGTGGGGGGCCCACCTCATGGTGCTCACGGTGTTCCTGCACATGAGCCGCGTGTTCTATCACGGTGCCTATAAGCCGCCGCGTGAGTTCAACTGGGTGGTCGGCGTGATCCTGCTTCTTCTCACGCTGCTGCTCTCCTTCACCGGCTATCTGCTCCCGTGGGACCAACTGGCGCTGTGGGCGGTCACGGTCGGCACCAACATGGCCGGGTTCGTTCCTGTCGTCGGCGACCAGGTCAAGTTCGGACTCCTCGCCGGCGTGGAAGTGACCGCTGGGACGCTGCTCCGGTGGTATGTGCTCCACGTACTCTTCCTTCCATTCATCATCGTGATCTTCATGGCCGTGCACTTCTGGCGGGTGCGCAAAGACGGCGGGATCTCGGGACCGCTGTGAGAGGGGTTTGCAATGGCTGACATCCCAGAGAGCCTCCTCCGTCGATCAGCGGAGGCGAAAGCCAAGGCGCTCGGCGTGCCCGTCGAGCAGGTGCTCGCCGAGATGAAGGGCGAGGCCCCTCCGACGCCGCCACCTGCCGCTCCGGCCTCCCAACCGGAACCTGAGCCTGAAGCCCCTGCCGACGAGGAGCCGGGAGCCGACGAGGAGCAGGCAGCCGACGCAGCCGACGAGGCGCCCGCGGTCGATGAGCCGGAGGCCGCCGAACCGACCGTTTCCGAAGAGCCGGACGCCCCAGCCTCTGCCGACGATGCCCCTGATGCCGAGGCCGAGGTTTCTGCAGAAGAGGGCCCTGCCGAGGAGGCCACTCCCGCTGCTGAGGCGGAGGAGACGCCGGCCGCTGTCGCCACCGCACCCGAAGAACCAACTGCTCCTGATGCCAACGGGTCGTCTGGCAACGGCGCTCGTCAGGCTGCCGTGGTGAGCGCCCGTCCGGTCACCCCACCGGTCAACGTGCCGGAGGGGGTGCGCACCCAACGCCTGCTGACGGTCGTCAAGGCGCGAGCGATCCAGAACGTCAAGGCGGAACCACAGGACAAGGTCAACACCTGGCCGCACCTCGTCATCGCCGAGTTCACCGCCCTGATGGCGATGACCGCATTCCTGCTGATCCTTTCGGTCATCCTGCAGGCACCACTGCTGGAACCGGCCAACTTCAACGCCACCCCGAACCCGTCGAAGGCCCCGTGGTACTTCCTCGGACTGCAGGAGTTGTTGTCGTACTTCGACCCCCAGATCGCCGGCGTGACGGTGCCGACCATCGTCGGTCTGGTGGGATTCATGATGATCCCCTACGTCGACAAGAATCCTTCCAACAAGCCATCGGACCGCAAGTTCGCCATCATGCTCTACACGATCTTCCTCACCGGATCAGCAGTGTTGACGATCATCGGCGTGCTCTTCCGGGGGCAGGGTTTCAACTTCGCCTACCCATGGCGCGACGGCGTGTTCTTCGATGACCTCAAGGACTGGGTGCATTTCGAATGAGTCCCGAGAACCTCCTTCTCATCGGTGTCGCGGTTGTCGCGGTGGCGGCGGCCGTGGCGGCCTTCGCCATCGCCTGGCGCCGATCGGGCGGGGATTGGCGAGGGAAGGTTTCAGCGGAGACGCGAGCCGCAGATCGCATGACGGGACTCGACCTGCCGCCGGTTCCGGTGGCGGAGATCGACGAACCTTCGCCGTCGGTTGGCGGGATCGAGATGGCCGAGCCCGAGGACGAACCAGAACTCGAGACCGCTCCGGTCGCTGTCGCCGTCGCCACCGAGCGCCGGCTGGTCGAGGCGAGTCCCGAAGAAGCCGGCGTCACCCGTCGTCAGTTCTTCAACCGTGCCCTCGGATCGGTGTTCGGCGCGTATGCGGGCATGTTGAGCCTCAGCTTCCTCGCCTTCCTGTGGCCCAAGTTGTCGGGCGGCTTCGGTGCGGATGTCAACGCCGGATCGATCACTGCTCTGCTCGATCAGGCG
>JBBDQP010000004.1:0-2255 GCA_040905965.1 Acidimicrobiia bacterium
GCCCACGGAAAGAGCGAAACGGCGCCTTCCGAGGCGCCGTTTTCGCGTTCTCGCCGCCCGCGAAAAGCCATCGGCAGGTGGGTTTTCGCGCTGGGTGCCGCCTCGGTAGGTTCGGGGTTTCTGTCACACCGGTCCGATAAGACTGCAGGGCGACGCCCCTGCGAGCGAAGGAAGAGATGACAACGGTTTCCGACCGTCGAAGTGAACACATCACGTCAGGACGCGTTCCGCCGCATTCGGTCGAGTCCGAAGAGTCGGTGCTCGGTTCGATCCTCTTGTCGTCCGAGTCGGCAAACGAGGTGATGGACAAGCTCGACGCTGACGACTTCTACCTCCCGGCCCACCAGGCCATCTTCCAAGCCATCACCAGCCTCTACAACGCCAACCGGCCGATCGACGCGATCACCGTCACCGAAGAGCTGCGCAAGGCGAGCGAGTTGGATCGTGTCGGCGGGGTGGCGTACGTCACCCGTTTGCTCGACATCGTCCCCAGCGCCGCCAACATCGAGTACTACGCCGGCATCGTCGAAGAGCATTCCCAGCGTCGCCACCTTCTGCGGGCCGGTTCGGTCCTCCACGATCTGTCGTTCAAGCTCGACGACGAGATTGCGATGGTTCTCGATCGGGCGGAACAGACCGTGCTGGCGGTGGCGGGTCGCAAGGTCGGCGACGGCATGGCCCAATTGGGCGGGCTCTTCAACCCGATCCTCGAAGAACTCGAGATGCTGGAGTCGGCCGGAAGCGAGGTGACCGGGCTGTCCACGGGATTCCGCGATCTGGATCGCAAGTTGACCGGCCTGCATCCCGCCAACCTGGTCATCATCGCCGCCCGACCCGCCATGGGGAAGTCGGCGCTCACGGCCAACATCGCGATGAACGTGGCGATGGAAGGCGGGGCCGTCGCCATGTTTTCCCTCGAGATGGCGAAGGAGGAGGTCGCCCAGCGGATGCTGTGTTCGCTGGCGCGAATCGACTCGATGAAGCTGCGGACCGGAAAGATCGGCGACGCCGCCTGGCCCCGGTTGACGGACGCGGCGGGGCGGCTGTACGACGCTCCGATCTTCGTCGACGACTCACCGGTCGTGACCGTGACCGATATCCGGGCGAAGTGTCGCCGCCTGAAGCGTCAGCACGGCCTCTCCCTGATCGTCGTCGACTACATGCAGCTCATGCAGGGGTCGGCCCGTGAGAACCGCCAGCAGGAGATCGCCGAAATCTCGCGTTCGCTCAAGAACCTCGCACGCGAGCTGGAGGTTCCGATCATCGCGGTGAGTCAGTTGAACAGGAACTTGGAATCCAGAGAGGACAAGCGTCCCCGTCTGGGCGACCTTCGTGAGTCGGGATCGTTGGAGCAGGACGCCGACGTGGTGATCTTCATCTATCGAGACGAGTACTACGACGAGCAGTCCGAGAAGCGGGGTATCGCCGAGGTGGCCATCGCCAAGCACAGGGCAGGTTCGACTGGCATCGTCGAGATGACGTTCATGCCCGAGTTCACCCGGTTCTCCGACCTGGGTCGGGATTAGGCCTGACCGTTCGCTTCGGCGACGCGAACGAGCGGCCTTGCGGCCGCTCGTTCTGAGTCCACCTGCGAGGAGAACCGGAGGAAGGGACTCCGAGGGGGAGAGAGTTGCAGGGGACTGGGTTGGTCCCCTTCTATCGGCGGGTGCGCCGACAGGCTTGAGCGGAATCTTCAGCGGTTGAGGTTGTACTTGGACGTCTGGGCGCCGGACTGGCCCTGATACTTCGAACCGAGGTCGGGATGTCCGTAGGGACGCTCCGCCGCAGTGTCCATCTTCTGGAACACGATCTGGGCCACCTTCATCTGCGGCCGGAGGATGATGGGCAGCGTCGAGACGTTGGAGAGTTCCAGTACGACCGACCCGGCGAAGCATGGGTCGACGTACCCGGCGGTGGCGTGGATCAACAGTCCGAGACGACCGAGGCTCGACTTTCCGTTGACGACCCCGACCACGTCGTCGGGAAAGACGAAGGTCTCGGCGGTGTGGGCGAGCGCGAACTCGTTGGGATGGAGCACGAACTGTTCGTCTGCGCCGACCTCGACCCTCTCCATGAGGTCGTCGAGCGGTTCGAACGGGTCGATGTGGGTGGCGTAGGTGTTGCGCATCACCCGGAACTCGGTGCCGAGCCGCACGTCGACGGATGCCGGCTGGACGAGGTCCGGATCGTACGGGTCGATGACGAGTCGACCCGAGTCGACCAATGCCCGGATGCTGACGTCGGCGAGAATCACG
>JBBDQP010000005.1:0-12605 GCA_040905965.1 Acidimicrobiia bacterium
CGACGCCGGATTCCGCCTGCGCTTCGCCCGACTGGTCACTCACTATTGGCGGCACACCGCCTTCCTCGAGGATGACCAACTCATCAGAGACGCCGCTATCCTGAATGGGATCCCCGGCTCATTGATCCACGGCCGGTATGACGTCTCCAGCCCGCTGGAGACAGCCTGGCGACTGGCCGGACGATGGGAGACCAGCAAACACCACGTGATGGGCAAGGCAGGCCACGGCGGTGGCGAAGAACTCCTCGCGCTGATCAGCGAGAGCCTCGCCCACTGCGCCCAAACCTGAGGGTTTTACCCCTCCAAACGCTTCATTTTTGACGCGCTGGGTCGACCAAAACCTGGCCGGGCGAGCGGCTCACAGGCTTTCGCGGTCGCCTGCTTTGCCGTTCGCCCGTCGGTCCTGCGTCAGAAGACGAATATCAGGAGAAGGATGATGAGGATGATTCCGCCAATTCCGATGTACATGGGTGCGCCTTTCGTTGTCGTGCCGAGAGTCGTACCCACTCGTCGCAATCGCCAAACATCGTTCGAGCCTTCTGACCTGAAGATCCAATCCGGCCAGCGCTGACGGTTTTACCCCTCCAAACGCTACATTTTTGACGCGCTGGGTCGACCAAAAACGGGGGAGTAGCCAGGGGCGGTCGGCCCCTGGGACGGCCTCAGCCGTCGGATGTTGGCGAATCCTCCTCAGCCGCCTCCTTGCGGTCGGCGATTCGCACGACCAAGACCGCGACAATGCCGAGAATGGCACTACCGGCCACCCCTATGCCGTCGAGGGTGATGCTGCCGGAGGACACGATGTTGGCGAAGATCCCTCCGATGGCGCCGCCAACCCCACCCGAGCCGAGGACCCCGGCAAGCGAGGACTCGGCCTGTTGCAACCGCGCCACCGCACCAATCACCAAGCCGATTCCGATATAGACAACGACTGCAGCAAGCATCTGACTCCTCCTGAGGGGGCGGTCCATAGTGGTCGACGCCGCTCCGGTTGTCACGAAACTTTGAATGCCCCACCCGCTTCGGAGACGGTTTTACCCCTCCAAACGCTTCATTTTTGACGCGCTGGCTCGACCAAAACCAGGTTCGTGGAGGGCGACTGTCGACGTATCAGGGCCGCTGTCTGCGATCCACCCACACGATCGTCGTACCCACAGTCATGGCTGCGACTGCCAGGACAACCAGAGCGTTCGTGGACGCACCGGTGAACGGGAGTTGGGTCGGCGTCGTTCCATCGCCCACAGTCGTGGTGGTCGTCCCACCAACCGCGGCGGTGGTTGTGGTGCTCGCGATGGTGGTCGTCGTGGTCGTGGTCGTCGTGGCGACGGACAGGTCACACAGCGGCTGGGTGAAGTCGTTCGTGTCGAGTGTCACCGCTTCGTTTTGGGCAAGCGCACGACCCTGCACATCTGCCCCGGTGGTCACGGTGATCGCAGCCAGCGCGAGGATGTTCCCGACGAAGTCCGTACTCGTCCCGATCGTGGCCGAACTGCCCACCTGCCAGAACACGTTGCAAGGTTGGGCACCGTTGATCAGCGAAACAATGCTTCCCGAGGCGGTCGTCAAAGTCGAATCGGTCTGGAAGATCCACACCGAGTTCGGATTGCCTTCCCCATCGAGGGTGAGAGTCCCGGTCAGTGACAGTGGACCCTTTGCCGATGCTGAGTAGACGCCTCCGATGAGGGTCACACCCCCGAGATCGGCAGCGGTCACGACGGCGCCAGTACGATTCTTTGCGTCGAGATATGCCGCGGTGGAGTCCGTCTGTCCCTGAGCTGCAACCGTCGCAGTCGCGGTCGATCCAGCCACGCCGGGTGGAAATCCTGTGATCGAAGTGCCAGGTGACACCCCGACAGCTCCTTCAAGGGTGGAGCTTCCGGTGTTGGTGACAGCCGATCCGCCCAACACGGAGAAATCGTCTGCGGTTCCGAGGTTGACAGTCGGCACGATGACCGCGCTGGCGACGCTTGTGATCATGAGAAGTGACGAAGCCATCAGCGCGAACGCGGTAGCGGCGGCAAATCTCCGGTGAGTCGAGGTTTGGGTGGTGGCAGTGCGACCGCGGATGGTCATGAACAATCCGAAACAGACAACTGCAGCGATAGCGGTACCCACGAAGAACATAGGGGACCTCTTCCTTGGGTCGGGAGTATGGGGCTACCAAAGTGGTGGCACGGGTCCGATCCTTATTGTCAGTGTACTACCAGGATGTCGCAATACGAGGCCCGTCCTACCCATCCTCAGAGAGTGGCGAGGCGATCCTCCTACTGATCCCTCGACGACCTCGCGATGAAGCTCACCATCTCGGCGCGGTGTGACGCAGAAGCAGTCGGAGAAGATCCTCAGCCGTTCTTCGTGCGGACGGTCGAAACGAACCCGTCTTTCCATCCGGTACACGGACCCCGCCTGCGCGCATCGATCGACCGGACATGAACCTGAAGCCGAGAGTGCCGCTGTGTCACTCGGGCTACACCAACCCAGCCAGGCCGCCTATACTGATCCTTGCTGCCACTTTTGATGCGCAGTTGCTGCCCGAGACCCCGGCGGCCGATCCCTCGAGTGGAAAGGCCCCGAAGTTGTCAACGCAGACCCCACTCTCCCCCGAGTCCCTCGCCCTCCCGGTGCCGTTCGTCGCGACATCGACACTCGATGGCGACGTGCTCACGATCACCATCGCCGGCGAACTCGACATCGCCACCGTCGACCATCTCGGAGAAGTCCAGCGTTCTGTACAGGGCAGGTACCGAACCATTCGCTACGAACTGGCCGCTCTCAGCTTCATCGACTCCGCCGGTCTCCGGGCACTCCTCGCGCCCGCCAACCACCAAGTTCCCATCAGTGAGATGATCATCGCCAACCCCACTCAAGGCGTCCATCGCCTTCTCGAACTGCGGGATCTACAGGGCATGGTCGTCTTCGGACAGCCAGAGTTCTCTTAGTGGCGACCGAAAGGCGACTGTCCGATCTCCTCAGTGAGTTCGCCCGAACGCTCTTGACCGACTTTCCCATTCAAGGAATCCTCGATCATCTCGTTGTTCGCATCGCCGACGTGCTGCCCATCGGGTCGGCCGGCGTCACCCTCATCTCCGCCTCGGACGAACCCCGTCACGTCGCCGCCTCCGATGAGTCCGCCTTGCGTTTTGTGAAGCTGCAGACCGAGCTGGGAGAAGGCCCGTGTCTTGTGGCTCATCGCACGGCTCAGACCGTCACGGTGCCGGACCTGCGGTCAGACGACCGGTTCCCCGAATTCTCCCGACGGGCGGTTGAAGAGGGTTTGAAGGCGGTGTTCAGCTTTCCACTGCAAAACGAGAACCACCGACTGGGCGCCCTCGATCTCTATCGGGAAACCGCCGGTCCGATGGACGCCGAAGCGATGGAAACGGCCCAGACGCTGGCTGACGTGACCACCGCCTACCTTCTCAACGCCGAGGCGCGGGCTGGCCTCGAGGCTTCCTCGCGACGATCTCACGACAACTCTCTCCACGACCCCCTCACCGGACTTCCCAATCGCACGCTGTTCGTGCAGCGTCTCGATCACGCCATGCTGCGCGCCCGCCGCTCTGAGAAGCTGGTGGCGGTGTTCTTCGCAGATCTGGACCAGTTCAAAGCGGCGAACGATGCCCTCGGACACCACGTTGGCGACGAACTGCTGGTGGCCGTGGCCGAACGGCTCGGCGGTGTGGTGCGCCCTGGCGACACGATCACCCGCCTCTCGGCTGACAGGTTCGTGATCCTCTGTGAGGACCTCGACGACGCCTCTTCGGTCGAACCGCTCGCAGCCCGGATCGAAGCGACTCTCGCTCAGCCGTTCGTCCTCTCCGAGTCGGACGTCGCAATGACCGCCAGGGTCGGTATCGCGTTCTCCGGGCTCGGAGCCGACGTGCCGGTGCGCGTGCTGGAGGAAGCCGATGCCGCGATGTCCCTCGCCAAGCAGACCGGCGGCGGATGCCATGCCGTGACCGATCTGCGTGAGCATCGCAACCTCAAACACCAGGCGCGTTTGAATCGCGACCTCAGAGGCGCCCTCCGACGCAACGAGCTTGGGGTGCACTTCCAGCCGATCGTTCAGACCAGCACCGGCAGACCGGTCGCCGCCGAGGCGCTTCTCCGTTGGGTGCATCCCGCCTTTGGCTCCGTGGATCCGGCGGTCCTGATCCCGTTGGCTGAGCAGTCCGGCGCGATCATTGAGATCGGACGGTGGCTGCTTGAAGAGGCGTGCATTGCCGGCCTCCGTTGGCAAGAAGTGGGACTCGTCCCGGAGTTCGGGGTCTCCGTCAACGTCTCGGCCCGTCAAGTCATGGCGACCGGTTTCGTCGCCTCCGTCGCCTCCGTGCTGCGCGACACCGGAATCGACCCCGGCGATGTCACGCTCGAACTCACAGAGACGGTGCTCCTGAACGACGAGGAGCGAGCCCTCTCGGTCCTGTGGGCCTTGAAGCGGCTTGGCGTCAAGATCGCCATGGACGGCTTCGGGACCGGAAACTCCTCACTCAGTCGCCTCACGCAGTTCCCAGTCGACACCGTCAAAATCGATCGACAGTTCGTGACCGATCTCAAAGACAACCTCGCAAGCCGCTTGATCGTGGGGGCAGTTGTTGGCTTGGCGCACGGCCTGGGAATGAAAGTGGTCGCAGAAGGTGTCGAAACCGCCGGACAGCGCGCGGAGGTGGCGGAGCTCGAATGCGACTTGAGCCAGGGCTTCTACTTCGCACGACCTCAATCTGCCGATGCGATCGACGCCCTGGTGTCGACTCATCACACGCTCCCGCGATTGCTCCCATTTTTTGGGAACACCACGCAACGAGCGACCCGCTCCGGGCACTTCTCAGACCCGAATGCGGCCAGCAGATCGACGGATCACCTGATGTCGGTCGCTGCCGGAGCCCCATCTCCACTCGCCCGATGGCGGCGCCACGCATGACCGATGACGCCCGCGTTACGCGGGTGGCTGCCGTGTTCGACCGGCATCGGCGCGCCCATGGCACGCTTTGCTCTGCCAGCGCCGACGTCTTGGGGATCCCCTCAGCCGGCGTCACCCTGATGGGCTCCCACCACAACAACCCGTTGTGTCACTCCGACGATCGCTCGCTCGCTCTCGACGATATGCAGTACTCGCTGGGGGAAGGACCGAGCCTTGACGCATTTGCGCGGCACCAGACGGTCCTCGAACCGGATCTTGAACACGTCATTCCCGCCCGATGGCCAATCTTCACCGCCGGCGCCCTGGAACTCGGTGCCCGTGGGGTCTTCGCCTTGCCCTTGAGCGCGGGAGCGAAATGCATCGGAGTGTTGACCCTCTACTGCGAAGTGGCAGGGGACCTGACCCCCGATCAACGAGCGGACGGCATCGTGGTGACGAGCGAACTGGTCCGATCGATCCTGGACACCCAATCCCGCCACGAAACAGACCCGCTCGCAGCCGACCTGGACGATGTGACCAGCCACCGCGCCGAAGTCCATCAGGCTTCAGGAATGGTCGCCGTGCAACTCGGAGTGAATGTCATCGACGCCGAGGCGCGGCTGAGGGCACACGCCTATGCCGCCAACTGTTCCGTGGTCGATGTCGCCCGTGACATCGTCGAACGGCGTCTGCGACTCATCGACGACGGTCCGATTCCGTGGAACGGCGGGTAGAATGAAATCGAGCAGCAGAGAGGAGAAAACCATGGCGCGCGAAGATCTGATTGCAGACACCTTCGTCGGCATTGTGGACTCCCTGGTCGACGACTTCGACCTGATCGACATGTTGACGGGCCTCGCGGTCGGCTGTGTCGAGCTCGATCTGGCGAGTGCGTGCGGGATCCTCCTCGCTGACGAGAACGCCAAGCTGCGCGTCATGGCAGCGTCGAGTGAACGAGCGCACCTCTTGGAGTTGTTCCAGCTTCAGAACGACGAGGGGCCGTGCCTCGAGGCTTTCTCGACAGGCGAGCCCGTCGTGCATGAGGACCTGGCCAACGCATACGATCGATGGCCACGCTTCGCTCCGGAGGCGGTGAGAGCCGGTTTCGAATCGGTGCACGCCTTTCCGCTGCGCATGCGGACGACGGTGATCGGCGCAATGAATCTCTTCTCGGTGGAGCACCGTGACATCGCCGAACCGGCCGCCCATCTCGCTCAGTCTCTGGCGGACGTTGCGAGTATCGCCATCCTCCATGACCAGATGATCCGCCAGTCCGACCTGAGAGCGGGCCAGCTGCAACACGCCCTCGACAGCCGGGTGGCAATCGAGCAGGCCAAGGGAATGCTGGCGGAGCGGTCCCACGTCGACATGGACCAGGCGTTCAGCATGCTGCGAAGCCACGCCCGCTCGTCCCAGCGTCACCTCACAGAAGTCGCGATGCAGCTCGTGGAAGGCACCCTGGCACTCGACGAAATTGCAGTACCGAGTCCCGGCCAACCACTCGACGCGGAGTAGGCACCAAGCGCGCCGGTCTCCTCACAGGTCGAGGAGGCGAACGAGGAACGCCGCCATCTCGGCCCGGGTCACCGCGCCGTGGGGACAGAACCGATCCGGGGCACAGCCCTCGGTGACCCCGGCCGCCGCCAGCGCGTTGATGTCGGCCTCGAACGGACTGCCATCGTCGTCGGAGAACGCATCGACACTGTCCGCCGCCGGAAGGGAACCAGCCCGCACCAGGAACGCCGCCATCTCCCCCCTGGTGATCCGCGCGTCCGGGCAGAACTGCCCGGCAGCACAGCCGAAGGTGATGCCGGCGGCAGCGATACGGGCGATGTCTGGCTCATGCTGAGAGCCGTCGTCGTCCCAGAATGGATCGTCGGCTGCGGCCGGCAGTGCGAAGGCTCGTCCGAGGAAGGAAGCCATCTGCCCCCGGGTCACTGGACGCCCCGGGCAGTAGGCGTCGGAGAACGGGGGATTGCATCCGGTGGTGATGCCAGCCGCCGCGATCCGCTCGATCACGTCCTCGTAGAGGGTCGGGTCGTCGTCGTAGAACACCCCCTGATATTCGAGTGGTACCGGATAATTGGGGCAGTCATATCCGGGGTTGACCCACCACGCCGACGTCGTGCGTCCGGTCGTGCTGTTTCCGACCCAGACCCGCAGGCTGCCGTCGCCGGTGAGCACTGCGAGGTCGGCGCGCTGATCACCGTCGAGGTCGGTGGCTTCGACCGCCACCGCCCCCTGCACATTGATCGATGCCTGTTCGATCACGACGAAGCTCCCATCGGAACCATCCTCCAGGACCGAGACGACCCCTGAGGTGTCGACGGTGAACAACTCCATGTGACCGTCGCCGTCACGGTCGCCTGCCGCCACCCAGTCGAACGGCACTGGCAGGTTCGCCGTAGCAAGCACCGAGGTGAATTCGGGTCCTGCCAGAATCGTCACCGCCCCGCTCTCCCCCACGAGAAATAGATCGCCCCTCCGATCGCCGTCGTGGTCGGCCACCAAGACCGATCGCAGCCCGGCGGGGACAGGAACGTCAGAGATCACCGGCGTCCCGAACGCCAACGGACGCCGGACGACGACGGCACGTCCGGTAGGTGAAACCGACACCAGATCGACCCGCGAGTCGCCGTCGACATCGCCCAGGGCGAGCAGCCCGTCCGCGACCGCCATGCCTTGCACCATCCATCGCGACAGCGAACACCGCCCAAACGCCGAGCGAGCGGACAGGGCCTCCACGACGAGTCCCTTGGGGTGATCGCGGAACCGCACCAGGTCGGCGGCGCCGGTGGCCGTCATATCCGCGATTGCCATCTGTCCGGAAGCGGCATACGCGGCCCAGCCGGTGGGATACGTGTCGGTGGCGGCATACGGTGCCTGGACACCCAGCGGAGCGAGACCGGGCAGCCCGCCTGACCCCGGAGCGGGACCCATCCAGGCGAAATGCATGGCGTCCTTGGAGAATATCCAGTCGCCCCCCCAGCAGAATCCGGCGTCCCGCCATGCCTGGACGTACCACTCCGGCATGTCGGTGATCAGAGTTGACGACGAGTACGGATTGTGAGCCGTGTTGATGTCGATGGCGATCCCAAGGGCGTGTCGGCTCAACTGGTGGCTCCCGCCGATCGTGCGCGGCGTGAAGGCATATGCGTCGGAGACGGAGTACCACAAGCCCTGGCCAGCCGCCGCCGCCAGATTGATCGTGACCTGTTCGAACGCCGGCAGCGCCGCCCGGTGGACCCGCGCCCGCAAACCCCCGCTCATGGGGACCACCCAGTCCACCAGGGATGCCCTCACCTCCCCCACCGTCCGTCCCAAGTAGCGGCCGAGCGGTCCGAGGATGCGCTCGGAGTCGGACAGCGAGCCGATCTTCGACATGATCGGTGTGCCGACGTAGGGGCGTCCGCAGGAGGTCGACTCCGAAAACGATGTCCATGGAACTGCCGAGTCGGTTGATGCCCCGGCGGGCAGGGCGAGTCCGATCACAAGCGCCACCACTCCGACGGCACTATTCCTGGACCGGCCACGGAACTTGGTTGTTCCATCCCCCTGCGGCATGCCGATGAGCGTAGAACCAATCGGGTCGGCCGTGTGAAAGATCTCTCCCGGCTCAGGAACGACAAGCGCCGGCGATGGTGGTCAACTCAGTGTCTGACCAGACCCTGTCTCAGAGTTTGCCGACGACGTGGGCGAGCACCTGTGACATCTGGTCGTGGGGGCTGAACTCGACCATTCTGATGGCTTCCTCGACGACGATGGTGTGCCCGGAGGGCCAGTAGTAGATCTCACCCGCGTTCACGACTTCTTCCGTCCCGTCTTGGTAGTACACGCGAACACTGCCCTCGATGACGAACCCCCAGTGCGGGCACTGGCAGTGATCCTGTTCCAGGCCTTCCAGCATTGGGCGGAGGTCGAGGCCGGCCGGATACTCCATGTAGGCGCTTGTCATCCCACCGAATTCCTTACCGCGAATCATTTCTCCGAGAGCTTCGGCGGCGATCGGGAGGTCTTTGATATTGGACTTCATTCTGACTGTCTCCTTCGCGTCATACGGCGCTGTAAAGATTGGACGGCTTTGTTCAGACTTCGGTGAGTCGATGGATGGCGCAGATGAAATCGAGTGGCTAGCTCCACCTGACCCGATGGTTGCTTCGCCAGGCTTCGAGGAGACTCAGATCGCCGACCACGTCGAACGCGACGTTGGCGTGGCGGTTCCACACGGCCAGGTACATGTCTGCCGCCCGACCGGTGAGCGTGACATCCGCCGGGCCGTCGGAACGGTCCGTGTTGATGCCATCCGGCCTGATAGTCACGCGCCAGCGGTCGCCAGTATCGGATGCATGGACGGCCATCGTCTTGGTGTCTTCGATCGGGAACTTGGTGACACGAGGGGCGAACGCCATGAGAAGTTCATCGATCCCGTCGACTGCGTGGCCGGGTTCGAATCCGGCAGTCGGACCGACCGCATTCTGGGCGTCGAATCGATGGATCGAGGTCTCGTGAGCCTGACGTCTCGCCCACATCGCGAGCGGCGATGGCGCAGGCAGAAAGGTCATCGCTTTCACGTCGGCGGGGGCCGATTGCAGTTGTCGAACCAGATTGGCGTTCGTTGCGAGGTAGTAGTCGACGAGGTCGTCGTCTTCTGGCCAGAACACGGCCAGTTCGGGCCAGGATTCCGAGAGCTCAGCGAGGTCGTCGACCCACATCTTCGTGGTGCGTCGGGCGACGTGAGCGGCGGCCCAGAGGTGAATCTCACTGAGATGCCGAACGAGGTCTCGCATGGTCCAACCGGGACACATCTCGATGATGGCCTCCGGCCCGACCCGACGAGCGGCCTCTGCGAAGCGTTCGCCTTCCTGGCTGATGACAGCGATGTGCTCGGCAACTTCCATGGGTCCTCCCGACCGCTTCCTGCGTCATGTGCCGATGCGGCTTCGGAGTGGGCGACCCAGCCCGATACTGCATTGTGTTCTTGGACACTACTGCAAGTTGCAGTAGTGTCAAGTGGCATGACACCAAAGATGACAACCTCGTCGTATGCCGTCCTTGCGCTCCTCGATCTGAAACCATGGACCGGATACGAACTCACCCAGCAAGCCCAGCGCAGCCTTCGCTACGCCTGGCCCAAGTCGGAACGTCTGCTGTACTCAGAACCAAAGAAGCTGGTGGGGTTCGGCTACGCAACGACGCACAAGGAGACGGCAGGAAACCGGACTCGAAACGTCTACGAGATCACGAGTGAAGGTCGACAAGCACTCGGAGAGTGGACCGGCTCACGAACCGAGGCACCACGCATCGAGATCGAGGCCCTGCTTCGACTGCTCTTCGCCGACCATGGATCGATCGAGGACGTGCGCCGTACGCTCGATGAACTCGAATCGGATATCGCCGAGCACCACCAGGCCGTCGTCGACCTGATGGCGTCGTACCTCGACGGGGGTCATCCGTTCCCCAGCAGAACCCATCTTTCGGTGCTCTTCGCCACCTTCCAGGTCGAGATGTTCAAGACCATCGAGAAGTGGATCGAATTCGCCCGGCACGAAGTGGACGATTGGCCGGACACCCGAGACCTCGGAATGACCGAGCGCACCGAAGAACTCACTCGACTGCTGGCCCAGGATCGCTCGACGCTCACGGAGTGAGCGGGCGGGTGGCTATGCAGAGTGGCCGAGAACCCTTGCAGCCCAACGGGTTTCTGAGGGCAATACCGGAGGGAACACACCCCCGGCTAAGTCTCAGGAAGATTCGTCCGCATAGATCGAGGGGGCGAGACTTCTCTTCTCCAACTCCTTGCCGAGTTTGAGCCTCATGAAGACATTCGTGGTGTGCCGTCTGACTCCGCCTGGCTCGTAGTAGGTCCTTTCTACATATCGCACGGCATCCCCGTATGCCTCCACGGCGGCTTCGTCCAGCTGGAATCGGTCATAGTTCACTATCGACTTGACACGACGACCAACGGGACCAAGTAATGAGTCGACTGCTCTGACGATTCTTTCGACGTCGTCAGGAGTTCTTACGTGCATCCCTGAGAAGTCCATGAAGACCGTGTTGGAGTCGACGACATAGGTGAGCCGGTCTTCGAGCCTGAGATCGAGCAACATGGCGCGAAGTCCCATCGTGCCGACTGTGAAAATCTCAGGACTCATCAGCGTGGGGCCGTCGACTTCTGGCTCGAACGGGAGCAGCAACAGGATCTGAGACTCGATATCCACCCCTGGCGCTACCTCGACCAGGATCAGCCCGTTCGGCCCGAGGCGAAAGACGCAGCGCTCAGTGACGTAGAAGATCTCTTGGCCTCGTTGGCGTGCAACTTCGGCGCTGAATGTGATCTGGCCGACCTGCTCGACGAATTTGCAGAATCGGCCTTCTGTGTTGACGACTAGCTGCGAACCCTCAATGAACCCTTCGAAGCCCCCGCTTGTCATTGGTGTCATGAACACGACATTTCGTGTCCTCTGTGTGAGATTGATCGCCCCACCACAGCCGGCGATCCTGTCTCCGAATCGACTCACGTTCACGTTGCCGTGACGATCACACTCGGCCATCCCGAGAAACACTGTTTCGAGACCGCCTCCATCTATGAAGTCAAACGCCGAGGCGTGGCTCATTACCGCCTGTCGGTTGACAGCGGCGCCAAAGCCAACACCACTGAGTGGGATGCCTCCGATGACCCCGGTGTCGATGCTGAATGTGACCAGGTCCTGAATGTCTTCCTCCCCCGCAACCCTCCCCACCAGCTCCGGTAGACCCAACCCAACGTTGACGACCGAGTCGGGCGCGAGCTCGAAGGCAGCCCGCCTGGCGATGACTGTGCGGGGGTCGAGTTCCAACGGCTCGAGCGAGTGCCTCGGTATCCGGATCTCTCCCGACATGGCAGGGTCATAGGGCGTGTCCCATGTTTGCGTGTGATGCTCCGGCGTTGCCACCACCACCGCGTCAACCATGACCCCGGGCACCCGCACCTGCCGGGAGTCGAGCGACCCTGGCTCGGCGACCCGCTCGACCTGGCATATCACATAGCCCCCCGAGGCTCTTGCCGCCATGGCGAGCTCGAGGATCTCAAGCGTGACAGCTTCTTTCTCAGTGGTCACATTGCCGAGTGGATCGGCCGTCGTCCCCCTGATGATTGCCACGTCGATGGGGAAACCCCGATAGAAAAGGAGCTCCTCGGTTCCGCGCTTGGTGAGCTCCACGAGATCCTCAACGGCGCTCGCGTTGACCTTTCCGCCTTCGAGGCGGGGGTCCACAAAGGTCCCGATCCCGATGGTTGAGAGCAAACCGGGTGCTCCGCCGGCGATGTTGCGGTATAGGTGGACGATGATGCCCTCAGGCAAGTTATAGGCCGCGAGCTTCTCTTCGACCGCCAGCTCGGCGATCTTGGGAACGAGCCCGTAATGGCCTCCTATCGTCATCCGCAGTAGCCCGTGATGGCCGAGATGATTGAGGCCTCTCGTCGCGAGATCTCCTTGGCCCCCGGCCCACACCAGAGTGAGGTCCTTCGGCTCGCCGGTGTCGAGGAAGCGTTGCTCGAGAGCCACGAGCACCTCTTCGGCTACGCCATGTCCGCCATATCCGGACGAAGCGACGACGTCGCGGTCTTGTATAGCGGCTACGGCGTCATCGGCCGAGACGACCTTGCTGATAGACATGACACCCCTGTCGTGTGGCTTGAACCTAGTGCCCGACCACACACGCTCGC
>JBBDQP010000006.1:0-2028 GCA_040905965.1 Acidimicrobiia bacterium
TACGCCGGACTTGTCGACGCGCATTCGACGCTCGGCGAGCTGCCTCCAGTCGCTGCCGCAATCGGCGCGAAGAGCGCAATCTGCAGTAGATACAGCAGGATCATGAGAGCGGTGGCCCCTGCCACCCGCCTCTGTGTAATTGATGTCATTTCGTTCCCCCTGGCTTGTAAGCCGCTTTGGTCGGGGAGAGGTCGGTCTCACCATTGGCTCGCGTCGATACATAGGTGACCGTGTGTGTATCGAGGGTCGATGCCCCTCTGTGCCCCATTTTCGACCACTGAAAGTGGCCTTCGTGCGATGCCCCCTGGCCGAAATATCCGGCCGCAGTAGTGGGGTACCCGCGAGTGAGCGTTCCCAAACAAAGTGGGCGCGTCTTTAAACTTCGCGACGGTCAGACAAGGTCCGCAATGGGCCGGTCGGCCCAGGCGGAAAGGTCAGGCGGAACGTTCCTGGGGTTCGGTGTCCACCGGACGGGGAACCAGCGTCGGATTGATGTGGGACATGACCACGTCGTCGTCGACGACGACCCGGGTCACGTCATCCTGAGACGGCACGTCGAACATGGTGTTCAACAGCACCTCTTCGAGAATCGCCCGCAGGCCCCGGGCTCCTGTCCCTCGCTTGATCGCCGAATCGGCGATGGCGTCGAGGGCGGTCTCGGTGAACACGAGTTCCACCCCGTCCATCTCGAGCATCCGGGCGTACTGACGAGTGAGCGCGTTGCGCGGCTCGGTGAGGATCTGCTTGAGGGCGTCGCGGTCGAGGTCTTCGACGGTGGTGATCACCGGCAGCCGGCCGATGAACTCGGGGATCAGCCCGTACTTCATCAGATCTTCCGGCATCACCTGAGCGAGGGTCTCCGAGACTCTCGTCTCCTTGCGAGACCGAACGTCGGCGCCGAACCCAACCTGCTTGGCGCCGATCCGCTGGCCGATGATGTCCTCCATTCCCGCGAAGGCACCACCGCAGATGAACAACACGTTGGCGGTGTCGATCTGGATGAACTCCTGATGGGGATGCTTGCGTCCGCCCTGCGGGGGGACCGACGCAACCGTGCCTTCCAGGATCTTCAAAAGCGCCTGCTGCACTCCCTCACCGGAGACGTCCCGGGTGATCGAAGGGTTCTCGGCCTTCCGAGCCACTTTGTCGATCTCATCGATGTAGACGATTCCCTGCTCGGCCCGCTTGACGTCGTAGTCGGCGGCCTGGATCAGCTTGAGGAGGATGTTCTCGACGTCCTCACCCACATACCCGGCCTCGGTGAGGGCGGTGGCGTCGGCGATGGCGAACGGGACGTTCAACTGCCGAGCAAGGGTCTGGGCCAACAGCGTCTTGCCCGAACCGGTCGGACCGAGCATGAGGATGTTCGACTTCTGCAGGTCGACATCGTCAGCCCGCAGGTCGTTGGAACGAACCCGCTTGTAGTGGTTGTACACGGCGACGGCCAGCGACTTCTTGGCGTGCTCCTGGCCGACGACGTACGCGTCCAGGTACTCGCGGATCTCCATCGGCTTGGGCAGCTCGGCGAAAGAGACCTCTTCGGTGCTCGACAGCTCCTCTTCGATGATCTCGTTGCAGAGCTCGATGCACTCGTCGCAGATGTAGACGCTGGGGCCGGCGATCAGCTTCTTTACCTGGCGTTGGGACTTCCCACAGAAGGTGCACTTCAGCAGGTCGCCGCTCTCGCTGAACTTGGCCATCGCAAACCTCCTAGGAGGAAGAGGCTACCGCTTCGAGCTCCCGACGGGTGAGCACTTCGTCGACGATCCCGTACGCCTTGGCCTGGTCGGCCATCATCCAGTAGTCCCGTTCGGTGTCGATTACGACCTTGTCGTAGTCCTGTCCGGAATGGTCGGCAAGGATCTGATTGAGCTGCTCGCGCATCTGGACGATCAGCCGAGCCTGGATCTCGATGTCGGATGCCTGGCCCTGTGCACCGCCATGCGGCTGATGCAGCATCACCCTGGCGTGCGGGAGGGCGAAACGCTTCCCTGGCGCGCCCCCGGCGAGGATGACGGCGGCAGCCGA
>JBBDQP010000007.1:0-7941 GCA_040905965.1 Acidimicrobiia bacterium
GTCCGGCCACTTCGGGCCGGACGAGGGGGGCTGTGAGCGGAGCGAACTCGTGGATCACTTCTCACGCGGAGACATCGGCGGAGTTCAGGCGGCCAGTCGCGTCCCGGGGCCCGTCGGCTGGAGGTGGTCGACGAGGGCGCGGTGGGGTCGTACGCCGAGAGTGATGGCCGTGATCGTGAGACCGAATCCGAGGATCTGGATGAGGCTGAGGGATTGGCCGAGCGCCACCCAGCCGACCGCAGCGCCGGTGAGTGGGGCGGCGAGACCGAGGAGCGGCGGGGCGGGGGTCGGGAGCCGTTCGATTCCCGTGAACCAGAGCACGAAGGCGATGCCGGTCGTCGCCAGGCTGAGATAGGCGAAGGCTGCAAGCTCGGACGGGCCGAGGGTCGGTGGCGTGCCTTCTGCGATCACGGCGATGGGGATCAGCAGGAGCGAGCTGAGCAACAACTGCCATCCGGTGGCCGCGATGCGGTCCCTGGCGGGGGGAAAGTGCTTGGTGAGGACGATGGCGACGGCGAACGACAGCGTGGCGACGACGGTGGCACCGACGCCGATCGCGTCGACTTCGACTCCGGGACGCAGCATCACCATCCCGACGCCGATGGCAGCGATGACGCCGGTGGCGACTTGTCGTCGCGAGGGTCGCCCCCGGAACAAGGCGTAGGTCAGTGCGGCGACGAGGAGCGGCTGGAGCCCTCCGGCAGCACCGACCACTCCTCCTGGCAGGCGGTACGTGGCCACGACGAGGAGTGGGAAGAACAGGCCGAAGTTGAATAGCGCGATCAGCCCGTGTCGCACCCATTCGTGCCCGCGCGGTCTCCATCCGGATCGGGCGAGGCCGATTCCGACCAGCAATAGACCAGCAGGGAGCACGCGCAATGCGGCGACGGTGAGGGGGCGATCGTCCGGGAGGAACTCGGTGATGGTCACGTAGGTGGTGCCCCACGAGATGGGGGCGAGGAGCGTACCGAGATATGTCTTCATGTGCAGTATCTTGACATAAAGATAATGAACATGGAAGAGTATTTTTGTTACTCTGGCTGCATGACCCCCACACCAACCGATGTAGTAGATCGGATCGCCGGGCAGTGGCACGCCGTCCGACCCGATGTCGATACCGCCCCGATGCTCGTGATCGGCCGGATCTCGCGCCTGTCACGCTTGATTGACCGCCGTCTCGCCGAGAACTTCGCCAAACACGGGATCGAAAACTGGATGTACGACGTGCTCGCCACGCTCCGTCGGAGCGGCGCGCCGTACGAACTCGCCGCCGGTGAGCTGGTGGAACAGACGATGGTGACAACAGGAGCGATGACCAACCGCATCGACCGTCTCGAAGAGCATGGACTCGTCGAGCGGGACACGGTGCAAGGCGACCGGCGGAAGGTCATCGTGCGACTCACGCCCGCCGGGCTTGCGCTGGTCGACGAGGTTGTGACGGGCCATCTGGAGACCGAGCGCGAGATCCTCGCAAGTCTGTCAGATCGGCAGCAGGTGCAGCTCCGGTCGTATCTCCGGACGCTGCTTCTCGATCTGGGCGACGGCTGACTAGGCCCGCATCCGCTCGCCGGTCGGGTCGAGGGCCGGTTCGGTGAGGAGTCGGGCGGGGCGTCGGTGGCCGATGATCTCGACTTCGAACCCTTCGGTTCCAGGTTCGGCGAGCCCAGCCGGGACGTAGCCGAGCGCCAGCGACACGCCCGAATAGTGGGCGTAGGCCCCCGATGTCACCCAGCCCACCACCTCGTCGCCATGCCAGATCGGCTCGTCACCGATGACGTCGGCCGGTTCGTCCGGATCGGGGTCGACTTCCAGATACACCATTCGGCGCTTTGGTCCGCCGGCCGCCTTTTCGGCCTCGACCGCTTCCCGGCCTATGAAGTCGTGGTCGAACTTGAGATACCGGTCCATGCCCGCCTCGAGCGGGGTGTAGATCGGCCGGTACTCGCGGAACCATGTGCCGAACATCTTCTCCATGCGCATCGCCATCAGCGCTCGGAAGCCGAAGAGCTTCATCCCGTACTGCTGACCTGTTTCCCACAGCAGGTCGAAGAGCGCCCGCTGATATTCGGGGGCGACCCAGATCTCGTACCCGAGGTCGCCGGTGTAGGTCATGCGTCCGACCCAGGCGGGGAACATCCCGATGTCCATCCGCTTGAAGTCCATGAACCGGAAGTCCTCGGTCGCCAACGACGTGCGGGTCAACTGCTGGAGCACGTCCCGGGCGTGCGGTCCCGCCACCGACAGGCCGACCATCGACAACGCCAGTACTTCGAAACGAATCGGGCTGTCTTCGGGGAGGTGGTCGAGGAACCAGCGGGAATGGTGGACTTCGGCAGCCTGGGATCCGAAGATGAAAAAGTCGTCGTCGCCGACTCGGGCGACGGAGAACTCACCAACGATCTTGCCCTGCGGGTTGAGCATCGCCGACAGGTTGATGCGACCGATGGCGGGCAGCTTGTTGGTGAACAGCCCTTGCAGCCATTCGGCCGTCCCCGGCCCGTTCACCCGGTATTTGGCGAAGTTCGACGCCTCGGTCAGCCCGACGGCCTCGCGGACCGCCCGACACTCTTCGGCGACGGTCTCGAACGCATTCGATCGGCGGAAGGTGACCTCTTCCACCGGTTCCAGGCCTGGCTTCTGGAACCACAGGGGATGTTCGAGGCCGTAGCCGACACCCCAGACGGCGTTGTGGGAGGTCAGGCGGTCGTAGATGGGTGTGGTGTGGAGGGGACGTCCGGCCGGGAGTTCCTCGTTGGGGAACGTGATCCGGAACCGGCGCCGGTAGTTCTCCTGGGCCTTGGCGTTGGTGTAGGCGAGCGTCGTGTAGTCCCCGAAACGGGCGACATCCATGCCCCAGATGTCGTAGCCCGGGTCGCCTTCGGTCATCCAGTTCGCCAGGGTCAGCCCGACCCCGCCGCCCTGGGACAATCCTGCCATCACCCCGCACGCCACCCAGTAGTTGCGTAATCCGCGGATGGGACCGACCAGAGGGTTGCCGTCTGGAGCGAAGGTGAACGGACCGTTCACCACTGTCTTGATGCCGGCAGTCTCCATGGCCGGGAAGTGTTTGAAGGCAACGTCGAGTTCGGGCGAGATGCGGTCGAGGTCGGGCGGAAGCAGTTCCATGTCGAAGGTCCACGGCGTCTCCTCGGGCGACCATGGCCTGGAGTCCTGCTCGTAGGTGCCCATGAGCATCCCCATGCCCTCCTGGCGGATGTAGATCTCGCCGGCGAAGTCCATGACCATCGGCATCTCACGTCCCGCCGAGGCCATGTGCGCCTTCACCTCGTCCATCTCTTCGGTGACGAGGTAGTGGTGCTGCATTGCCAGGACCGGCAGTTCGAGCCCGACCATCCGGCCCACCTCCCTCGCCCACAGACCGCCGGCGTTGACGACGTGCTCTGCGTGGATCTCGCCTTTGTCGGTGATGACCGTCCAGGTGCCGTCTTTGCGCTGTTCGAGACCGCTCACCCAGGTGTGACGGTGGACTTCCGCCCCCGCCTGGCGGGCGCAGATGGCATAGGCGGTGGTGACCCCGGTCGGGTCGACGTGGCCTTCGACCGCATCCCACATCGCCCCGATGAAGTACTTGGGGTCGAAGAGCGGGAACAGTTCGTGGGCTTCGGAGACGGAGATCATCTCCAGTTCCATCCCCAGATACCGGCCGCGCGCCTCGGCCATCTTCAGCCAGTCCATCCGGTTCTGGTCGCTGGCGAGGGTGAGACCACCCGGAAGGTGAATCGAGCAGCTCTGGCCTGACTGCGCCTCGATCTCCTTGTACAGCTTGACGGTGTACTGCTGGAGTTGGGCCACGTTGGGGTCACCGTTGAGGGTGTGCATACCGCCGGCCGAATGCCAGGTGGATCCGGCGGCGAGTTCCTTGCGTTCGAGAAGGACGACGTCGGTCCATCCGTTCTTCGTGAGGTGATAGAGGACGGAGGCTCCGACGACACCGCCGCCGATGACGACCACCTGGGCTGAGGTTTTCACTGGTGGGAACCCTTCCTTTGACGCGGCGGACATCGTGGCAGACGGGAGCCGCTGACGACGGCCCGGCTCAACTGTTGACCAATCCACGCACCGATTCGCTCCGAACCTGGGGCATGACACGACTCATTCAAGTCCTGCGCTTCACTCGACCGGACCCCTCCGACTGTGAGCACCGGAATGTCGTGACGAAGATCGGTGCCGGACTGGAACGTTCGGTTTGCCCTCTTTGCGGTCAGATCAAGCTCCGCTATATCGACTCCGGCTTGGCCTGGAATCGAGTCGGCTGAGGCCCACGCGCAGGAACCGCGTCGGTAGGGTCGGGATCCGTGTCGGACGTCCAATCCTCTTCGATCCGGTTTGCCCGTGGCCGTGGTGCGCGCCTGGCATATCAGGTGATCGGGGACGGGGAGCCGACGATCGTCTCGATTCCACCGATGGCACAGAACATCGAGCTCGCCTGGCAGCGCCCGGAGATTCGGCGCATGTTGGAGCGTTTCGGGCGGTTCTCCCGCTTCATCCACTTCGACAAGAGGGGCACCGGATGCTCGGATCGGACGACCAGCCGAGTGGGTGTGATGGACGAGCGGGTCGATGACCTACGGGCGGTGATGGACGCAGAAGGGGTCGAACGGGCACACCTGTTCGGGAACTCCGAGGGTGGGCCGATGGCAATCCTCTTCGCGGTCACCTACCCCGACCGGGTCGAGAGTCTCACGCTCTACGGCACGACGCCGGTGTTCGTTCCCCCCGAGGCATCCGAGGAGCGAATCCGTCGATGGGAGCAGCGCCGGGATGAACTGATCCGGACGTGGGGGACCGAGGACTCGTCCATCGTTCGCGATTACGCGCCTTCGTTGGCGTCCGACCCCGAGTTTCGGTCATGGCATCAGTGGTACGAACGGAACAGTGCGACGTCCGACGCAATGCGTGACCTGTTCGACCTGCTGCGGGAGATGGATGTGAGGGACGTGTTGGATCAGGTGGCGGTGCCGACGTTGGTCATTCATCGCACCGACGATCCGATCATTCCCGTCGCCGTTGGACGAGAGATGGCGGCCGCGATCCCCGACGCCAGATGGTTCGAACAGCCCGGCATCGACCACTTCGGTTACGCGGGGGAGGTGGATGGCTGGATGGACGAAATGGAGCGATTCATCACTGGCGAGGTGACCTCGCCGCCGGTTGTCTCGCTCAGGCCGCACGTCCGAATCGTGACCTTGGGACGCTTCGGCGTCGTGCGGGACGGGATCGAGATCGATGCTGCTGAGTGGGGATCACGGCTGGCCCGTCAGTTGTGCAAGCGACTGGTGGTTGCACGCGGGTGGCCTGTCACTCGGGACGAGTTGATGGATCTGCTGTGGCCCGGCGAGACCGACCGGGCGGTGCTCAGTGCGCGGCTCTCGGTGCAACTGTCGACGGTTCGGCGGATCCTCGGGGGTGGGGTGGTTGCCACCCGGGAGAGCGTGAGTCTGGACTTGAAAGAGGTGTCCACGGACCTGGAGGCCCTCTTCGATGCCTCCGATGACGAGGCGGTGGTCGACGCATTCACCGGCGAATTCCTCCCAGAGGACGTCTACGAGGACTGGTCCGGTCCGATGCGTGACGCCGCGAGGTCTCGTTTCGCAACAGCCTGTCGACGTCTTGCCGAGTCTGTGTTGGATGAGAACCCGGACCGGGCAGTCGCACTCGCCCAGCGTTTGGTTGATCTGGACCGCTACGACGATTCGGCCCATCGGCTTCTCGTCGGGGCGCTGCTCTCCACGGACGATGCCGGTCCGGCTCGGACGGCTCATGCGCGTTGGGCCGAGGCGATGGCAGAACTCGACCTCGAGGTGCCGCCGCTGGAGGATCTGAAGGTTTCCTGAAGGGTCGTGCGGAGGATGGCCGCATGAGTACTCAACATCTGACAGGAGGTGCCGTGGTCGTGCCCCGTGACGGGGGAGACCACCTCCACTTCCTGAACCATCTCGCCACCGTGAAGGTGGCGGGTTCCGCCAGCGGCTCGCTCAGCGTCGTCGAGTTCACCGCGCCGCGTGGATTCGGCCCGCCGCTCCATCGGCACCGAGACGAGGACGAACTCTTCTTCGTGATCGAAGGGGAGATGACGGCGTGGTTCGGCGATCAGACGTTGCAGGCGGCGACCGGTGCGTGCTTCCTGCTGCCGCACGGTGAGCCGCACACCTTCCAGATCGTTTCGGACACCGCCCGGTTGCTGACGGTGGCAGCCAAGACGGGGAATCCGGCGACCTTCGATCGGATGGTCAGCGCCCTCGGTGTGCCGACGACCGTGCCAACTCTTCCAGAACCGGGTCCGATCGACCCCGAGGAGGTCGGCAGGGTGTGCGCGGAGTACGGCATCGACATCGTCGGTCCGCCACCGGCGCCGCTGGTTTGAGGGGGAGATCATGAAACAGTTCAGGAGTCTTCTCATGGCGGTGGTGCTGGTGGCCTGCGGTACCGGATCGGAGCCCACGACCACGACGTCCACAACGACCACATCGACCGCCCCCCAGCCCCAGACGGTGGCGGTGACGGCGATCGATTACGCCTTCGTTGGCCTGCCTGCTTCGGTTCCGGCCGGTACGACGTTCACTTTGTCCAACGACAGTGACACCGAGGTCCATGAACTGGTGGCGATCCGTCTCCCCGACGACGAGACGCGACCGGTGTCCGAACTGGTCCAGCTCTCGCCGGAAGAGTTCGGTGCGTTCTTCCCGCTGGTGAAGACCGTGATCATCGCCCCACCGGCGGCCGACGGGTTCGCAGTGGAGGGGACCGGTGAGCTGTCCGAACCGGGGCGGTATGCGCTGATCTGCGTGATTCCGACCGGGGCAGATCCCGACGAGTACATGACGGCAGCGGCCGAAGCCGAGGGCGGTCCACCCGACGTGGCCGGTGGCCCACCGCATATCGTGCACGGGATGTTCGCCGAGATCGTCGTGGAAGGGTGAGCTGAGAGGTGGCCACCGAGTTGGAGGTTCTCGCCGCCTGGGGAGAAGACCTGATCTTCACGGGCTTGCCGTTCGTCGCGGCAGCCCTGCTGATCTTGGAGGTGGCCGGGAAATCCTTGGGCTGAGCTGCCGAAAGCGCCGCAGGTAGGTGCTCGGATGAACGGCACGGTCGGGGTCGTGTGAGTACGGTGCTCGCCACTTGACCACGGAGGGCCACACGTTGACGGCCACTGACCGATCTTCGGGTTTGAAACCCAACTGGTTCCCACCCGCCGCTGCAGCCGTCGGAGGCTTCTTCTTCCTCGGTTTCGGGTTGTGGGCGATGGCCGGGCCCGAGTCCTTCTTCGACGCCATGGCGGTGTTCGACCCCTACAACCAGCACTTCGTCCAGGACATCGGTGCATTCCAGATCGGTCTGGGAGCCGTGCTTGTGCTGGCGCGATTCGCGGGTAGCGCCGATGCGCTGGCAGTCAGTTTGGTTGGGGTCGGGATCGGGTCTCTGGCGCACGCGGTGTCACATCTGATGGGCTCTGATCTCGGTGGCACCCCAGCCGTCGACATCCCGACGTTCCTGGTCATCGGCCTGCTGCTCGTGGCCGCCGGGGCAGTCCGCTGGCGGGAGCAGTCGGGCGCCTGAAGCGCGCCTCGGCGTGTCACCCCCTTGACGGTTCCCAATAGTCTGTAGGGGCATGGCAGGCGCAGGATCCTCCGGTGGCGCCGGGAACGGACTTCGTCTCGGCCTCGCCGCTATCCCGGCCGCAGCCGGATGGGTTTCCCACACCGTGCTTCGGTCGGGGAACTTCCGCTCGAGCGGACTCGTGGTCGGGATCTCGGTGTCGCTCGGCCTCGTCGGATTGATCCTCCTCACCAACCGGCCGTGGCGAGGACGTGCCGGTGCCCGTCGACTGCTGGCGGTGATCCCTGGCCTCGGACTGGGACTGGTCGCTCTCGTCGGGGTGGCGTTGGGTCTGCCTGAGTTTCTTCAGGCAAGGGGACTGTT
>JBBDQP010000007.1:8041-59385 GCA_040905965.1 Acidimicrobiia bacterium
CTCTCGTCGGGGTGGCGTTGGGTCTGCCTGAGTTTCTTCAGGCAAGGGGACTGTTTGTCGATCTCGATGATGTGGGTCCGCGGCGCGTCGTGGCCTTCGGTGGTGGCTTCGTGCTCGTGGGTTCCGACACCGATGGAGCGATGATCTGGTACTCGGCGGATGGTGTGACCTGGTCAGCTGTCGATGATCCGGCCCTCGTCGACCTGGAGGTACGGGACGTCGTGGTTGTCGACGGGCGTCTTGTGGCGCTGGGAGCGCTCGAGGAACCCACGCAGGCGGTCATCCTCGTTTCTTCGGACGGCAGGCACTGGGAGCGGCACGAAGGTTTCGGCAATGTCGACCACGGGACTGTTCCGGAGGCGATCAGCCGGTCTGGGGAGGGACTCGCAGTCGTTGCGGACATCATCGGAAACGACGTCGAGTTCTACACCACCCCCGACCTGGGCTCCTGGACGGTGTCTGAGCCTGTTGGTGAGTTCGACGACGGTGAATCTGGCGAAGACATCGCCTGTAGCGACGCGGTGTGCGTGGCGGTCGGCTCCCATCACGCCGCGTACCGGTCCGAGCTCGCAGCCGACGTTGGCGTGGCCTGGGTCAACACGGGCGGTGACCGCTTCGATCTCGTCGACCACGACTTCGAATCGGAGATCCTCACGCACGTCGTCTGGGCGGACCCGGGGTTCGTGGTGGGAGGCAACGACTCGTCCCGTTTGGGTGTCGTGTGGCACTCGGAAGACGGTCGGCAATGGACGAGGCTGGCCGGGCCGTTCGAAGATGCGCGGTTCGATGGCGTCGAGGCAACTACGGACGGCTATCTGATCTTCGGAAGTGACCGCGAGTCGGGCGCGATCTGGGTGTGGGAATCAGTCGACGGGCTTCAGTGGGCGGAAAGTGTGCTCTCCGCAGGGTTGCCGGCCGGTTCCCACGTCCGGTCCGTTGCAGCCGGCGACAGCCTGCGTGTGGCGGTCGGTGTCGACTCGGAGACCCGAGGGACTGTCGTGTGGACGTCACCCAGAGGTGGGGACTGGTCTATTCGTCAGTCATCCGGGTACTGGAACACCTCTTCCAGCGGAACCTCGAACACCTTGGCCATCTGGAACGCCATCTCCAACGACGGGGAGTAGCGGCCCTGTTCGATGGCGATGATCGTCTGGCGGGTCACACCGAGCCGGTCGGCGAGTGCCGCCTGGGTCATCTCGTCGTTGGCGAACCGCAACGCCCGGATCGAGTTGGTGACTCGGGTCTTTGCCATCAGAAGCCTCGCCGGTAGGTGACGAGCTTGACTCCGGCGGTCGCCAGTTCGGAGACGAAGAAGGCTCCGAGGATGGCGTGGGCGATCCAGAAGTGGTCGAACTCGTACACGGCGAGACCGAGTGCGGGGATCGTCGCCACGCCCAGGACGACTCCCCCGATGTTTCCGGCGAAGCGTCCAATGGTCTTGTCCCGCTCGTCGCTGCGGTCGATTTCTGCGGTGGAACCGGTCATCGCCGCCCGACCGGCGAGCACGATGGACACGACAATGTGGACCACCACCGTGAGGACCACCGTCGCCACGACCAGGGTTACGAGGTCTCTGAGATAGGAGATCTCGGTGACGGGGGTGGCTTGGGCTTTCGCAAGGATCTGACTCGTGTACCAGACACCCAGCCCGAGCTGGATTGCCAGGTTGATCCAGGTGCTCTTCTCTTCGAACGACATGGCTGTTCCTCAGTTCTTGGCAACGGGCTGGCTGACGGTGCGAAGAACCAGGCATTGGTCGACGCCGTACAGCCGGTGGGTGCGATGGTCGGCGGTGGTGAAGGCCGCTCCGGTCTCCTCGATGGCCACCACCTGCGGGTCCGACACCAGGAATCGGTTGCCTTCGTGAGTGATCTCCGCCCTGCCAGTTGTCAGGACGTTCTTCAGCCAGTCGGGCCGGGTCCCGTAGGGGAGAACGATGGCGACGCCGCCGTCGGCAGGGACGATGACGACCGGGGTCTGATATTCGCGGCCCGACCGACGGCCAACGTGGTGGATGATCCCGGCGTACGCCCCGGGGGTACCGGCGGTGCGCATCTGCCGGGGGTTGGTGTACCGCCGGTTCATCCGCCGTACCCCGTCGAGTACCACCGGCCACTTGTAGCGCATGCCGAGGAAGAACAATGCGAACAGGGTGCCGAGCGTGGCGAGCAGGGAATAGAGGACGGTCATGGTGTCTCCACGAGGTAAAGGGAACTGGACTTGATGTCAAGTTTGTATTACACGATGAAATGTAAAACAAACTAGACACAGAGTCAAGTGTGATTTACGTGAGGCCGGAGCGCGCCGGGTTGCGACGCATCGCACGCCGTGGTTCAGCGACGTGCCGACCTCCAGCGTCGGGCGGGGAACCGATCGAAGAAATCGGAGATGGAGTCGTCGGTGCCGACCAGCACCAGCTCAGATCCGTACGGCATGGGACGGTCGGGGTCGGGGTTGGCCGTGATCTTGCCTCCCGACTCGACCCCCACCACGTTGCAGCCGGTGAGACGGCGGATGTGGGCCTCGGACAGCGACTTCCCGGCGAGCGCCCGGGGAATCGGGACTCGGAAGATGCTGAGACCCTGGGCGACGAGGATGGTCTGCTCTCCCTCGAAGTGGTTCCAGATCGCCGCCGAGCCGGTGGCGGCGTAGGAGAGGACGGCGTCCGCCCCCGCCCGGTACAGGGTGGTCACGTTGCGGTCGAGCCGCGCCCGGGAGACGATCCGGGCGTCCGGTCGGAGCCCCCGGCAGTAGCGGGTGAGATAGACGTTCATGTTGTCGTCGTGGGTGGTGACGAGCACCGCCCCCGCCTCGGCGATCCCGGCCTCCTCCAACATCGACCGGTCAGCGGCATCGCCGATCACGTAGGGGACGTCGGGCCGCAGACGCTCTGGAAGCTTTTCCAGGATCGTGAAGGAGATGCCCTCGTCGGCGTAGGCCCGCCCGACCGCCCGCCCGACCCGGCCGCCACCGATGATCACGGCGTGGGCATCATCTGACCCGACCGCGTACTTCTCGTCGAAGCCCTCGAGCTGGCTCTTGCTGCCGGCCAAGAGCAGGATCGTCGACGGGTGCAGCACCGTTTCAGGGGTGGCGATCTCGAACTCTCCCCGCTCCCACACTCCGACGATTCCCACCCCCAGCTCGGTTCGGAGCCGGGCGTCGTTCAGGCTGTGGCCCACCAGCTCGGTGCCGACGATCCCCGCCTCAGCGATCAGAAGCCCGGCGAAACGGCCAATGACGTGGGTCCGTCCTCCCAGGCCGAGAGCCCGGGCGGCCATCGCCGAGCCGAGGATCTCACCCAGTTGGACCACCTGACCTGCCCCGGCGATCTCCAGGATGTCCACCGAGTCGGGGGAGTTGGCGGTGGCGACGATGTCCACCTCAGGGGCGATCTCTCGGACGGTGAAGGCAATGTTGGTGTTGGCCTGGTCGTCCCGGGTGGCGACCACCATCTTCGCCTGCTCTACGCGGGCGCTGCGATAGGTGGCAGGGTCGTCGAGGTGGCCGACCATCACTCTGCGTCCCTCGTCGTGGAGACGGCCCGCCTCCTCCATGTCCTCGACGATCAGGACGTAGGGGACAGCCGCTCGCTCCGCTCGCTCCACCAGGGCAGCCTCGACCGGTCCCCACGCCGTGAGAAGCAGGTGCCCGCTGGTGGAGGCGGGCACGGACCGGGGCGCCCGGCGCCTCTCCCGCTCTGCCATCCACGGCATGAACACGAACTGGATGAACAGGAACGGCAGCATCACCAGGAGCGAGGTGGAGCCTGCGAGGAGCACCACGATCGAAAAGATCCTTCCGGCGTCGGACTCGAAAGTGATGTCCCCGAAGCCGAGAGTGCTCATGGTGGTGAGAGTCCAGTACACGCTGGTTGGCCAGGAGTAGGTGCGCCCTTCCAACTCCATCAGTTGGTGGAACGCCGCGCTGAAGATGGTGACGATCACGACGAACACCGCGAGGATCACCAGCAGGGTCCGGTTGCGGCGCCGGCGCTGGGCTCGTTGGGCCACTGCGGTCGCCCGCTCCGAGGCGTCCAAGCTGAGGGTCCGCTCCCCGCCGCTGAGACGCTGCGTGATCTGCGCCATTGTGGCGCCGAGGGACTTCAACATGTGCGAGCTCCTGTCACCAGGGAGGATCTTGCCAGACCGGTGGGTCGTGAGACGGCTGTGAGACGGAACTGGTCGCCCGATGGGTTGCTCTGAGTGATGTTGCGTTTGCGATCCGCCTATTTACAGAAGCGGGCCTACGAAGTGTGGCCCAGCCCTCTCAGGCGATCACTCAGATCTCGGATAGGCAAGAAGATGACCTGGCGCCCAACCCGGTGTTTCTCGAGAAGCCCCTCTTCGTGAAGTTGAGAGAGATCAGCGACGGCAGTTGGGCGTGTTATCCGGTGGCTCCCGAGGTGCGACTTGTACGTGTAACGGTAGGCGGGATGCCGCAAAGCGTGGCTGAGCAGTGCGAGTTGTCGATGGTTCAGCCACGCCGCGTCGCGAGCGAGCGCCTCCACCTCCTGAATTTCAGCGGTCTTCTTTTCGAGATAACTGTCGAGGTCGCGGATCGCGCGCTCGATCACCGTCAGGTGATACAGGATGAAGTATGTGAGGTCTAGCTGGTCGGTCTCCGGGTGCAGAAATGCCCGCGCGTACTGGGCGGGCGCACGGTGGAGGATCCTTGAGATCGAGAGGAACTCCGTCACCCAATATCCCTGCCGGAGCATCGACCAATAGAACAGGGCCCGGGCAGTCCGGCCGTTGCCGTCGACGAACGGGTGATCGTATGCGAGCCAGAAGTGGACGATTATTGCGCGGAGCACCGGGTGGATGAACCCCTTTCCGGCGCCATTGGCGAACTCGCACATGAGGGCGAGCCTTTCAGGAAGCTCCTCTGCAGCTGGGGGTGTATGAAGTACTTCCCCGTCCCGGTCGAGGATGACGACGCGCTTGTCGCCCGGCTGTTGGATCCGACCCTGGTTGTCGTCGGGGAGCGTTCCGCCGGCGACCACGGAATGCAGGTCCAGGACGAGCTCAGGTGTGAACTTGGCATCACGATGACGCCGGACCCATTCCATCGCGCGATAGTTGTTGAGGACCATGCGCTGGTGAACGTCTTTCGGCTCGGTCCCGCCGCGGATCATCGCCTGCGCCGCTTGCCGAGTCGTAACCGCCCCCTCGAGTTGGCTGGAGCGAGTGGCCTCTTCGATGAGCGAATTCATGATGTATCGAGTTCGCGTCTGGGGGTTCACGAGACTGTCGGGGACGCCAAGCGTTCCCTGGCCCCTTCCATCGACAAAGTGAAGACGTTCCAGAACCGAGTCAGGGACGGTGAAGCTCATCGGGGCACCATCAATCCCTTTCATCCCGGGTATGTGACGCATGGCGCTGCTTCTTGCAAGCTTTAGAGAGATCCACCACTCCTCATGGCTCACCCCTTCGGGGGCCGGTCGGCGACGCAGCTCGTCCCAGTGGAGATACCTGCTGTCATCGAACGCCAATTCGAACAGCTCAAGGAGGCGTTTGTGGTCTCTGTCCTTGAGGAGGTCGGCCAGATCGAGTGGTCGCTGCGGGATTCGCATCACGTGTAAAGGATTGCCATCGCTTGTCATTATACAAGACATGACAAATACCTAGTGGTGTTTTACACGTCGATGTATTCAACTACATACGTGTAATTCGGAGTCCCCGTGCTGGGTGTCGTCTTGCGCTTGTTCGAGCCAGCCAACCCGGCCGGCTGATCCGCCTGCGAACACTCAGGAGATTTGCCGCCCCATCGGCCACACCGAAGGTCTGGATTCCCGACACGACGAGAGCCACTACCACGAGCCACGGCAGTCCCGAGAAGTGTCTGCTCAGATGTGGGCGCACTCGCAACCACCTCCTCGACTCCGACGGTACAGCCCGTGATTGATCCGCTGTAGGGCTGCTCTCTGTTGGACTGGCAGCGGGAGATTCATCCACACAAATACCCGAGGCACCCAGACCCCTGCCACACCGGCCTGGGCTTCCTTCGTGCCGAAACCGGATCTGTTTGTTAGGTGATCCGTTACGAGTGAGCACCGGATCGAACGGCCGTTCGTCCTGCCATCATCAGGAAATGCCCATGATGTCAGGCCAATTCACGGTGGGTCCCGTGGGACTCGAACCCACAACCAACGGGTTAAAAGCCCGCTGCTCTGCCAATTGAGCTAGAGACCCGGTACTGCAAGACAAGGTACAGGGTAAGGCGCGCGAAAACGCCGACGTTCGTCAGGCTGGATCCGTCGGTGGGTGAGCCAAAGCAACGACGGCTGTAGGCGCAAATGGAGCCGGAGCGCCCTATGAGCCCATCGTCGTCCACCGTCCTCAGGGCGTACGCTCCGGGAACAGTGAACGTCAACGTCCCGACCTCCGACCGGCTGCCGCCTGAATCGCCATCCCGGGTCCGGCGCCTTCCGAGGTGGCTACTCCCGGTTGTGGCGGCAGCCCTCGTGCTGGTAGCGGTCGTTGTAGTGGTGGGCGCGTTCTCGGCGCCTGAGGATTCCTCATCCGATGATCCGGATACCAGCCAACAGGGGGTGGTCGGTGGGCCGGCCCGGCCGATGTCTGGGTGGGAACTGATGTACTTTCCGGGCGCGGGGACTTTCGTCGACGTCATGGACCATCCCGACGCGACGGTGGCATTGGCGTGGACGGGAACTCCTGATGGTCCCGGCTTGGCGCCGGCCGTCGGTTCGGCGGTGTGGGTTCTCGATGCTGTCAACTCGACCTGGTACGCCGCCGAACTCGAGGCAGCGGATCGTGCGGTTGTCTCGTCGGTGGCAATGGTGGGAGGCGATGTTCTGATCGCCGGGAGCGTCGGTGGGGCGTCCCCGACGCCGACGCTGTGGGCCGGTCCGGCGGCCGGACCGTTCCGGATCGTCGACCAGTCGTTCCCCCAATCCGTTCACCTGGAATCGATCCGCCGCCTGGACACCGAGACGGTCATTCTCCATCATGCGGTCGCACCCTGGAGCCACCCCCTTCTTCCCGGGGGTCCGTCCGGGGTGCTGGTCGGCGAGCCGGGCAACTGGACGGACATCACGCCCCTGGACGCCGAATTCGTGAACGAGATCATTTCCCATGACGGGGAGTGGATCGCCGTCGGTGCCCGCGACGGCGAAGCGATGGCTTGGCATTCGATTGATCGGGGCAGCACCTGGTCGGCGCACCCGCCGCCAATCGACAGTGAGGCGATGCTCACCGATGTGACCGTTGCCGGAGGCGACGCGTACGCGGCGGCGATGATCTTGGACACTGCCGGTCCTCACGTCCAACTGTTCCGCTACGACGGATCGTGGGCTGCTACCGGGGAGCCTCGACGGGGCGGGATCTTTTGGATTGCCGACATCGATGGCGAACTCGTCGGCGACGCCGCGTTCGACTTCACGCCGGCTCAGTTGTGGCAGCACGGCACCGGCGGACGATGGTCGGCAGTGCGGATGGCCATGCCGGCGGCGCCGGCGCGGCAGTGGCCCGCCTGGTTCATGGCCGCCGACGGGGGGAGGGTGGTGGGCGCCGTGTTAGGCCAGCCGGCGATGTGGCGTTCGGGAGCCGGCGGTGAATCCCTCCTGGCGACTCCCGCCGAAGCCGATCGGCTGTGGGAACGGGTGGCCACCCTCCCCGCCGGCCCATTCGTGACGTTTTCGGGTGATGAGATCATCGTGGTCGACTCCGGGCTGCAGCCGCTAACGACACCTGGCTTGCTTGTCAGCCGCGATGGCCTCGAGTGGGAGAAACGGGAACTTCCGACCGGGCTGAAGGTCACCGACATACGAGAAGTGGGCGGCCATACCGTGGTCGTCGGCGTTCGGGCGGCCTCGAACGTGGTGGTTGGACGATTCCACGACGACACGTTCGCGGTGATGGCGGAGCTCAAGGGGGCTCTGATTGGCCTTGACAGCTCCGACCATTCGATCATCCTGTTTGTCCGCCACGCGACCGTGACCACTCGGTACGAGATCCCGATCGAACCGGACAGTCCCATCACGGAGACACCGGTGGCGGGAAGACCCGTGGCCATCTGGCCTGTGGGCGAGGGAGTCGTGGTGAGAGGCGAGTCCGCGGCCTTCGCGCGGCCCCCGATTGGGATGAGTGTGTCGCAGGACGGCGGAATCGACTGGACGCCCGTCGACGTCGAGCCTTTGCGAGTCTTCCAGGTCGGGACCGAGATTGTCGTTTTCGCGGCAGACATGCCGGCCAGCACGTTCCGGCTCGAGGTCGACCCGATCGGGCTCGACGAGATCAGCCTTCCTCCCCGGTTCGCGACGTCCGCCACCGCCGGTTCGTCCATGTTCGAATGGGCTGGCGGCTTGGTCATACGTGAGCCAGGCAGTTTCGAGTACCTGGCGGCGATCGACGCCGACCCCGTGGTGCTCGAACTGTCGCCAAGAACCGGCCTCAACGGGGCGTTCGCGGTCCCCGCCGCCAACGGTCACGTCGTGACGCGGGAGGGCGAGGACTGGGTGCTCTACCGCTGGACGGGGCTCGCCCCGTGAGCACGCCGATAGCATTTCAGACTCAGTCGCCGTGACGAATCCGTTTGCTGCTCGGGGCGGCAAAGCGCGGTGATCGCTCGGGTTCTGCGCGATCGCCAGTCATCGAAGCCCACGCCGAACCTCTAGCTCCTCCGTTCCGCCCACATCTCGCTACTGCAAGACGGGTCTCGCCGAAGACAATTGGGTGAAAGGTGATTGCACCCCATGTTGTGTTCCGCACGGTCCGGTGTGACATCCGAACCCGTGCAGCGGGGGACAAGGACGGACTTGATACATCCGGCCATTCCAGTCAGCGGCGGTGTGCATTCCAGAAAGGCCCGATCGGTGGGTCTGGCTTGTCGCGTTTGGGCCAGTGTTTTCGGGCTTTCTTGCAGCACCAGAGACCCATTACTGCAAGCAAAGAGGCAGGATAGGGCGCGAGAAAACGCCCGACTCATGTCGGGCTGGAGCCGCCGGTGGCGGTCCTTCGGCTTGATAGGCCACGACTGACTGTCCGCTGCGCTACGCGGAGTGCAATCGCGGTTCGAGGGACTCGTGACCAGCGGGGCCTGTTGCGGGCTACGTGTGCGGCCTCTCGATGCCGGGAAAGCAGTTGGGGGAAGGTCCTGGAGACCTACGTTCGGCGCTCACGGAGGTGACACGTACCATCTCGCTCGGGTCGACCGGTTGGTTTGGTCGTCGGGAGCTGTAGTTGGATGTCTGGTTCGCCGAAACAAGTGGGACCGTGGACGCTCGGTGAGCAGCTGGGTCGAGGAGGCAACACGACCGTGTGGTCGGCGACGCACTCATCGGGCGAAAAGCTGCGATCCGGTGGTTGCTACTGATCCTCGAGAGAGACATCTGTGACGAGCGGGCACACCTGGCGTTGGTGCGGACACTGGTGGTGATGGGCTCGGAGGGCGAAGCGCGGCGTCCGTACCGGCGCTACGTTGAGCGAATGGGCGATCTCGACATCGAGCCGGTGCCGTATCCGGACGGGTGAAGCAGGCGCAGCATGCTGGCCAGTGGAGCATGTTGCCACATATTCCCCTCCCAGCCGATGTTCCCTGTGCTGCTGCCCGCTGACGGCAGGCCAGAGGCACACTCTGTTGGAACATGCGCCGCACGCTATAGCCCTGTGCCGGACGCCCGATTGAGGTGAGTGAGACGCGGAAGACGCCAGGGGGGTGTGTTCCGCATGGGCGACGGGTGGTCTTGGAGGGCCCGAGAGGCTTCGTCTGTCGCCGGTGAGTTCAAGAGTTCCTGGCGAGGGTCTGAGGTCAACCGTGGCAGATCTGCTGGGCGGTGACACCGCTGGCAGCAGCGGAAGCGTCCGAGAATCCGAACGGCTTCAAGACCTGATCGGCGATTCCGTTGGTGCCGAGCCGGTGGAGGGTCTGGTTGAACTCGTCGCGGAGTCTGGTGTCTCCTTGGCGGAAGGCGAAGGCGCCGCAGCCGAGCTGGCCCTGGTAGGCAAAGGGCTCGGTGGTCTCGAATCCGTCGAGTGCGTCGGCTTGGGCAAGGCTGGCGAGGGAGACGGTGCTGAGGGCGCCGGCATCGATCCGGCCGGCCTGAAGATTGGCGAGCAGGTCGTTGGGGTTATCGACTCGAATGATCTGTGTTTCGGGTACTCCTGAGTCGACCGCTTGGGCTACTTCGACCGCTCCTGTTACGACCCCGAGGGTGAGAGACGGGTCCGAAGCGATGTCGGTGTACGTATCGATGTCGTGGGGGTTGCCGTACGCGACAAGGAATGCCTGTTCGACACAGAAGTAGGGGTCGGTGAAGATCACCTGTTGGCATCGGCCGGGAGTGACAAACATTCCGGCGGCGATGATGTCGAAGCTGCCTTGTTGGAGTCTGTCGATCAGCGCACCGAAAGGTGTGAGAACACCATCGATTTCAGGGATTCCCAGTTCGCCGAATACGACCCGGGCGAGTTCGGGGCCGACGCCGGTCAGCGTGCCTTCGTCGCCGACGTGGCCGTATGGGGGTTCGTTGGCGAAACCGACACGGATGAACCCCTGCTGTTGGGCTCTGCTCAGGGTGTCGTCGATGGAACTGCGACAGGCGGCGAGAGGGCCGCTGATGGCGACGGCTACGGTGAGGAGGCCACTGTTGCGGAGGAACTGGCGGCGCGAGAGTGCCGCGCTGGTGCCGGGGTGTGTCGAATGGTGCATGGGATTTCCGATCACTGCCCCCGTTTCGGCTCTGCCGCATTCTCAGGCGAGGTGGCGGGTTGTGAGATCCCGGGTTCGGACGGTCGAGCGGGCGGGAGGCGCAGTTCGAAGATGCTGGTGTCGTTCTCACGGCGATAGGCCAATTTCCCGCCGAGAGCTGACGCGAGACGGTTGGAGACTCTGAGCCCGAGCCCGAGTGAGGCGGGTCCTCCGGGACTGTTCTTGGTGCCTCGTGAGGAGGTGAAAAGTCCGGCGACACGGTCGTCTGGAACTCCTGGCCCGTTGTCGGTGACCAACAGGATCGTCTGTTGTCGCTGGGGGATGACGGTGAGGGAGATGCTGTCACCTCCGTGACGGAGGGCGTTCGAATACAGGTGGCGGATGATGTGGCGTAGGCGCAGCGGGTCAGCCCAGGCGGATCCCGATCCTTCGACGTGTAACTCGACCCCGTCGGGGGTCGCCAGCTCGTTGAGGATCCGTTCGACTTCCCATCTCACGTCCAGCGTTTCGGGTCGCATGGGTAGGACTTCGGCGTCGAGTCGACCGAGGAGAAGGAGGTCGTCGACGAGACGTGCCAGCGCGTATCCCTCTTGGCGGACCAATCCCACGTATTCGCGGATCTCGGGATCAGCCGAAAGTGTGGCCTCCTCAAGAATGTCGGCCATTCCCACCACCACCGTCAAGGGTGTACGGAGTTCATGACTGATCGCGGTGATGAACTCGTCTTTCTCGTCGGTGATCCAACGGAGATGATCCACCTCACGGCGGGTGCGGACCTTGTTCACTGCGAGATGGGAGGCGACGGCGGCAATCAAGGTGAGAAGCAACCCGGGCACGAGTTCGGGTGGAAGGCCAGTGCCGATGAGGTCTCCACGCGCCTGGTCGGTAGGTATCACGCTGATTTCCCACAGTCGTCCCCCAAGTTCAAGTGTGACCGTGCGCCGCAGTGGGTCGGGCGATGCGACGGTTCCGGAATTCTGGTTGGTGAGGTCTGTTACTTGCCATTGAATGACCCGGCTCAGGTTGTCGGCAAGCTCTGCGTCGACCAAGCCGTCCAGTCGAGCAACCTCGACGGTGTACCCGGTCACGACTCGATCCTCCAAGACGGGCGAGGCAGCGATAAAGCCCCAGTCGCCCGGGATACCGAAGAGTTGGGTAAGTCGAGAGACCGAGGTGCGCTGGTCCCGGTTGGTGCGGGATAGGAGTTGGACCCAGACCGGGTCGCTGCTGGCGTCGAACCCGACCAGGTCGGGTTCAAACGGCGACGCAGCTACCGCGTACTGCACCGGCCACTGGCTGGGCTGGTTGCCGACGGACACCGGGTGCCCGAGACGGTCGAACTGGAAGAGGTCGTAATCAGGGTTTGTTCGGGTCACTTCATCGATGAATATCGGCCACTCGCCCGGCTCCAAGTGCGGGATGTAGGCAGTTGCCACACTGCCGGAGTGTTGTCCGGCGGTTCGTACGAAACGCTCGAATTCGGCCTGACTAACATGCTCGCTTGAGGTGAAAAGACCGGAAGCAGCCGAGGTTGCGCGCATCACGGTCAGCGCCGAGACCCGTACAGCCTCGGATACAAAGAGCAACCGGCGGTCCATCACATCGTGTGCGGTCCGCATCGTGTCCGCTCGGCCTGAGACTGCCCACACGGTGGCAAGGACAACACCAACCGCCAGCACGACAAATGTCAGACCGTGCCGTCGAAGCGCATTCCGCCCCGCTGCCACCTTGGAGGAACCGGACATACTTGTGGTATCGGTCGGCAATCCGGGCTACTTCACCAAAACATGCTCGGCCCCGGTCGGCGCAGGAGGGGCGACGTGGCGTCGTTCGTCGCGATCGCACTGGAGGACGCGGAAACTCAGGGCGGGACCCGCTCTCATACACGCCCAAATTGTTGATCTGATCGGCAATGACGGCTTGGGCGTGCGTGTCAACCGATCTCGAATCGCGATCTGGACCGCGGGTGCCTCAATGAAATCAGTCGAGGTGCTGTGCCGACGCTGAACTGTCAGACGATTCGGCGGCCATCGCGTGTTTCAGTGGGTGAGGAGCAGGGTAGGTCCCGGGGGGACCCATCGACGAAGGGAACACCACATGTCCATCGCCAAGGTCATCGAGATCAGCGCACGGTCAGAGGTGTCGTTCGAACCTACGGCCGCTAAAGGGGCGTCGGACTACCGCCGCTCCGCCGGGTGGAGTCGATTACGCCTCGCATGTCACCGGACGTTCATTTGTCCGTTGCCGGACGGCTACGCGAACCATCTAAATGCGATCGTGACAGAAAGGGGAGAGTCATGAACGACCTGATCACACGCACCGTGCTGAGCGCATTGCGCAAGCAGTTCGATATGGACGTGGCATTCATCTCTGAGTTTCGTGAAGGCGATCGCGTTTTCAGATTTGTGGACACTGACGATGAGACCTGCCCTGTGGAGGTGGATGGCTCCGACCCACTGGAGGCCACATACTGCCAACGGGTTGTCGATGGACGGCTCCCCGAGCTGATGCGGGACGCCAAGACGTTCCAAGCAGCCAGGGAACTCCCTGCCACCGAAGAGCTCCCTGTCGGCGCCCACCTCAGCGTCCCTATTCGTCGATCCAACGGACGCATTTTCGGCACCCTGTGCTGTTTCAGTTACACGCCCGATCATGACCTCGGGGACGAGTCGGTGCGAACCTTGAGGGCGCTTGCGGACTTTGTCGGCTTCGTGCTCGAAGAGAACGAGACCGAACAAGGCGACGCAATGCTCATCTGGAGCCGCATCACCCAACTCCTCGCATCCGCCGGGGGACCTCAGATCGTCTTCCAACCCATCGTCCAACTGCGATCACGGACGCCAGTGGGCCTCGAAGCGCTGTCCCGTTTCCCCGACGGCCGCGCACCGAACCAATGGTTTGCCGAGGCATGGGACCACGACCTCGGCATCGCCCTTGAACACGCCGCCATCCAAACCGCGATCGCCGAGTTCGGGAACATACCCGAAGCTGTCTACCTCTCCGTCAACCTCTCACCGGACACTCTTTCAGACCCAGCGGTGCTTGAGACCTTGTACGCCGGTCCAACCGAGCGGCTTGTGGTCGAAGTGACCGAACATGCCGCAGTGGAAAAGCCCTCCGTGCTGCGTGAACTCCTCGAAGGGTTTCAATCCCGCGGTGGGCGGGTCGCCATCGACGATGTCGGAATGGGATTTTCGGGTCTTCACCATCTCGTCGAACTGGCGCCCGACATCATGAAACTCGACAGGTCGCTGATCACCGATGTCGATACCCATCTGGCCAGACAGGCCATCGTCGCCGCACTCGTGACATACGCGCAAGCCGTCGGTGCCAGCGTCGTCGCTGAAGGCATCGAAACCGAAGCCGAACTCTGCGCCCTCATGGACCTCGGTGTCGAGAACGGTCAGGGCTACCACCTCGGACGCCCCGGGGAAATCAACCAAATCCGGTTTTGACATGCACGGGGCGGCAAGGGGTGTAGGCGTGCCAGCCGCCCGTCATCGGTACATAGGTGAAGTCGGCGGTCACCAGTTCTCCCGGGGTGTCAAGATTCCAGTTGCGGTCGACCCAGGTCCGTAGCCCGTGTCGCGGCCGGACTCGGGATGGTGGTACGGACCTTCTTGAATCTGGTGGACACCCTGCCAGCGGTTGGCCTTCATGAGCCGTTCGATCGTGCAGCGCGCCACGAGCATGCATGCCCGGGCGAGAAACGCATGTGGCGCCGTCAACGCGGCGCCAAGAGCAAGCCCAGACGCGCCGCCCTGTAAGGCATCACCAGTGGTCCACCGGCCAACGACCACACCCGATATCCCTCCGACTGTCTCGGCCGCATAGAACGCTCGGGTTCCGACCCAAGCGCCCGCCCAGTCCCAGGTTTCAGCAATCAGAGATCGATCGCGCGACACGGTTCCAACCATGCGGGGTGATTTCGACCTCCCTTGGTCCGGGTGGGAGTCAGTACGACCAGCGCACATGAGCGCCTGGCAGTAGCGCTGTCAAGGATTGGCGGCGGTTGCGCCGGGCGATGAAGTCGTGGACGGTCATGTGGAGATTGACATCCGGACCCGTGCAGCGGGGGACAAGGGCGGACGTGATACCTCCGGCCATTCCAGTCAGCGGCGGTGTGCATTCCAGAAAGGCCCGATCGGTGGGTCTGGCTTGTCGCGTTTGGGCCAGTGTTTTCGGGCTTTCTTGCAGCACCAGAGACCCATTACTGCAAGCAAAGAGGCAGGATAGGGCGCGAGAAAACACCCGACTCTGGTCAGTCTGGATCCGCCGGTGCCGTTCCTTCGGCTTGACGGGCCACATCCTCGGACCTGGAACGGATCGGCCGCCTCAACCGTTGGAGAGGTCATGGGAGGACGCTTTTCATTGATGGTCGCCAGTCTCTTGGCGCTGAGCGTTGCGGCGTGCGGTACCGACACACTCGATCATCCTCCAGGCGTTGCTGAAGTCGCGACCATGACCGCCGACGCCGCTATGAGCATCTGCGAGGGTCGCTGTGGCGACAAGATGGTGTACGTCGTCGACGTGCTGAGAGATTTCGGTACACCCGCAGGCAAGGAACAGCCGATGCCTTCAGCTGTCCGGTCGGCTATTGCCCAGGCGCTGCCCGGAGCGGTCTTCGTTGCGCAGGCCGACCTGGCTGACCTGTTCGACGACGATTTCCTCGTCGACGGTGGTGACGGAGTCCTCGTCCAAGTTGGAGCGGTGCAGGACCTTGGTAGCAGCGTGGTGGGGATCAACGCGTACGTGACGACCGCGCGTGACGGGGCGTACGGAGAAACCTTCGCGTACGCCTGGGACGGATCCGGCTGGATACCGGCCACTTCGGATGCGACCGACGTCCCCTTGACCACGGTGGTTTCCTAACCGCGTCGCCACCCGCCGCGGAGCGCAGATGCGGTTGCTGGGCGCTCCTATGTCAATCCGTGGTCTCGGAAGGTCTTCCAGACTTGGCGGGCGACATGTCGTTTGGCGGCTCTGATAGTCCGTTTGCGGAGTGCGTCCTTGTTCTCAGGGTTGTGTCTGGAAGCGAAATCAGCGGCGTCTCCACCGTTGCGAAGCTGGGTTACGACAATGGTGTGCAGGGCCCGGTTGACCTGGCGGTTCCCTCCCCGGTTCAACCGGTGAAACTGCTGTCTGCCCGACGACGCGTCTAACGGGGCCGCCCCCGACCAGGCAGCGAACTTGGCGTCAGTAGCGAACCCGTCGATCCCGGCGGTCTCGGCGATGATCTGACAAGCCGTCACCAGGCCACACCCGAAGAACCGTTCAACCAGCGCATGACCCACCGGTGGCAACGCTTCCTGCATCCGTTCTTCCAACGCCTTGATCTCTCCGATCCGGACAATGCAGGTCTCGACGATCTGTCCGATCAGTTCCAACAGGGCCTGATCGAACCCCGTCGGGTCCTCAGCGTCGAACTGGGTGAACCGGCGGAGGCCACGAACGGTGCGGAGCCGGCTGGCGGTAGCGGACCGGTCCGGGTCCAGTTCGGTCACAAACGCCCGCAACTGGTTGATATCAGCGGTCTGCTGAGTCACCAACTGTTCCCGCCGGACCGTCAAAATCCGGATGATCTCCGAATCAGGAGTGTCCGCCCACCGGTGGCCTTCACCGGCAGCAGCTGCCCGAGCGATCGCCCTGGCATCCCCCGGATCAGTCTTCGACCGGCCCTCAGCCTTACGCCGTTCCGCCGTCAACCGGGTCGGGATCTCCCGCACCTCGAACCCCAACCCGTCCAGGATCCGGGTCAACGACACCCCATACCCAGACGCCCCCTCAATCCCAACCGTCACCACCTGAAACTCGGTCGCCAGCTCAGCCAGCCGCGCCCAACCGGTCAAAGTGTTCGGGACCGTCACCGCCCCCAACTCCCGGCCGATCTCATCCACCACAGCCGCGCTGATCGTGTCCAAATGCGGATCACATCCCATCGTCGTTACCGTGTCCATCACGGTCACCTCCACCACTCGATCGATACGTGTGCACGGGGTGAACCACCAACGCGGACAGTCCTTTGTCGAGGCACTATTCGGCTCAGGCACCTATCAGGTCACGCGTTGACGGGAACCGGCCCCCGGATGGACAAGCCCAGCAAGAGTCACACCCCACACAGGGTGGACAAGGGGGGGAAGAGTCACATCCGGGGGCCGGTCACCCACCACCACACCATGACACAAAGGGGGGGGTCGTGACCGACGACCGCAGTCTCCTCGGTCACGGTTGCGCCGCTGATCGTGCTGGCCGGGTTCTTCGTCATCGCCACGGGGTTCCCTGCCCCCGATCTGCGTCGAAAGGGACCGCGGACTATCCCGCCCGGCGGTACGTCTCGAGTGCGTCGAGGATCAGGTCGAGGCCGAACTCGAACTCGTCGGAGTAGCTGTAACCGTCCCCGTACTCGGCGACCATCTCGGCCAGGTGGGGAAAGACCTGGTCGGCGTCGTCAGGGTTCGGCTCGTCGGGTGCTGGGGTCACCGCATCCGGATCTGGAGCGGTGTAGCTCGTCTCCTGGACGACGAACCCGTAGATGTAGCTGTCCAAGAGCATGAAGGCGTGTGCAGTCATCTGGAGGGAGAACCCGCCGACCCGGAGGCTCCCTATCACTGCGTCGACATACCGCAGCGTGGCGGGCCCCATCGTTGAAGTCGATTCCATCATCCCGATCGCCCAGGGGTGACTCGTCAGGACCCGCCGGGCCGAGAGGGCGCGTTGGCGCATGGCCGTGCGCCAGTCGCCGCCGGCCGGGGGCAACTCGATCTCGCCGAAGGCCAGGTCGACGATCCCGTGGAGCACGTCTTCCTTGTCTGCGACGTGCTTGTACAGCGACATCGCCTCGACCCCCAACCGCCCACCCAGGCGCCGCATGGTCAGCGACTCCAGCCCGCCCTCGTCGGCGATGGCGATCGCAGCGCGCAGGATTCGCTCGCGGCTGAGTGGTGGGCGCGTGCCTGGTTTCGGTGTGTGCTCTGAGATCTCTTCCGCCATGTCGCTTGCAAGCTTACTAAGTAGACGCTAGCGTCACCAGGCAAGGTTACTAAGTAAGCCAACCAGAAGTGAGAGCGAAATGACGAACAAGACAAGAGCGAGCCGAGAGAAGGGCCATCTGGAGGATCAGCCGGTGCCGGTGCGCACCAAGTTGTCCGTGCTGTGGATCACGGTGATGTTCCTGTACGTGTACGTGGACATCTTCGGCTTCTACCTGCCGGGGACGATCGAGGACATCCTGGTGGGACGGGTGTGGGAGTTCGACATCAGCCAAGGCTGGGTGTTCGGCGCATTGGCGCTCATGGCAATCCCGGCGCTCATGGTGTTCCTGTCTCTGGCGCTGCCCGCGCGTATGGCCCGCTGGTCCAACCTGGTGATCGGGGGGCTCTACATCCCGGTCTCGCTTTTCAACCTTATCGACGCGACGTGGGCGCATTACTGGCTGGGGGCGATCATCGAGGTCGGGTTGTTGGTGCTCGTCGTTCGGTCTGCCTGGCTGTGGCCGAGGGTCACGGATCGCGCGGATCGGGCGGAAAACCACACCGCAACACCGGTGCCAGCGGGGCGCTGAGGTCCGGACGCTGACGACCCGACCCAAGTGATCGAACTCGCTCAAGTCATCCCGGACGGCTTGTGGCCTCTGGCCGCGGGCTGAGGATCACGCCGGTCAAACAGGAGTCTCCCGCCCCGGATCGCGTCTGACCGGTGGGTCGGTGCAGGGATGATCCTCCATTTCTAGTGTGGTGTGGGTGATGTTGAACCGGCGATCCAGCATCTGTCGGATCTCCTCGGCGATCGACTGCGCCTGTTCGAGAGTGGAGGTTTTGGCGGCGACAACGTGTGCGGAGAGTGCGATCGTGTCGGAGGCAAGGTGCCAGATGTGGAGGTGATGGGTGCTTTCCACGCCTTCCACCGCGACGATCCCAGCCGTGATGTCGTCGACGTCGAGGTCCCGCGGCGTGCCTTCCATGAGGATGTGGGTGGTGGCCAGAAGGATGCGTGCCCCCGACCACACCAGCAGTGCTGCCAGCAGCAGCGACACCGCCGAATCGGCCCATCTGACTCCTGCCAAGCTTGCGGCGGCGGCAATGAGAACCCCAACAGAGCCGGCAGAGTCAGTCCCCATGTGCATGAAGGCCGCTCGCATGCTCAGGCTCTGTGTCCGGGAGCCGGCGAGCGCGACGAGGCTCCCCACGTTGACGGCCATGCCGAGAAGCGCCACCGTGAGCATGCCTCCTGCTGCGACCTCCGGGGGGTCGCTCAACCGGGAGCCGGCCTCTGCCACGATCCAACCGGCGCTGGCGAGGAGGATGATCCCCGTGGCCTGGGCGGCCAGCACATCCGCCCGCTGAAGCCCGTAGCTGTGCCGTGGTGAGGGTTCCCGACTCAGAAGCCGTTGGGCCGTCAGCGCGAGGGCGAGTCCAGTCACATCGGACACCATGTGGGTGGCGTCTGCCAGCAATGCCAGCGAACCGAACACGATGCCACCGACGATCTCGGCGACCATGAGAACAAAGTTGACTCCCAACACCCATGTCAGGATCCGGGTCCGTTCGAGGCGCTGATCGTCAAGGAGCCGGATGTTGTCTTTCATTCGTTCAGATCCGCTCGAAATCATCGCGGAGGCGTCGGGCTTGCACCTTACAGCCGGCCAGAAGCAGCCGGAGAGCATGATTGAGGCGTAGAATTGCCGATTCGTCGCGGTATTCGCGTTATTCAAGGAGTCGCTGGTGGCGGACTGTCGTTCCGGTCGTGCGGTGCTCAGATCATCCCGCTCCGCCCCCTGGATCAGGACGTGATCGAACGACTTCGCCCGGCTGTTCGGGACCAGTCGGTGCTGCTCACCGTCGCCTTCGTCATCGGCGCCGCGACGACCGCCGTCGGGGCCGTGATGACCGTTCCAATGATGGTCTCGGTGTTCTATGCGGAATGGGACAGTGCTTTCGGCATCGGCCTCGCGGCTGCGGTGACCATCGCGACCGGGTTGGTGCTGTGGCACGTCGTTGGGCGATCGGGACCGATCGGCGTGAGAGAGGGTTTCGCGACCGTCGGTGCCACGTGGTTCGTGCTGTCGATGTTCGGGACGCTGCCCTATCTCTTCACTGGCTCGATTGTGGGGCCTACCGATGCGTTCTTCGAGTCGGCATCGGGTTTCACCACGACCGGAGCATCGATTTTGACCGATCCGGGGCAGCTGTCGCTGGGAATCGGGGTGTGGCGGGGCCTCACGCAGTGGATGGGAGGGATGGGGATCATCGTGCTGTCAGTGGCGATCCTGCCCCTTCTTGGGACGGGAGGGGTTCAACTCGCTCGGGCTGAGTCACCCGGCCACAGCCCGGACCGGCTCACACCCCGCTTCCAGGAGACAGCCAAACGTCTTTGGCTCGTGTACGTCGGCTTCACCGTTCTACTGATCGTCCTTCTCGCCCTGGGAGAGATGACGGCGTATCAGTCGGTCGTTCATGCGCTCACAACGATGTCGACGGGTGGGTTCGGCACGGAGGCAACGTCGATCTCGCTATTCAGCGGTTACACGCAGTGGGTGATCACGATCTTCATGTTCCTCGCCGGTGCGAGTTTCGCCCTCCATTTTCGGGCGCTCCGTAAACCCGTCGAGTATCTCCGCGACGCTGAGCTCCGTCTCTACACCGCGATCATCGTTGTGGCCGTGGTCGTCGTGGTGGGTGGCCTGCTGCGCGACACCTCGCTCTCTGACGCGGTGAGAGATGCTGCCTTCAGCGTTGTATCGATCGTGACGACGACAGGTTTCGCTACGGTCGATTTCGGATCGTGGCGTCCGGCGTTGCAGATCCTGATCGTGGGACTGATGTTCCTGGGTGGAATGGCCGGCTCGACTGCCGGGTCCGTCAAGACATTCAGGGTGGGGGTTCTCTCGAAGGCCGGATCTACCGATCTGCGGCGAATCGTCCATCCACGCGGAGTTTTTCCGGTCCGCTTCGGCACCACTTCGGTTCCGGACAAGGTGGTCGAGTCGGTCCAATCCTTCTTCTTGTTCTACATGCTCCTCTTCGTGTCCGGGACATTCCTGCTCACATTCATCGACGCGAATGTCACTGAACGGCTCGATCTCGTGACCGCGGCCTCGGCGGTCGCCTCGTCCCTCGGAAACATCGGGCCGGGTCTGGGTGAGGTCGGTCCCACCGGTACGTATGCCGCCATTCCCGGACTGGGTAAATGGCTGCTGGCGGACCTGATGATCATTGGTCGACTCGAGATCTTTCCGGTCCTCTTGCTGTTCACGCGAGACCTCTGGCACCGCTGACCACGAGGTGGCCGCTACGACCCGTCCAGCGACCAAATCCGGCCCTCGGGCCAGAACGAATCGAAATCGCGGGGGAAGACGGTGAAGCCGGGAATAGGCGGTAGCAACTCGCCGGCCAGCTCTCCTTCCAGACCCGTTCCTCTCACCGGATCCCACACGGTGCCGGTCTCGAGATCGATCAACTCGCCGTCGACCCGTTCCAGCGTGAGTGTCTGTCCATTCACCTGGCGGGCGAACACTGTCCAGCCACCCAGGTTCTCGGGATCGACGACCACGGCGATCTCGACTCCGTTCACCACGTCGTTGACGACTTCGACGTCGCGGAGTTCATCGAACGGGTAGCCGACCGTCTCGTCGTCGAGTTCAACTACCAGGACCATGTCGGTGAGTCGATATGACGACGGTTCCCCAGGAGCGTCCAGGGCCAGGGTCTCAGGATTGCGCTCGAGCCATGTCGTCCATGACGTCAACGTGGACGGAACGCGTTCGAGCCGGGTGCCGGCCAGCGGTCCGAGGATCGCCTCGCCCAGCGGCTGGGACCAGATGCTGCCGGTCCCGTGGTCGTACCAGGTCATGGCGTTCTGCCACAGATGCCCCTGGTTGCCGAACACGAGGGTCTCGCCGTCGACGACTCGACTGTGGGCCATCGCCGTACCGCACAACGGACACCACGTCACCAGGATCGGCTTCCCGGCGAGCTCATCTATGACCATCTCCCGGAAGTTCAGATGGACGATGGGATACGCCTTGGCCTCGCCATCGAGGCTCACTCCGAGGACGAGCGTCGACGGTGTCCAGCCGCTCTCCGATGCTGTGACGAAGCTCGGGTCGTAGATCGGTCGAATCGTGTCGCGGTCCAGGATGGGTCGATATCCACTGGGGGTTTGCTCACCGGCGCGCACTGGGTCGTAGAGGGGACCGACCGCCGAATCGGACGTCGCAGAGGGATCGGTGGCCGACGTGTCGCTGTTCGGTTGGGCGACCAGGACGGTGATGGCGCCCACTGCCAGGGCAACGGTGAAGATGATCATCGTGCGGCGCATACTGTGTTTCAGGCTGCGGACGAGATCGGGTGCTGGTCGATGGCGACACACACCTGGGAGAACTCCCGGGTGAAGAGATCGATGCACTGGCCGACCCGAACCTCGAGATCCGTCAGCCGCCACCTGACCATCCACACGGCTTCCGACTCAGAGATGATCGTGTGTTCGGACCGGACCGTGTCGGGACCTTCGAGTTCGGCGTCGTAGAAAGCGACGAGCTCGGCAAGGCGGGCTCCCGGGTAGGCGGCCATGACGACGGTGCGCTCGGGCATGGACAGGCTGCTGACCACCTCACCGTCGATCGGCATCGGCACCGTGATACCTTCCGGAACGCCGCCGCCCAACTGCCACGGCTCACCGGGGGATCGTGACTGATCTTCAACCCCGGAACCGCACGACGTCAGTAGAACGGCGAGGACGATCCCGAGGAGGGTCGGTATCCGGAGGCGCGAAGCGAAAGAGTGATCCATCTTCGAAGACAACCCGTCAGCGCGGATGGACGAACGAAGACTGTCGCCCGTCCGACGGTCGATCTTGGCCACCCCCCGGCTCGACGTTGGTGTGACGGTGGTCTTCGTGAGAATTGTCATGGTGCTGAGCCTTCTCGCCGTCTCTTGTTCGGCCGGCGGAACAGAAGGGGTGGCCTTCGAAACATTCGGAGTGCTGCCCGCCGGTCCGTCCGCCCTGGACGACCCGGAGCATCCTGACCTGCCAACTCCGACCATTCCGCCGGCAGACCTGGTCTCAGGGGGACCGCCTCCCGACGGGATCCCGTCGATTGACGAGCCGCGTTTTCGCAGCATCGCCGATGCTGAGCTGTCGCTCGCCGACACCGAGCCTGTGATCGTTGTGGACATCGAAGGCGACGTCAGGGCGTATCCGATTGAGATCTTGATCTGGCACGAGATCGTCAACGACGTCGTCGGGGGAGTGCCGGTGGCGGTGACGTACTGCCCGCTGTGCAACAGCGCAGTCACCTTCGAACGCCGAATCAACGGCGTCGACGTCACCTTTGGGACGTCGGGCCAGCTCTACGCCTCGGCATTGGTGATGTACGACCGGGAGACTGAGAGTCTGTGGACCCACTTCGACGGCCGCGCCATCGCCGGGGTGCTGGCCGGGCATCGTCTGGAGCCGGTCCCGTCGCCGTTGTTGGCGTGGAGCGAGTTCAAGAAGGCTCACCCCGAAGGCCAGGTGTTGAGTCGTGAAACCGGGTTCGATCGTCAATACGGCCGGAACCCCTATTACGGGTACGACAACCCCGACACCCGTCCCCGCTTTCTGCGGGGTGAAGTCGACGATCGCGCCCGTGTCAAACAGCGAGTGGTGGGAATCTCCGTCGATGGGGCCGCAGTTGCGTTTCCCCTGGAAGAAGTCAGTGGTGGTGAGGCGAAGGTGACGTCGGCAACGGTGGGGGAGATGCCGGTTGCCGTCTTCTGGGTGGCCGGACAGAACAGCGCCCTGGAGGACGCCGACACGTCCAAGGGCAGGGATGTCGGCTCTGTCGGCGTCTTCCGGCCCGAGGCGGACGGTCGAGCCTTGTCATTTCGGGCGGAGGGCCCGACATTCGTAGACGCCGAGACCTCGAGTACTTGGAACATCACCGGTCGGGCGATCTCCGGATCGTTGGAAGGAGCTCGGCTCGTCGCCGTCCCCCACCTGGACACCTTCTGGTTCGCCTGGTCGACGTATCAGCCGGAAACGACGCTGTTCGGGAGTTGAGGGGCGACGGAAGACGGTTCTGTCAGCGGGATCCGCAGTTCGAACCCGGCTGCGGGTCCGAGGTATCGGACGGTGCCGCCATGCCGAATCGCCAGCTCCCGGACAACGGTCAGACCCAAACCGAGTCCAGGCTCTGACATCGTTGCGTTGGCCACCAACCGTACGTACGGGTCGAACGCTCTCGCTGCGTCCTGTCCGTTCAGTCCGGGACCGGCGTCGGAGACGACGCATCGGAACCATTCGCCGTCCCGGCTCCCGACCACCGCCACGGGCGCCTCCCCATACCTGAGAGCATTGTCGACGAGGTTGCGGATCATCTGGGTGAGACGCAGTGGATCGGCTTGCATCACGATGTCCGTGTCGACGTCGATTGCGACGTCGACCGCGGTCGGTCCCATGCCTCTGACGGTCGTCTCGACGACGGACGCGGGGTGGACGGACTCCAGCCTCACCGAAAATTCTCCCGCTTCGATGCGATTGAACGTGATCAGGTCTTCGACCAAGGTGTGCATCTCCTCGGTCTGGCTGACCACGAGACCGAGGTATTCGGTTCGTTCCGAGTCCGGCAGGTCACGTTCGAGGAGCAGTTGAGAGAACCCTCGCAGCGCGGTGAGCGGAGTCCGCAGCTGGTGGCTGGCAGTTGCCAAGAAGCTGTCCTTCAGGCGATGAAGTTCATGCTGACGCTCGAGGTCGGCTGCCAAGGCTTCTCTGCCTGCGTGCAGTGAGTCGGCGATGTGGACCATGAGTGCACCGACTGCGACCAGCAGGATCGCCTGGATGGCGAGGCCGGCGAAGAACTCTCCGTCCGGTATCGGGTCGGGAGGATGAAAGAACGGCAAAGTCATCCTGCCCGACAGGACGTGGAGACCGGCCTCGGCGGCGATGGTGAGGAAGGCGGCCACGAGCAACATGCGTGCCCGGACTGAGGGCAACAGCAGTGGACCGAGCGAGACGACGACATAGGGGATGAAGTTGGCTCCCGAGACGGGGCCGAACAGCCACCACAGGCTGAGGGCGAGGACCAGATCGCAAGCGAGCACCGCGGTCATGGAGATCGGCGTGCGGGTGAGAACTGCTCCTGCAGCGAGAAGTGCCACCGTCGGCCACGCCCGGACTCCGATGGACGGAGCGAGGACCAATACCGCCACCATCGCCAGCAAGAGAACGCCGCTGTGAAGGCGACGAACGCGTATCTCGAGGGAATCGTGGGGCTGGACCATCATCTGTTCTATCGGTCGGCTGTGTGACGGGCTCAAGCGCTGCTGTACAGACCAACGGGTTGTGGCGTGTTTCGCATGGAGGATGGACGGATATCCGACATCTCGGGGTGAGAGTCGGTCGCTGGTGGTTGTTCACGCCGTGCTCATACGACGATGTGTCTCCGCGGCCGCATTCTCGGTTCTCTGGATCGTGGCTGCCGTACTCACCCCCGATGTGACCTTTCACCTGGCTCCGGTGATCGTCGCCGCGGCTCCCGCTTTTGCAGGACGGGGTCGACCTATTCTCTGGGGCGTCGTCGGCTTCGTCCTCGCCAGTGGCATCTCGGTGGCCCTGGCCCTCTCGGGGTTTCTCGACGGTCCTTCGCTTCTCCCGGTGGGAGGACCTCTGCTCGAGTCCATCGTCGGCGCGCTGGTAGGCGCTGTTGTCGGTGGTCTCTTCGACGGGCGGGTGACGGCGTCGGATTGACCCCCGTCGCCAAGTCGTCACGAATGCTCGTCGATCTCCGGAAGGTATCGAGCGGCCCAGGTGGCGATCAGCCGAGCGGCGTACTCGGCGTCCCGGCGATCCGTGAGCAGATGGTCGGCGTCGGGGAGAGCCACAAAACTCTTTGGGTGGCGGGCGGCGGCAAACAGCTCGCCGGCATTCTCAAGTCCGACGGTGAGATCGGTCGGCGAGTGAAGAAAAAGCAACGCTTGCTTGAGTTGGGCCACACGGTCTGTCAGTCGGCTGGAGCGGATGTCTTCGAGAAACTGCTTGCGGATTTGGAAGGTGCGTCCAGCCAGTACGACGTCGGCCTCCCCCTCCCGCTCGATCTGGTCGATTGCTCCAGCCAACAGGGCTTCGACGTGGGTAACATCGGCGGGTGCCCCCAGCGTTGCCACTGCCACGACTTCGGGAAGTTCACTCGCCACTGTCAGGACTGCCGCGCCACCCAAAGAGTGTCCGACCAACAGGCTCGCCGGACCGTGATGATCAGCGAGCCATGCTGCCGCCAAGCGCAGATCTTCGGCGTTGGACGAGAAGTTGGTATTGGCGAACTCCCCTTCGCTGGATCCGAGACCCGTGAAGTCGAATCGCAGCACACCAAAGCCGTCGTTGACGAGTTGTGCGGCGATACGCGAGGCGGCGAAGAGGTCCTTGCTGCAGGTGAAGCAGTGGGCGAACAGGGCGTAGGCACGCGGAGCGTTGTCGGGTAGGTCGAGCCGGGCGGCCAGCGACGCGCCCCGGCTTCCGGGGAATGTGATTCGGTTGGATTCGCCGCTCATGGTGAGGTGTCCTCCAGGTGGTCGTATCGGTCAAGGCCGAGGTCTTCGATCAGGGCGGCGTGTCGGCGACGGCTTCCCCCGCCAACCGGCATTCCCGTGGCGTCCGCCACCCTGTTCATCATCTGAAAGTTGCCGATGACAGTCGCTGCCATGACCAGGGCCTCGGGACCCAGCTCTTCTTCGAGGATCCGCCCAGCTTCGACGGACGGCGAGGTCAGAGCGTGATCGACGAAACCGAGGAGGGCTCGCCCACCGGGGAGTAGCGGGTCGACGGAAGGGTCCGTCACCGCTCGCAGATCGACCGCTGTGTCTGTTTCCTTGGCGCTCCAACTGAGCAGCCCCGTGTGTGCCAGCACTCAATAGAAGCACTCGTTGTGGGCGGAGGTCCGGGCAGCGACCAATTCCATCTGCGGTCGGGTGAGTGCCTTGTCGGGACGAGGATCCGCCATCTCGTCGAAGGTGAGGTACAGCACACCGTGCAGATGCTCCAGTTCGGCGTTCTCCGCAGGAACCAGCGAGAGAGCCTGGGTGATGCTGGCGCCCCCGACCATCGGAACCCACGCCTTGACCCGCCCGGCCCGACTGTCGATCTCACCGGTGGGTGTTCCCGTTGCGGCTTCCGGAAGCCCCAGGTGCTCCAGTCCCAGCGAGTCGAACACCGTGTCGATCGCCACCGCCCGCGCCACGACGCCCACCAACTCGACGTAGCTCCCATGGTCGAGGCCGTCGGAGACAACCGAGTCCACCCACTGCCGGCGGATGGAGGCGGGGTGCGCTGCCACGGCCCGTACTGCCCGGGTGGTTACTTCATCGAGTGAGCCGGTGGGTAGATCGCCTCTGCGGGCGGCGCGTGCTTCGCCGATCATTGCCACGCGATCGGTCCCGGACCATCGGGCTCCGACGGAGCCAAGCTTCTGCCATCTCGTCTCGAGGCGGGCGGCGAGGTCTGGGGCGAGCTGTGTCACGCCGCCACTCTGCCACGTAGGTCGCCCGCGCACGCCGCCGCCCCTGGGCACTGTCGGGTCTACGACGATCTGTTCGGAAATGTTCGGACGCCAGCCATGATTTCCCGAGCTCAAGGGATTGAATGCACACCGGACCGCGTTGGGTGGGGAGCGATGGCAGAGACAAAAGCACGACATCCACGCCGGGAAGCAAGCTCTCTGCTTGCCCCCGGTCATGAGGCCAGGGTGCTTGAGCCTTCGCCGCCCGCCAACGAGGACCCCGGCTGGTTTGCAGACGATCCGACCGATCCGAGTGCTGCCGCCGTAGCCGTCACCCCGATTCCGGGGGAGGGAGCCACGTGGGCCCAACTCGCCCAGGCGGACGATGCGGTGGCCGCATACGCTCACGATCATTGGCTCGACGGAGTGAGGCCGCTCGATGCACTTACTGCCGGCTTCCAAGCGACCCGAGACTCGCTGCATCAGGTGGCGTTCTTCGTTCTCGCCCCCGCCCGGTATGCCGCCACCGGCAAGTTGGGGCTCCGCTACACCCACCGCGGTTTCGGAACCCCGTTCTATCGCAGGGAGCCAGGTCAAGACGAACAGGTGAGGGTGGAAGGAGGCCTCCTCGTCCATCAGGTCGGCGAGACGGCTCGTGTCACCGACCTGACGACGCTGTCGGCGGCGGCGAGCTTCCTCGACCTCGAATACCAAGAGGAGTGGTTCGACTCCTTCCACGACCCGCTCGATCCGATTGGACCCACCGCCCCATTGGAGGTTGACCCGGCTGCCGCCGAAGTGCTCGGCGGCTGGTTCGGATTCGCAACCCATGTCCTAGAGCGTGTCCGACGGGCCGAAGCCGAGGACATTTCCCGTGTCCAGTTGTGGCCGGAACATTTCGACGCGGCGATCGAGGCCGGCTCTTCGCAAGCCGGTCAACGAGCCAGCTATGGCGCGTCACCAGGCGACGCCTCACACCCCGAGCCCTATCTGTTCGTCACGCCGTGGGACACGGTCGACGAGTCCGACCCGTTTTGGAACGCGCCCGGGTTCGTCGGCGCGATCCTCGGTCATGCCGAGCTGGTCGAGGCCAACGATCCGTATTCGACCGCGATCGACTTCTATCTCACCGGTCTGAACGTGCTGACACGGTGAGGGAACCAATCTGAAAGCCACCCCGCAGAGGAGCAACCATGGCAACCGACGCTGCCCCATCCACCGAGCCGGTCGAGCATCCTGAGGACGAGGACTGGTCCTGGCACCGCCTGATCACCGCCGATGAATTGCCTGAAGGTCGTGTCACCACTGTGACCGTCGGGAGGCGGGCGCTGGCGGTCACCCACTATGACGGCTGCTTCGGCGCACTCGACAATCATTGTCCTCATCAGGGTGGTCCGCTGGGCGAGGGCTCGATCGAAAACGGCTGGTTGAGGTGCCCGTGGCACGGCTACGACTATTCCCCCTGCAACGGGACGCCGCCGCCCGGCTTCGACGACGGGCCGATCGCCTATCCGACCGAGGTTCGAGACGACGGGGTCTATGTCGCTCTGCCCCCTGAAACCGAGCACGATCGCACGGTCTCGGATGTGCTGGTCGAGACCATGACGGCGTGGGGGGTCACGGAGGTGTTCGGCATGGTCGGACACTCGAACCTCGGATTCGCCGAAGCCATGCGCCGGGCCGAGGCCCGAGGTGACCTGCGCTACTTCGGGATCCGGCACGAGGGGGCGGCATCGTTCGCGGCGTCGGCCTACGGCAAACTCACGGGTCGCCCCGCCGCGTGTTTCGGCATCGCCGGCCCCGGCTCGACCAATCTGTTGACCGGGCTGTACGACGCCAAACGGGACATGGCTCCGGTGCTGGCGATCTCGGGACAGGTTGCGTCGAGCGTGAAAGGGCGCGGAGCTTTCCAGGATCTCGATCTCGAAGCGCTGTTCGCCGATGTCGCTGCTTTCTCCGAGACGGTGTACTCGCATTCGGATCATGCCGAGCTGATGACGCTGGCGTGCAAACGGGCGATCATTGATCAGACCGTCACCCATCTGATGCTCCCCGACGAAGTGCAGGTCCTTGGCGCGGAAGACTCCGAACCCGGTTCCGCCGATGGACGCACCGCCATCGATCGCACCACTCCCGAAGCCGAAAGTCTGCAAAGCGCAGTTGAGCGCGTCCAGGGGGCAGAACGTCCGGTGATCGTGGTGGGTGCGGGCGCCCGCTTCGACATGGCACCCATCGTCGAGTTGGCCGAGCGACTCGGGTCCCCTGTCGTGACGACCTTCAAAGCGAAAGGTCAGATCTCCGATCACCACCCGCTCGGCTGCGGAGTGCTCGGTCGAAGTGGCACGCCGATGGCGAGCTGGTTCATGAACGAAGCCGATCTGTTGATCGTCTTTGGGGCGTCATTTTCCAACCACACCGGGATCGCCCCTTACAAGCCGATCGTCCAAGTGGACCGCGACCCGTGGGCAATCGGTCGCCATCACTCCGTCGACGTGGGTGTGATCGGCGATGTCGGCGTCACCGCTGGGAAGATCCTTGCGTCTCTCGGTGACGGCGACTGGGTCGATCAGCGGTCGGAAGTGGCCGAGCGATGGCAGATCTGGCGAACCGAGAAGGAACGTCGTCGCACCGATGATCGGGGGAGGGGCGTGGACTCGGCTTCGATCTTCCACACGCTCGGCTCGGCTATCGATTCAGACGCAGTGGTGTGTGTCGACGTCGGCAACAACACCTATTCGTTCGGGCGTTACTTCGAAGCAACCGAACAGTCGGTGCTCATGTCCGGTTACCTGGGATCGATCGGCTTCGGATTTCCCGCCGCGTTGGGCGCCTGGGCTGCCGTCGGCGACCACCGACAAGTGGTGGCGGTCTGCGGTGACGGCGGGTTCGGGCAGTACGCCATGGAGATGACGACCGCCGTCAAATACGGGATGAACATCACCTGCGTGCTCCTGGTCAACGACGAGTTGGGAAAGATCAGCAAGGAGCAGCGTTCTGCCGAATACGACGTGTGGCAGACGTCACTCCACAACCCCGATTTCGCCGAGTTCGCCCGGTCATGCGGAGCCAAGGGCATCCGCGTGCATGACAGGTCCGAACTCGACGAGGCCATTTCCGAGGCGCTGTCCCACGACGGACCAGCCTTGGTCGAGATCCTCACCGACCCCGGACTGGTCTGACCCAGGAGCGCCGGTGAACCCAACTTGTCGTCCAGCCGACAGACCGGCGATCGAAGCCCACGTTGACGGGTTCCCTCGTATATGACAGAGGTGACCGCAGTCTTCGAAGGTGGCGGGGTGAAAGGAATCGCGCTGGCCGGCGCTGCGGCGGCTGCCATGGAGCGTGGCATCCGTCTCACCTCGGCGGTCGGCACATCGGCCGGCGCGTTGGTGGCGTCACTCGTGGTCGCCGGGTATGGACCCGACGATCTGGAGCGAATCGTCTGCGAGATGCCATGGTCGCGCATCACCGATCGGCGGCCGTTGGCCCGTATTCCAGTCGTCGGGCCGCATATTGCGATGCTGACTTCGGGCGGTGTGGCCCGAGGGCGGCGATTGGAACGAGAAGTCTTTCGATTGCTCGCTCGACGGGACGTTCGCGTCTTCGGAGACCTCCCACCAGGGGCATTGCGGGTGGTCGCCACCGATCTGGTGCATGGCCGAGGCGTCGTTCTGCCCGACGACCTTCCCCAGTACGGGATCGACCCAGTGCGCTTCCCGGTCGCCAGAGCAGTTCGGGCGTCGTCCGCCGTTCCCTTCGTCTTCGAGCCGGTCATCATTCGGAGCCAGGCCACGGGCGAGGAGATCGTCCTCGCCGATGGAGCCCTCGCCGCCCGTTTTCCTCTGCAACTTGTCGAACCGGGAACACCCACATTGGGTTTCCGGCTGACGCCTACCGATGAGCTACATGAGGATCACCGGATCCGAGGGCCCCTTTCCCTTGCTCGTTCCGTAGTGGCGGCAGGAATGACAGCCCGGGAGTCACTTCCGGTCTTGTGTCGCGACCTCGGGTCGACGATTGCGATTCAGGTGGATCGGGCTCCGCTCGACTTCGACCTCGATGCCAATGAGGCGAACGCGATGTTCAGGCGGGCACATCATGAGGCGCTCGATCAACTCGACTCCATCAGGCTCTGAGAGGATGAGCCACGCCCAGTACGTCGAACTTCTCGACTGGCGCCGCCAGGTCCACGAGATGTACGCAGGTGTCCGAACGCTGCGTCTCACCGATCCGGTCGGGTCCCATGACAGATGGCGAGCAGACCGTGACCGCTTGTTCCGCGGACACTCACAGTCGCCGTTTCCACCGAGCGTGCGTCAGAGTTTCACTGGCCTCCGCTATTTCCCATACGATCCGACGCTGGTGTTCACCGCCTCGATCAAGCCGGTCACAGCCGATCCTCAGCAGCTGGGGACCAGCACCGGCGAGTCGATGGAGTTCGTCCGTTTTGGTGTCGTCGAGCTGCCTGTCGGAACGCTCGATGTGTACTGGCTCGATACCTATGGCGGAGGACTGTTTCTGCCGTTTCTCGACTCGACCGCCGGGGACGGGACGTACGCGGGTGGCCGCTACCTGCTGGACACGGTGAAAGGTGCCGATCTCGGATCCACGGCCGCCGCCGACCTGGTGTTGGACTTCAACTTCGCCTACAACCCGAGCTGCAGCTACGACCCGGCATGGACGTGTCCTCTTCCCCGGCCCGGGAACCGGCTCGACTCCAAGGTCGAAGCGGGAGAGATGGTCTATGGGACGGGCGACTGAGTCAGGCGTGGCGCCGTGACCGTTTCGGTCGCAGCCCCCTTACGCATCTCGGGAGTGTTTGAAGATCCACCAGAACGGCACCGCAACCAGGAGTGTGCCTCCGATCATGTTCCCGATTCCGGCCGGTATGACGTTCCATGCGAGGGCGTCCGACCACCCGGGTCCGCCGCCGCCGGCAATCGAGATGGCGAAGTAGCCCATGTTGGCCGGTGAATGTTGGAAACCGGCGGCGACGAACATGGTGACGGCCAGGAAGACCGGGATGTATTTGCCGATGATCGTCCGGCCCATGGTGGCGAAGAAGGCCGCCATTCCGACGAGCCAGTTCGCCAGTACCCCGGAGAGCACCACTCGGAACCAACTGTCGACCCCGCCCTCCTCCTGGAATCGCATCTTGTGGCTCACGAGTTCGGCGAGTCCCGCCTCGAATCCAGCGCTGTAGACCTCACCGGTGCGGATCAGCCAGCCGACGATCACGGCTCCGAGGAAGTTCCCGATCCAGGCGAGTACCCAGAAGCGAATCACGCGACGAGCGCGAGTCGTCCCGGCGAGCAGTGTCGCCGGCATCACGACATTGGCCTCTGTGAAGAGTGCCGCCTCGGAGAGGACCACGAAGAAGAAGCCGGTCGAGAAACCGAACCCGGTGACGAGCGCAACCGCCCCTGGCGATTCGAAGCCCACCGACAGGAGCACCGAGAAGAGCGCTCCGGTCGTGATGAACCCGCCGGCCATCAATCCGAGCGCCAGCACTCTCCCCGCCGACAGCACTTCGATCCGGGATCTCCCGAATTCGGCCATTTGACCGATTACGCGGTCCACCGAGATGTATCTGGCAGGGGGCAGCTGATCGCCGTCTTGGGACGCGGAGAAGACCATCACCGCACTCTGCCAGCGTTGGGACTTCATCACGCAATGCCAGGACCCGGTTCTGTCGGGTCCCTGACAGTCGGTGAGTGTCTGGTGGGCGACACAGCGGGATCGAGACGAGGAGGTGCCAGGTTGAGCGTTGTGATTGGTCCGTCTCACAGGAGGTATCGCAATGGCGACAATCATGCACAGTCGGGTTCGGCCGTCATCGACCGATGACTATCGGGCTCCGTCCCGCCCTCGAAAGGTTGGGTTGGCGATCGCTGTCGTCGGTCTGGTACTGACTTCGGTGGCGTTCGTCGCCAACCTGGTCGCAGTAGGAGGCCCAAGCGTCCGGGCTACCACGTTGCCGTGGTCGTTTGGGCTGACGACTCTCGGGTTCGGCACCATCAAGCTGGCGATCGGGGTCATCCTGTGGGGGATCCTGATGAAGCTGTGGCTTCGAGTGGATGCCATCAAGGAAGTTCTCCCGAAGCTCGTTCATATCGACACGTCAGCGAGTCATCCGTCTTCTGAGATGTCCACCCCGTTTGGAAAAGCGACGGTGACTGCCAGTCCGCCCTCCGAACTGGGTATCCATCGGATGGCGAAAGCAATGTGGCGTCCGATGCTCGCCATGGGTTTCATGGCGGTGGCTGTCGGATTCGTCACCTCGCTCGCTTGGGCGCAGACCGGGGGCATCGTCGCCCTGTCATGGACCCAGGGTCTGCAATTCCTCGGTGAGGGCATGCTGCTCGCAGGAGTCGGATTCCTGCTCGGCACGATCCTGTGGGCGATCCGCACCGGTGGCGGTGAAGTCCAACAGGGCCTCGGGGTTGCGGTGAAGACGCTGAAGATGCCGACGACGGCGAAGGTGTTCGTGGCGCTGATGATGCTGGGGCTGATGGTCTCGATGGCCCAGTTTGTCGGCTATTTGATCGTGGCCGCCGGGGGTGTGGACACCGCCGCATGGCTGGCGTTCCTCGGTCCGCTGCGTGAACTCGGGCTCGGACTGATCCTCGCCGGAATCACGATGGCGCTGGTGACGATCGGCAACGTTCTTCGGTTCCAGTTCGACCGAATCATCGAAATCATCAAGACCGGCAAGTGACCGCTCAGAAAGGAGTGTCGATCATGACAACAACGACCGCCGCTGACCTCGCCTATGAGGTCACTCCCAAGAATCCCGGATTCAACCGGCCCCAAAAACTCGGTCGGGCACTGTGGGCCCCGATGTGGGCGATGGCCGTCATGGGTTTCGTCGCCGCGATCATCGCTGCAGGCGTGCGGGCCGACGCAGTCGCTTCCAGGGCGGCCGAAGCCACCATCGCGGCCCAGGCGCATCTGGTGACCGGTTTCATGTTCGTCGGGTTCGCCTCGGTGTTCGCCGCGATCAGCTTTGCGATCGCCCGGATCCTTGGGGTGTTCCGAGACGGTGGAGGCAGTGTCCAGGAGACGCTCGGTGTCAAAGTCCACACCCTGAAAATGCCGGCGACCGCCAAGGCGTTCATCGGACTGATGATGATGGCGATGATGGCGATCCTGATCGCTGTCGTCATCCACTTCGTCACCGCTGCGGGAACGGCCGCCGGGACGATCTCGGTCTCTGACGCGGAGACCACAGCGATCGCTCTCGAAGCGGTCCGTCGCCTCGGTGTGGCCGTCTATCTCGTGGCGATCGGCCTGGGTCTGGCAACCATCACCAACGTGCTGCGTTTCCAGTCGATCCGGCTCCGTGAACTCGCAGGACCGACCAACACCGACTGACGACCTTGGGCTCGGTCGTGCCCACCTTCCCCACGATCACGAGCCCACCCCAAGGGGAGACGCCGGACTCCGGCGTCTCCCCTCAGTTCGCGTCACTCCTTGCACAGTTCCCGGCGATGGGTCGCCACCCGGTCTTTCAATTCAGGGAAGTCCGGGTCGATTTCGAAGCGGTAGCCGTCCCACCAACCGTCGCGATCGGGTTCGAAGCGACGGGGAGAGGCGATGTCACCGTCGAGCGCGATCCGCTTCATCTCGCGTTCCAGTCGACGGAATCTCGAAGTGTTGATCTCGGCGGGTGCGATCGGTTCCAGCACGCGCATCGATACCCGCTGTCCGAAGCGAAGCCTTGGCGAATGGGGCTGCTCCCACACGCGGTGACTCCCGGTGAGGACGACGGGCAGAATCGGACGGCCGAAACGGCGAGCGAGTCGCACCGCCCCGGGTTGGAAGGCGACGTCGAGTCCGAGGATCGATCCTTGGGCGAATATGACCAGGTTGTCTCTGTCGTCGAAGACCGAGCTTGCCTGGCGTAGGAAACGCCGGACCGATCCGACCGACGGTGCCGTGTCGACCATGGGATGCCGGGTTGCGTGCAAGTAGCGGCCGAGACCCGGCCATTCGAACATCTCGTCGCGAGCTGCGAATCGGAGACCCAGCGGCAGCCGGAGGAGGGCGATGGCGTCTGCCAGTCCTTCATGCAAGGGGACGACCACATACTGCTCCTTGGGGTCGACGTGGTGGATGCCGTGGATCTCGATTCGGAGGCCGGCCACAGTCTCCGCCAACCGGCCAAAGGTCCGTTCCAGACGGTGGACGAGGGATCGGGAGCCGGTGCATGCCGCCACCGAGATGAGCCATGACGAACCCACGATCAGCGGGCCGGCCAGTCGGGCGCGTGCTTGGTTGGCGCGTCCCCCCTCGGCAACGAATCGAAACGCTCGGGTGCTGGGCTCGTCCACTGTCAGGTCAACGTTGTCGCGAACCCGTCCGATTCCCGAACATCGAGAAGCTGTTCGGGAACAGGACGCACTCGGTACCTGTTGTGCCGTTCATGGCAGATGATCCCCTCGAGTCCTTCGACGACTTCAAGAACTCTTTCGCATACGGGACCCGTAACGACCTTTCCTTCAAGTTCTTGAAGAAGTTGGACGGCGACGAGGCGGCGGAGTTTTTACGGCTCGTGCTCTTCGAAGTGGGCGAGCTTTTCGACGGAGCGGCCCCCGAGCGACTCATCGATCTGGTGTACGAGTGGCAGGTGAGGGCGTACCAGCCGGAGCTTGATGAGGGACGACCGTGGACGTATGAGGATCGGCCGTTCGCTCCCCTCGAACGGAGCTTGGGTGAGTCCACGTTGGGTCTCGTCACGTCGTCCGGTCACTTCCCGTCTGGCGAGGATCCGACTCCCTTTGGGGTCCAGGACATGAGCCAGGTCGAAGCGACGTCACGCATCGATGATTTCCTCCGTGCGACACCGGAGCTGACAGTGATTCCTCGTGACATCCCGGAGACCGAATTGCGTGTACGACATCCCGGGTACGACATTCGATCCGTGGTGCGGGATCCCGGTGTGGCTCTTCCCCGGACACTGTTGGTGGAGGCGGAACGCTCGGGTCTGATTGGTCGACTGCACGACGAGATGTTCTCGTTCGTCGGGGCGTGTGCGCAGGGAAGGATCAGGCGGGAGGCGCCGGGCTGGGTGGAGCGATGGAAGGCCGCCGGTATCGACGTGCTCCTCCTCGTTCCCGTCTGACCGGTGTGTCACGTGTCGGTCGGGCACGTCGCACGAGAAGCAGAGTCGCAAGGCCTTTCAACGGTCACGGTCGCGGTTCGATCATTCGCCCACGTGGCGCGGGAGATGGGGTATCCCAGGACGGTCGTCACCCGACATCCGATGGGTCGTCCCCTCGGACCTCCGGGTGACACAGGGGCGCAGCGCCGGGTGGTGCACGCCGCCCTCAGTCTTCTGGAGAGCGCAACCGAAGGCGGGGTCATCGTCGAACTCGAAGAGCCATACCGTCCCCCGACCGATTGAAGTGGGCGAGCGCCGGTTAGTTCGGCGGGCGACGAGTGCCGATGATCGAACAGATCTCGTCCGCAACGCACACGCCGGGGCCGATACCGGTGCCGGTCTCGATGAGTCGATCGAGTTCCGAACGGAGCTCGGAGAGTTCCTGCAGGCGGTCGTCGACTTCTCCCCGCTTTGCTTCCAGGAGGGACCTGGTGTGCACGCACGGGGCCTCCCCGTTGTCACGGATGGCGACGACGCCCCGGATCTCGCTGAGTGTCAGCCCGGCGCTTTGGGCTCTGCGAAGGAACTTCAGCCGGTTGACAGCCTGGGCGTCATAGATCCGATATCCCGTCGGGGATCGGTCCGGTTCAGGGAGGACTCCCTTCTCTTCGTAGAAGCGGATGGTGCGGGTAGGCACCCCCGTCGCCGATGAGAGTTCACCGATCTGCATTTCCCAACATTAGGGCTTGACCTTCCACCATGGTGGAAGCCATACGGTGACCGACATGGATGTCACATTGCTCTATTTCGACGGGTGTCCGAACTGGCGAAACACCGAGCGCCAACTCGTCGAGTTGTCCTCTGACTTTGGGTTCGAGGTGACTCACAAACTGGTCGGGTCGGCGGATGAGGCCCAAGCCCTTGCGTTTCGCGGGTCCCCGACCGTGCTGATCGATGGAGTCGACCCGTTCTCGGACGACAAGGCCCCAGTCGGATTGACCTGCCGGCTGTACGCCACCCCTGAGGGGATTCGGGGTGCACCGAGCCTCACCATGCTCCGAGAAGCGCTCACGAGGTGAAGCGCTACGAGAACCTTGTCGTCGGCGGTGGAATGGCTGGCCTCCCACTGGCATTGCGGGCGGCGCGCCATGGGTCTACTGCGTTCGTCGAGCGGGAGCGTCTGGGCGGGACATGTCTCAACCGCGGGTGCATTCCCACCAAGACCATGATCGCTTCGGCCTCTCTTGCCCACCGCATTGGTCGAGCCAGCGAGTTTGGGATCGAGGTGGGACCGGCCACCGTGGATCTCGGGGCGGTCGTCGACCGCAAGGACACCCTTGTCGAGTCCATACGCGCAGGCTCGTACCGGGCGGTGGAGAAAGCCAGCGACCTCGACTTCTATGAGGGACACGGAACGTTCCTGCGTGGCCGCAGCATGAAGGTCGGTGACGAGGTCATCGTCGCCGATCGGATCTTTCTCAACACTGGGACCAGGGACGCAGTCTCAAACATCGAAGGCCTCGACGCCGTCCCCCACTTGACATCCCGCACCATCCTCGACCTCCGACTGTTGCCCGAGCATCTCGTCGTCGTCGGCGGTGGCTTCGTCGGGTGCGAAATGGCCCAGATGTTCTCGCGTTTTGGCGCGCACGTCACCATCGTCCAGCGAGGGCCTCGACTGCTCGAGTCCGAAGATCCCGAGGCCTCCGAGGTCGTCGAGACGGCATTCCGCCTCGAGGGCATCGATGTTCTCACCGACACCGCGTGTGTCGCTGTGGAGCCGACCGACCAGGGGGTTCGCGTGCACTGTCGCGGCGCCGAGGACACGTTCATCGTGGCGTCCCATCTCCTCGTGGCAGCCGGCCGAACCCCGAACAGCGACGAACTCGGACTCGAGTACCTCGAAGTTGCGACCGACTCCGTCGGCTTCGTTCCCGTCGACGATCGGCTCAGAACCTCGGCTGACGGGGTTTGGGCGCTCGGTGATCTACGTGGTGGACCCATGTTCACCCACACTGCCCGACACGACGCCGACGTGATCATCGGCAATCTCTTCAGGGGCGTCGACTCTTCCATCGCTGGTCGCGTGGTGCCTCACGCGGTGTTCGTCGACCCGGAAGTGGCCTCGGTGGGATTGACCGAGGACGAGGCAAAGGCCGCGGGCTACCCGGTGACGGTCGGTCGCCAGGAGTTCCGAGGCGTCGCCAAGGCGAGGGCCATCGGCGAGACAGACGGTTTTGTGAAGATCATCGCGGATTCTGTCAGCGGGATGCTGCTGGGCTGTCACATCGTTGGCCCTGATGCCGGCAATCTGATCCACGAAGCGGTCATCGCCATGGTGGCGTCTGCCCCGGCCACCGTCCTGCGCGACGCGATCCACGTGCATCCCACATTGGCTGAGTCGGTCAACGCCGCCGCTGGCGGGGTCCATCGGCCGGCGGCGGCCGACGACTGAACATGCGAGCGGGGGCCCGTGGGACGGGCAGCCCTCAGGGAGCAGGCGGGAGATCCAGTTCGGTTCCGACGAGGTGGTTGAAGTAGTTGGTGAGGATGGTTCTGACGACTTCGACGTAGGCGTCGAGGATCTCCTCTTCGCTCCAACCAGCGGCGAGGGCGTCGGACCACACCGACTCGTCGACACAGCCGCGGTTGTCTGCGATCTGTCTGCTCAGGGTGAGCAGCGCCTGCAGCTTGGGATTGTCGGGGAGCGAGCCCTGACGGATTGCGACCGTCTCCTCGATGCTGAATCCGGCCTTCTTGGCCGCGCCGGTGTACGCCGCCTGGCAGTAGTCGCAGTCGTTCACCGCCGCCACTGTCAAGTGGATCGCCTGGCGGGCGGCGTTGTCGAGGTTGGAGTGCTCCGCGAGGTGGGTTTCGACGAGGTCGTAGACGTTCATCAGGGCAGGAGAGTTCGCCATCGCTCCGAAGATGTTGATGACCTTGCCCACCCGCTTCGCCTGATTGGCAAGTGCCGCCCTGCTTGCCTCGGGAGCCGAGTCGAGGTCATGGACGGTGAGGCGACTGGTTGTGGTGTGTTCGACGGTCATACCAGGGCTCCGTACACGAGGGCTGCGATCAGTCCGTAGACGACGTGGCCAACGATCAGTCCCATCGGGGTCATGGCACCCCAGCGCGCTCCGAAGAACCCTGGTGCACTCAGGACGACAGTGCCATCCGATGTGTCTACGGCGGGCCCGTCGGAGTCAGCGGTCATGCGAGGGTGCATGGCGGGCATCATCGGCATGCCGATCGCCCCGACTACGACGCCGTGAGCGGCCCCGATGAGGATGCCGGTCAAGACGGAAGACGAACCAAACGCGGTGAAGAGTGCGCCGTATGCGATCCCGAAGACGATGGTTCCCAACACTACGTAGTGGATCATGGCTCCGATGCGTCGTGCCCGATCGGGGTCTCCGCTCATCATCGCCCCGGTGACCAATGTCATCGGAGGCATCCTGGTCATCCCGGCGGATGCGGACATGGTCATCATGGCCGACATCACCAGCGTGGCGACCAGTCCGGCAACCAGGGCCGGGAACAATTCGAACGTCATGGTTTCTCCTCTTCTTGTACGAAGAAGATCAACCGTTCGAATGCTCGGAGGCCTCCCACTCTGTCGGGGAGCCGACCTTTGCGCTCCTGCCCCACAGCCATCCGAGGATGGCGATCGCTCCAATGACAACTGCGACGAGTCCGGCGTTGTCTGCCAAGAATCCGGTCACGGACGCCGAGGTGCGATCGATCCAGCGGACCAGTCCGGTCGAACCCAAGGCGACGCCACCGCCGGAAAGGATCGTCGCCCAATACCAGACGATGAACACACCAGCGACCGTCATCACCAGGCCCGAGATGGTGTCCATGTGGCGCGCCAGACTTCGAATCTTCGCCAGAACTGTCTTCTTCCCACCCGCCACGACGAACGTCACGCCCGTGACTGCGGTTGCCATTCCCGCTCCGTAGGCGGTGAATGCGAGGACCGATGTCGACAGAGCTTCTGCGGACACGATTCCACCGACCAGGCTGAGAAAGATAGGGAGCGTGCAGGACAGCGAGGCGATGGCGTAGGACACGCCGAAGACAAACATGCCTCCCACCGAGCCGCTCTTGCGGGCCCGTGAAACACCTGGGACGGTGGGGAGCAGTCGGCGTCCGAGAAGCTGGGCGATTCCGACCACGATGAGGCCCAGTCCGACTGCCAGCGCCAGCCACGGGATGGCATCGACCACCGCTCGGAGTCCAAACGAGATGAGCGCCCCCGCCACCGTGAACACCACCAGAAACCCCGATGCCACCGAGAGTGCGACGACTCCGGTGCGCTCCACCCGACGCTCCGCGCCGTCGCCGAGGAAGAACCCGAGGTAGGCCGGGAGCATGGCGAAGCCACATGGATTGACGGTGGCAACCATGCCTGCGGCGAAGGCGGTGGAGAGGAGTGCAGTCATTGGCTCTTCAAACGCTCAGCAACGACGAGTGAAGCGTTGATGGTCGCACATCCGACGGTCAGCTCTCGACTGGCGGGTCGGCGAGTTGGGCCTGGGAGATGTCGACAACGTCCGATGTGGCGAACAGTCCGAGGGTGTCGAGGCCGAAATGATCACGCCAGAGTGCCGCGGGAACCGCGATGTCGGCGAGGAGCAACGTGGTGTCGGATGGCAGGCGCACGAATCCCGACTTCGGAAGGGCGAGCGTGAGGATCACATCCGGCCCCACGACGGCGCCGGGCGATTCACCCGTAGTGGCGTCGCTTCCCGAGGGAACGTCGAGGGAGATGACTGTTGACGCCGAGGCATTCATCCAGTCGATCAGCTCGGCTGCTCGTCCGGTGGGTGCGTCGGTGAGTCCGTATCCGATGAGACCGTCGACGATCACCGCGCCCGGTTCAGACGGCAGCCGGGTGGACGGGCGGCTTCCGATGGCTTCGAGCGACGTCGCTTGGTGAGCGGCGGCGCCAGTGAGACGCCCGGGCTCTCGATCTAGCACGGTCGTCACATCGAACCCGAAACCTCGCAGCCTGCGAGCGGCCGCCATCGCTCCGCCTCCGTTACCGCCTCCCCCTGCGACGACAGTCACAGGGGGAGGCGACGAGTCGAGACGATCCTGGGCGATGCGGGCCAGCGCCCGGCCCGCCAGTTCCATCATCTGGAGGAGATCGATGCCGTACGGCCCTGTGGCCAGACGATCTGCCTCTGCCATCTGATCGGCGGTGACAGTCGGTACCCCTCCTGTGAACTGTGGGGCTATCACAGTTGCCTCGTAGTGTCGGACACCCGACACAATCGACGGTCGAGTTCTCTCCCCGACGTTGCCCACACCATGACAGAGTCCACATCACCCAATGTTCTGAGCGCCGGATGGTCGATCCTCACGTCCCTCATCCGTGTTCGCGCTCCAAGGCCGCACGGCGACGCGACCGTCGACCACTCCCGCTTCGGCAAAGTTCTCGAGTCGTTGCAGGGCGACGTGATCGGCCGTCTTCCTGCCGCCGGCGAGGAACTGGCCGTGTATCTGGACGAGATGGAATCGGTCGATCCCGACACGCTCACCGTCGGCGAGTCGCTGGCGTTCTGGATCAACGTGTACAACGCGGCTGCCCTCAGATTGGGAGCGGACGCGGCGCGGGACGGTGTCCCCACGGTGTTCGGAATCCCCGGTGGCTTCACCTCGCCGACTGTGACAATCGCCGGCGAGGCGCTCTCGCTGGACCAGATCGAACACGCCAAGGTGCGACGGTTCGGAGACCCTCGCATCCACGCCGGGCTGGTGTGTGGCGCGATGTCATGTCCGACGTTGCGACGTGAGCCGTTCGCCGGTGACGTCGACGCCCAACTCGACGACCAGATGCGTCGTTTTCTGACGGACGGGGCATTGGTCATCGTCGAGGCGGAAAACCGCGTGATGCTCTCGTCGATTTTCGCCTGGTTCGGGAGAGATTTCGTCAAGCCCCACCGCATGCCCACGCTGCTGCCTGCTCGCCGGCGGACCGTGTTGGCGGCGCTCACGCCGTGGATGGACAACGATGCTGCGTCGTGGATTGAAGGCGCGAATCCGACCATCAGCTTCTCCAGTTACGACTGGCGACTCGGTTGTGCCATCGCCTGACGGGCATCGGCACCGGAGCGTCTTCGCACGCCGAACGTGAGCGTGGTGATGGCGATGACGGCGGCCGCCATGTCGTAGGGGAGGATGTAGCGCCACATGGCGTCACCGTCGACGAGCCATCCGCCTGCCGGGGTGTATCCGACCGCATTCAGATAGGTCGCCACCGACCACACACAGACGACAACGATCATTCCACCCGCCGCCCAGCCGGCGATCCGTCCGGCTGCGAGCCTTGCTCCGATTGCGGTCGCACCGGCGACCCAGGCGATGTCGAGTGCCGAGAGGAGTTGCAGGAATTGCATGGACGGATCGAGGCGCAGTGCGGCCGAAGACGCCAGGGTCACGAGTGCGACGGCCCCGGTCGCCAGCACCACCAGCGAGACGGCAGATCCGAAGAGGCTCGCCTGCGGACTGAGCCCGCTGAACCACGGGGTGTCGAGTTCTTCCACCAATGCCATGGTCAGCACCAGTCCGTAGGCGACCAGAACCGTCAAATGGAACAGGATCCATAGAGTCGATCCATGCGGCGTGGGCAGAGCGAGGAGCAGCGGGGTGCCGACCAGCCCGGCGATCAACCACCGAATCGACCGGCCGACCGCCCGTTCCATCACAGGAATTCGTGACCGAATTCGTCCCGGTACGCCTCGAGCAACCGCAGCCACACTTCGCTCAGTGTCGGGAATGACGGCACCGCGTGCCACAGGGTGTCGAGCGGAACCTCGCCCACTATCGCGATCGTTGCACTGTGGAGGATCTCACCGACCTGCGGACCGACGAAGGTCGCACCAACCAGCGTGTGAGTGTCGGCGTTCACAACCAAGGTGCAGGTTCCGCGATACCCCTTGCCGAGGGTGGCGGCACCGGCCGTGTGGCCGATGTCGTAGGAGACGGTTCGCACGTTGAGGCCAGCCTCCTTCGCCGCCGCGGTGGTCATACCGACCGCCGCGACCTGAGGGTTGGTGAAAACGACTCGTGGTGTCGCCTTCGTATCTCCCCACGCCGACGTCTTCGCCCCTGCGATGTGGGCACCTGCCACCCGCGCCTGGTACTTGCCGGTGTGAGTGAGGAGGGAGCGGGCGTTGACGTCGCCGACGGCGTACAGCCAGTCCCCTTCGACTCCGGTGACCAGCAAGTGATCGTCGACATCGACGTACTTCCCGTCTTCGAGTCCGACACTGCTCAGTCCGATGTCCGCCGTGTTGGGCTTTCGGCCGGTCGCGACGAGAAGTTCGTCTGCCTCTATCGACACTTCGGAGCCGTCGGAGAGTGTCACGTCGATCGTCACCGGCCCGTCGGTGCCTTCGCGGCGCACCTCGGTGGTGTTGGCTTCGGTGTGGACCGTGATTCCGATACGTTCGAACGATTTCCGGAGTTCTTCTCCGACAAACGGCTCTTCCACCGCCAGGAGGCGGTCGCCGAGTTCGATGATCGTGACTTCCTCGCTGCCGAGTGTCTTCCACGCCTGGGCCATCTCCGCCCCCACGACTCCTCCTCCGATGATCAGCAGTCGACGGGGGACCTCCTTGGCAGTGGTCACATCCCGACTGTCCCATGCGCCGACATCAGAGAGTCCCGGGATGGGAGGCATCGAGGCGGAAGTTCCGGTTGCGAGGATCACGCCTTTGGTCGCCACGAACCGGTCGACGGAGCCATCCGTCTGTTCGACCTCGACCGCGCGTTCTCCGACGAGGCGGCCGTGCCCGCGCAACAGCGTCACGCCCACGCCCTCCAGCCAGGACACCTGACCTTCGTCGTCCCAGTTTCCCGCCAGAGCATTGCGACGGGCGAGAGCGTCATCGATGTCGATTGTTCCGCCGGTGAAGCCGGGAGTGCGCCCGGCGGCATCGAGCACGTCTCCGGGTCTTAGAAGCGCCTTGGAAGGCATGCATGCCCAGTACGAACATTCCCCTCCGACGAGTTCTCGCTCGACGATGGCGGTCGAGAGGCCATGGCGTACCGCCACATCGGCGGCATTCTCACCGGCCGGTCCTGCTCCGAGGACGATGACGTCGAATTGCTGTTCGGACATGAAAGCTCCCTCTCTGGTTCTTCACGGGTCCAACAGACGGCGATACCACCGCGATGTCAGATCGTCAGCCACCCGACAGTCTGGTTGGCCTGCTTCGGCAGGGAGTTGCGCGACCGATGAACCGTCGGCTCTCCGACACTGGGACCGAACTTCTGGCTTTCGGTCGGTTGAAGGGTGCGAACAAGGAGTACGACCGATGAGATGGAGGAAGAAGATGGCGAAGAAGGCGACACTGGGCGATGTGACTCTGGCCGAGGCAGACGAGGTGGTATCGGTGGAGGGCAACGCGTACTTTCCTCCGGAGACCATCCACTGGGACCATCTGACCGAGAGCGACCACACGACGGTGTGCCCTTGGAAGGGACAGGCGAGCTACTTCGACGCTGTGATCGACGGGGAGACCTATCGCAACGTCGGCTGGACCTATCGCACGCCGAGCGACAAGGCGAAGGCGATCACCGGCCACGTCGCATTCTGGGGCAAGGTCAAGGTCACCTGAGGGTTCTCAGTGGAGCGTCCTGAGCGCCATGAAGGCGACGGCCAGGAGCGTCGCTCCGGTCACGAGAAGGCGAGCATCGGCATGATGTCTCGTCAGGTACAGCCCGATGGCAGAGATCGACAGGATGGCGACCACCTGGATGGCCACTCCGGCGTCGGTGGTTGGAAGCAAGAAATCGATGAGGTTCACGACATGTCCTCCAATGAGAAGCAAAACCGGGACCACGGAACCTCACGCATGCGAGGGTCGGATTGCCGACAGTCGGCGAGCACGCGGCCTGCCGGCATCGTTGGAGCCGGCATGAAGCTGAGATACGGGATCGTACTGATAGCCCTGGTTGCGTCCGCCTGCTCCGGAGGGGCTGTGTCGGAAAGCACCGAGGCGGCCGAGCCGGACCCGGCGACCACGACCACATCTGAGGCGCTCGAAGAACCGACGGCGACCCTGCCTCCGGTCGAGCTCCCTGCGGACGGCTTTCCCGAAGGGGACTCTGCACTCGATGACATGACTGCCGACAGCTTCCCCCCGCCACTGATCGATGTCGAAGAGATCATCTCGGGCGGCCCGCCGCCTGATGGAATCCCGCCGGTGGACGAGCCGGTGTTCACCGACGTCGCTTCGGCTGACGAGTATCTGAGCGATGAGGAGCCCGTGGTCGTCCTGGACATCGATGGTGACGCCCGCGCCTATCCGATCCAGATCATGATTTGGCACGAGATCGTCAACGACGTCGTCGGAGATGTACCGGTCTCCGTCACCTACTGCCCCCTGTGCAACAGCGCTGTTTCTTATGTGCGCACCATTGGCGGACACGAAACGACCTTCGGTACGTCCGGTCGTCTCTTTGCCTCCGCTCTCGTCATGTATGACAGGGCGACCGAGACACTGTGGACGCATTTCGACGGGAAGGCCGTCGTGGGCGTGCTCACCGGACACCGGCTCGAGCCTGTTGCCTCCCCGCTGCTGTCGTGGGCGGACTTCAAAGAGGCCTACCCAGACGGGAAGGTGCTCGATCGGGACGAGACCGGATTCGGGCGGCCGTACGGCAACAACCCGTACCAGGGCTATGACAACCCCAGTTCCTTCCCCTTCCTCTTCACCGGAGACGTCGACGATCGCTCCCGGGCGATGCAGCGGGTGGTCGGAGTCCGAGACGGCGACGATGCCCGCGCCTGGACGCTCGATGTGATCTCTGGCGAAACGGCCGCTGTGACCAACACCGAAGTCGGAGACACCGAACTGGCGATCTTTTGGTCGGCCGGGCAGTCGAGCGCGTTGGAGTCTCTCCAGACGGCGTCCGGACGCGATGTCGGATCGGTGGGCGTATTCTCGCCGGTCATCGACGGTCGGACCTTGACGTTCACCGCGGCGGATGGCGCGTACCTCGATGAACAGACCGGCTCGACGTGGAATATCACCGGTCGAGCGGTCGACGGCGAACTGGCGGGATCACAACTCGAGCGAATTCCGCATCTGGACACGTTCTGGTTCGCCTGGTCGACCTATGCCCCCGGCACCGACCTGATCGAGGAGTGAGATGGAACGTCGGCGCAAGCTGATCGTCGCCGCTGCGGGGGTCGTGGTCCTCGTCGTCGGGCTCGCCGCCTTCTGGCCCACCGGAGACGACGCCGGAGCATCCTCCCAGTCCGCCTCGCAACTCGACGTTCCGTTCCAGTTCGTCGACGGGTCCGATGCAAACCTCGCCGACTTCGCCGGCAAGCCTCTCGTCGTCAACTTCTGGGCCTCCTGGTGTCCTGCGTGCGTGGCGGAGATGCCCGACTTCGAACAGGTTCACGCCGCACTCGGCGACCAGGTGGTCTTCTTAGGCATGAACATGCAGGAGACCGACGCGCAGGCGGCGGATGCGCTCGTCGACCAGACCGGTGTCAGCTATCAGCTCGGGCTCGACCCTGACGGTCGGATCTTCAACACCTTTGGTGGTATCGCCATGCCGACGACGGTGTTCATCGACGCAGACGGAAATGTGGTGAAGACCCACGCCGGTGCGATCTTCGCCGAAGATCTCGAGGAGATGATCCGGACTGAACTGCTGGCGTCGTGAGCCCCCAGTCCGGCGTTGGGTCGACGACACATCCGCTACGTTGGGCTGATCTCATGCTCGATCTCCCTGACCTCGCTGCCGATCAACACCTGGCATGGCTGGCTCGTAGCTTCGGGCGTCCCGACTACCTCCCCCTGACCGCATCCGATCTCGAAGTGCTCGCAGGGTCGGCTGAACTGGTGAAGAGGTTCCGCGGATCACACCTGTTCCGCCAGGGCGAACCCGCAGTGGCGGCGTATCTGGTCAGGGAAGGCCAGGTCGACATCTACCGCGACCACTCGGGCTCGCAGACCGTCGTCGCCCGGGTCGGACCGGGGTCGGTGATCGGCGACATCGCCATGTTCGGCGAAGGCGTGTACAAGTCGTCGGTGCGAGCGGTCGATCACGTCAGGGCCTTCCGATTCGACCGTGAGAAGTTGCTTCCCGAACTGGCCAGACATCCGTCCATCTGCCTGCGCTGGCTGGTCTCTGGCCTGAACCAGTTGGAGCGGACCCAGCGCCGGATCATCAGCCTCATGCACAAGACGGTGCTGGCACAGGTGGCGGATCTGCTGGCAGAGGAGGCCGCAACCCTCCGGAAGGTTCCCCTCTCCCAAGCTTCGATCGCCACGCTGCTGGGCGTGAGTCGTCAGTCCGTGAACGAGGCTCTCGGAGAATTGCGGGAGCAGAAGATCGTCGAAACCGGATATCGGATGATCGAGGTGCTCGACTTGGAGCGTCTGCAAGCCGTGGCGTCAGACCAGCCTTTGGACTGACCCGGGTCTCAGCCTTCGAAGATTGCTACTTCGACGGCTCCCGTGTTTCCGCCCGTGGACGACTCCACTTCGAAGGTGACGATCTGGCCGGTGAATGAGACTTCGACCGGATCGGCGCCGGCCGGGAAAGGACCGAAGGTCGCCCCGTCGACGACGACGTTGAACGTCTCTGTGATCGACGAGCCGTCACCCATGGATCGGGTGCGGAAGAGGACTGCGGTGGCGTCGACGACCCGTCCCAAGTCGATGGTCACGAACGCGTCGTCACCGTCACCCTGCGACGACCACTCTGTGCCCAGGTCCCCGTCGACGGCGTTGGCGGCGGTGAAGTCGTGAGAGAACTCTGAGGAGACATTGATCACAGCCGCACCGATGGCGACGTTCTCACCGAAGCGCGTCAGCGCCTCGTCGGCCGCGGGAGTCGTGAAGGTCAACACTTCGCTTCGGTAAAGGTTTCCGTCTGCGGCCACGCCCTGCAGCCGATATTGATAGGTGGTCTCTGGTTCGAGGCCGGTCATGACGGCGGCGTGGTCGCTGTGTCCTCCGACCCCCATGTCCTGGTCCGTGGCGATAGAGCCCGATGGGCCGTCGATTCCGTAGGCGACGGCGCAGACGGCATCGAGATTGGTGGTCACGTTCAGCGTGGCGACCGTTCCCGACGGATCGAAGACGATCTGCGGGTCGGCGACGGCGATCTCCGAGAACGGAAGAACCTCTGTGTCCGCACTGCTCCCGCACGCCGCGACCACGAGCGCCGTTGCGACTGCGAGCAGCATTGTGGTGCGTGACATCAGCGTGGCACCAGGGTCCGCTTGAACTCGTTCATCTCGTGCCAGTCCAGCATTTCCAGCGCCCTATCGAGGTCGTCGACCGCTCCACGGTTCATGAACCGGATGAACGTCGCCACGTCGTTGCGGATGAAGGTGGGGACGCCGAACACGCTCCATCGTTCCACCGCCTCGGTGTGCTCTCTGGCAAGCGTCGAAGTGTCGGCGTCGGTGTGGACGATCTCTGCGAGCTTTCCGACATCGACGCCGACCGAAGCCAGCGCCTGGCGGATCACGTCCTCGTCTCCCAGGTCCAACCCGTGATCATGTCGAGCCGCAAAGAGAGCGACGTGCGCATGTGCGAAGTGTTGGGGCTGATGATCGCGGACCGCGACGCCCCAGTGGAGAGCGCGCACCCCGGGTGCGGTGACATCCGAGAACACCGTGGCATCGCCTTCCTCCACGTGTGCCTGTGACAGCGAGAAGGGGCGGAAGCCGACGTTCCAATCCCGCCCGGCGCAGAGACCGGCGAGAACCGCCTCGTTGGCGTTGCGGGCGAATGGGCAGAGATAGTCGAATGTGATCTCGAATTGCATGGGGGGAGAACTCCGGTTTTCAGGTGTTGTCGTGCTTGTGACCTACCCATAAACCTGTCCGGATCATCCCGAATTAGCGAAAACGTCCTTGGTCCGACACTCTTTCTGTCGGCGTGCCGGGGTGATGGCCGCAGCGCGCAGAACCCCGTTTATCTAGGCGGGAAGGTCAGAGCGTTGGCCCGATTCAGGAGTTCGCCCAAGGCGCCGAGGTCGAGGTCGTCGACTGCCGTGAAGGCGATGCTGGCTGATCCGACCTTCGCCTTGCCCAGCCGGTCCTTGTACTGGGCGAGCAGATACTGGCCGTCGTCGACGGCGTTGACGTAGATGCTGAAGTGGTTCTTCTGGCGGGCGAGTCCAACGGCGAACCATTCGACGTCTTCGCCTCTGGGCCGCGGTTGGACGATGTCGCCGTAGCCGATGATGTGCTGGTCGGACCCGCCCCAGAACACACCTTCCCACACGGTGCGTGACCGTCCGGCGAAGCTCGCTGAGATCAGCTGGTCTAGTTCGATCATCTGCTCGCGGATGCCGTCGGGAAACGATGCCAGATGCTCGTCAGGCGAGGTGCTGACCTTCTTCATGCCCCAACTATGCCCTGGTCAGGGCTGGCGTGTCCCGGTCATGTCCCTGAGATCGTCTTCCCGGCCCGTTCGATGGCGGTCAGTCCGTCGGCGATCGACCACACGTAGCTGACCCGCTCCGTCCCGAGTCGCTCCAGTCGGTCGCGACCGTCACCCGTCAGCCATTGCTGGGTCATCGGCGCCTCGACGGTGATCGGGAAGTCGTCTCGGCCTGCGGCCAGGCGGGCGGCCTCGGCGATGGATTCGAGGTCGTCCCACGAGTGGATGTTGACGGCGTCCGCCACCCGGCCGGCGACCGCTGCCAGCTTCGGCCCGTTGACACCGACGATGATCGGCGGAACGGGTTCGGGTCGGAGGAAGCCCTCGGCCGATGCAAGGGCGTGGTACTCGCCTACGACGTCGGGAGTCCCCGACCACAGGGCCCGTATGACCTTCGCTACTTCCTCTACTCGGTGGCGACGCTCCGCATCTCCGAGCGTGGGGAGACCGACCATCGCCAGCTCGGATGCGTAACGGCCCCGGCCGGCACCCGCCCCGAGGCCGAGGAGCAGTCGCCCGTGCGAGAGCTGCTGGAGGGTTGCGGCGGCGACGGCGATGTGGGCCGGATGTCGGATGGTTGCGTTGAGGACCAGCGGTCCGAGCTGGATCCGGTCGGTTGCGGCGGCGATGGCGGTGAGCGTCACCCACGGGTCGAGAGTGTGGGTGGCTCCCGCCGGCGACCCCGAAACGTGGTCGTAGGTCCAGACGCCGTCGAAGCCCACAGACTCGGCAAGGTGCGCCGCCTCGACCAGTTGATCCACGGTCGCTCCGAACGGGCTGAGAGAGAGGTCGAACTGCATGAACTCGTAAACGTAGACCGGCCGTTCCCCTGCGACCGAGCCGCTCCTAGCGGTACTCGGGGTTGGGGAAGTCGTAGCGGGCGCCTGCGTCCCATCCCGCCCGCTGGTTGCCGTGGGCGGGGATGCCGCCGGCATCGGTCAGCATGCGGGCGAGATGCATCAGGTTCCATGTCATGAAGGTCGTGTTGCGGTTGGTGAAGTCGTTCTCCGGTCCACCCGAACCGTCGTCGAGGTAGCTGGGGCCGGGCCCTGCCTCGCCGATCCAGCCGGCGTCAGCCTGGGGAGGGATCACGTATCCGAGATGCTGAAGCGAATAGAGCACGTTCATGGCGATGTGCTTGATCCCGTCCTCGTTCCCTGTGACGAGACAGCCCCCGACCTTCCCGTAGTAGGCGTACTGGCCTGCGTCGTTGAGGATTCCTGACTGTGCGTACAGACGCTCGATGATCCGGGTCGCCACCGACGACTTCTCGCCCAGCCAGATCGGCGTTCCGATAACGAGGATGTGGGCGGCCTTCACCCTCTCGTACAGGGACGGCCATTCGTCGGTCTCCGCACCGTGCTCGGTCATGTCGGGGTAGACCCCCGGTGCGATGTCGTGGTCGACGGCGCGAATCAGGTCGACGGTGACCCCGTTGCGGCGCATGATCTCCATCGAGATGTCCATCAGTCCCTGGGTATGGGACTGCTCGGGGGACGGCTTCAAGGTGCAGTTGACGAACAACGCCCGCAGGTCGGAGAAGTCCCATTTGGACTCGGTGTCGTAGGTAGCGTCGGTCATTCATTCCCCTCAGGTGACTGATGGGAAACGTAGCGGACAGGGTCGACTACCCGTGGTGTGATCGGCAGCGCGATGAGGGTGAGACCGGCGGCGA
>JBBDQP010000008.1:0-2569 GCA_040905965.1 Acidimicrobiia bacterium
CCGACCAGGACGCCCCAGACCAGCTCGCACCCGACCAACTGGCGCCCGACCACGACGCGCCCGACCAGGACGCCCCAGACCAGCTCGCACCCGACCAACTGGCGCCCGACCACGACGCGCCCGACCAGGACGCCCCAGACCAGCTCGCACCCGACCAACTGGCGCCCGACCACGAGGCGCCCGACCAGGACGCGCCGGCGAAGAAGTCAGGGCTGGAAGATCCGTCCCAGGCGTTCCCGAAAATGTCGATCTCGCCCTGGAGGACCACGCCGTCGTGCTGGACATGGTGCGTGCCGCGGGCTCCGTCGAGCGTCCCCCTGCCGGTTGAGAAGGGTCCACTCGAAACCACTTCGGGAGTCGGCGTCGAAAGTGCCGCCTCTAGGTCGATCAGTCCGGCGCCCTGACAGTCACTCGACACCTTGCGCAGCGGACGGGCGGATGCCTGGAGCAGAGCCTTCACCTCGTCCGGTGTGATGTCGGGACGCTGATCGATGATGAGAGCGACAGCGCCAGTCACGATCGCCGAAGCCTGCGACGTACCCGAACCGCGGAAGAGACGGTCCTGGACGACCGCAGAACTGTTGTGCACGTCGATACCTGAACCGGGTACCCGGAGCCCGAGCACCGACTTGCCTGGCGCGACGAGGTCGACGGTCCGCCCGATACCGCAATTGGAGAACGGCAGCACCTGATCATCAGCGGAGGCGTAGGTTCCGCGTGAGTCGACACCGCCGACCGCAATGATCGACGGGTGTAATGCGGGATTGCGAAGAGGCTGGGAGTTGCCGTCGTTGCCTGACGAAATGACGACCGCGATGCCCGAATTCCACGCCTGCTCCACGGCGAACGCCAGAGGATCAATGGCCGGTGACTGCGTCCCGTCGGTCCCGAACGCCAGACCCAACACCCGAATGTCGAGTCCGCGATCCGAATCCTCCTGGTGTGCCACGATCCAGTCGAGCGCCGCGATCACCTGGGAGACGTCCGCCAGTCCCTGGCCGTCCGCAACCTTGACGCTGACGAGACGGGCATTGGGCGCGATCCCCATATACGACGTACGGAAGTCCGGTTGGGAGGGACTCGCTCCGGTCTCGAGGTCGGACCCGGCGATGATCGAGGCCATGTGCGTTCCGTGCCCGAAGAGGTCGAGATGGTGGAGGTTCGGCTGCGGGGAGTCGAAGGAGATATCGGGGCCGTTGACGACCTTGTTTTCGCCGGTGAGACCAGGGACCGGACTGATCCCAGAATCGATGATCGCGACATCGACGCCGGCCCCGGTGAACCCGGCCTCCCAGTAGGCGTCAGCGCCGATCACATGATCGACGATCCTGGCCAGGGAGCCGCCATCGGAAGGAGGTCCGCTCTCGAACGAGCTCAGCTCGATGCTGGCATCGGGGGTCACCGAGAGGACGCCGAACGCGGCCCGCACCCGTGTCGCCATGCTCGACGTCATGTCGGCGACGAAGCCGTCGATGATCGGCAGGGGGCTGATTCCGGCAGCGCCGCTTTCAGCGAGAAGTGCGGCCACGGACTGCGACTGACCCGGCACGCTGCGGACGATCCACGAATTCGCGTCTTCCGGTTCCGGATTCGACCCCAGCGGGAACAGTGCCAGCACCATGCCAAGCGCGACTCCGAGGATCATCGCGCGCCCGACGGGCCGCGCCTTCGAGTCCTTGTCGTTGTCACCCCAACTCCCACCCCGAAGGGACACAAGCGTTGTGTCGGTGTTCGTAGGCAACAGGACCCTCCAATGTTGGGTGTCGTGATTCTATCGGCTCCACCCAAGCATGACTTGAGTCGAAAGACCCAAAAATTTTTGAAAACATAGAAGGGCTCCCGCATCGCTGCGGGAGCCCTCGTGGCAGCCCCGACCAGGTTCGAACTGGCGTTTCCGGCTTGAGAGGCCGGCGTCCTAGACCGCTGGACGACGGGGCCGAGATTGAGTTGTGGTCATTCGAGGCGAGTCGAATGGCTCGGGGGGAAGGACTTGAACCCTCAACGACGGGACCAGAACCCGCTGTGTTGCCAATTACACCACCCCCGACCGGGTGACGACGCGACAGCGCCCTCGGCGGATGGCATTCTATCGCAGGCCCGGAAGTCCTCCCAGTTGGCGGTTCTTCCCCTCTCGACCGAGGTTCTGCGAGGGAGGGCTACGGGGAGTGGCCGAGCGCCAGCGAGGCCGAGGAGGCTGTCGCGCGAGGGGGGATCGACGAAGTCGCTTCGCTCACGGCCCCCCTCGCCCGGCCCAAAGCGGCCGATGGCGCTCGCTCCCCCCTCCATCTAGAACATGGGCCCTCGGGTAGGACCGACGCCAAACCCGAAAGCGGCAGGCCGCCGCCCGAGGGGTGCCGAGGGGTCGCCTCAGCGTCCACCACATGGGCCCTCGGGTAGGACCGACGCCAAACCCGAAAGCGGCAGGCCGCCGCCCGAGGGGTGCCGAGGGGTCGCCTCAGCGTCCACCACATGGGCCCTCGGGTAGGACCGACGCCAAACCCGAAAGCGGCAGGTTGCCGTCCGGGGGGTGCCGGGGGAGTCGTCCCCCGCGTCCACCACATGGGCCCTC
>JBBDQP010000008.1:2669-11851 GCA_040905965.1 Acidimicrobiia bacterium
GTAGGACCGACGCCAACCCGAAAGCGGCAGGCTGCCGTCCGGGGGGTGCCGGGGGAGTCGTCCCCCGCGTCCACCACATGGGCCCTCGGGTAGGACCGACGCCAACCCGAAAGCGGCAGGCTGCCGTCCGGGGGGTGCCGGGGGGTCGCCCCCCTGCGCAATAGAACAGGACGGCAGTGACGATGTTTCTGCGCGAGAGAAGGAACAATCGACAGGCTGCCGTCCTGCGTGACGCATGGTACCGGCGCCGTCCAAGGCGCTGGCGACAGAACGACGGACCGCCGCTCCACAAGGTGCGAGTCTCAGTCTCCGAGCGCTTCGGCAGCCTCTGCCCGTCTGAGGGCGTCGAGGATCTCTACGAGGTCACCTTCCAGGACCGATTCGAGCTTGTAGAGGGTCAGTTCGATGCGGTGATCGGTCACTCGACCCTCCTTGTAGTTGTACGTCCTGATCTTCTCGGAGCGATCCCCGGACTTGACCATCGACCGCCGGGCACCTTCGAGCTCAGCATGATGTCGCTCCATCTCCAACTGGTAGAGCCGTGCCCGGAGAACCACGAGAGCCTTCTCCCTGTTCTGGAGCTGACTCTTCTGGTCCTGACAGGACACGACGAGCCCGGTGGGGAGGTGGGTGATGCGGACCGCAGAGTCGGTGGTGTTGACGGACTGACCGCCGGGACCACTCGACCGGAACACGTCGATCTTGAGGTCGGCTGGATCGATCTCTACCTCGACCTCGTCGACTTCGGGGAGCACCGCCACGGTGGCGGTCGAGGTGTGGACGCGACCCTGAGACTCCGTTCGCGGCACGCGCTGGACTCGATGCACACCGGCTTCGAACTTGAATGCCCCGTATGCGTTGGCGCCCTTGAGCCCCAGTATCACCTTCGAATACCCGCCGGCTTCCGACGGGGCGGCGTCGATCGGCTCGACAGTGACTCCTGATCTGACGGCATGACCCTGGTACATCCGAAGCAGGTCTCCTGCCCAAATGGCGGCCTCGTCACCCCCGGCGGCTGCCCGAATCTCGAGAATCGCGTCCTTGGCGTCGTCCGGATCCGGGGGGGTGAGGGCCACGGTGAGTTCGTCGAGCATCCGTTCGACATCGGCCTCCCGCTCTTCGGCGAGCCGACCCAACTCGTCTGCCATGGCCGGGTCGGCACCGGCCAGCTCCCGTGCTTCGTCGACATCGGCCTGGGCGGCACGAACTTCGGCTGCCAATGCGACGATCGGCTGGAGTCGAGCATGGGTCCGGCCGAGTTCGGAATACTCCGACGGCTCGGTGTCCGGACGGCCGAGACGCTCTTCGACCTCCGCCAACTCCGCTTCGAGTTCGCTCAGTCTCGCCTCCAGCCGGGGATCCATCAGCGGACCCGCGCTCGCACCGAGCTCTCGGGGACGGGCCCGCGAGCGAGTACCTCTTCGACCTGTCCGTCTTCGAGGGCGGAGAGCAACGACGCCACGGCAACTTCGATCATCGGCTCTTCGGGCACGCCGGTGGTGAGACGCTGCAGCCACATTCCCGGAGTGGCGAGAATCGCCGCCATCCTCTCGGAACTGTGCGTCCCCGACCAACGCAGAAGTTCGTAGGACATGCCGGCGATCAGCGGGATGCCGACGATGCGACTCCCCACCAGCCACGGCCACGATGGCCGACCCACGAGGGTGAACACCACGATTGCGAGCAAGATCACGATGAGAAGGAAACTCGTACCGCATCGCGGGTGTTCAGGGCGGTATCGCTTGACCGAATCGATCGACAGCGGCTGACCGTTCTCATAGGCGTGGATCGACATGTGCTCGGCGCCGTGATACTGAAACACCCGCCTGATCTCCTTGGAGCGTCCCAGCAGCCAGATGTAGGCGATGAAAAGTGCCAGCCGGAACACGGCTTCGAGGATGACAAAGGCCGTATCGGACGCGCCGACGACCACGTTCGCGGCTGCGGCGGGCAAGACGATGAACAGTCCGACGAACAACACCATCGCAAACGTCAGCGATCCCACGATTTCGAGACGGCTCAGTTCCTTCTCGTCCTCGCCGACTGACTTCTGCGCCGACCAGCTCAGGGCACGAAACCCGAGGGTGAGCGACTCGCCAAGCACGAGCATGCCCCGGACAAACGGGACCTTGGCCCACTTCGACCGTGACGACAACTTCGGCAGTTCGTGGCGCTGGGCTTCGATCTCTCCGTCGGGACGCCGCACGGCCACAGCCCACGCAGTGGGAGCGCGCATCATCACGCCTTCGAGCACTGCTTGGCCCCCGACGGATTGGGAGGGGTCGATGGATCCGGAAGGTGGCGTGCTCATGGGGCGAGGATGCCGGCCCGTCCGCTCGGGCGAACCTCCCGGCAGACCTGGATCACTCCGAGTCGACGGTCTCCGGGGCCTGCTCGGCGACGGGTTCGGTCGCCACCGCCTCGGCCTTCTGACGCTTCTTCGACTTGAGCTCGGTGCCTGCGTAGCGCTTCTGGAACCGCTCGACGCGACCACCGGTGTCGACCAGCTTCTGCTTACCCGTGAAGAAGGGATGGCACTCGTTGCAGAGCTCGATGTGCATGTCACCCTTCGTCGAATGGGTGGTGAACGTGTTGCCGCAGGAGCAGACGATCTCCGACTTCACGTAGCTTGGATGAACTTCGGCTCTCATCGCCCTCTCCTGGCTCAGGAATTCTTCGCCACGTCGGCGAGGAACTCTTCGTTGGATTTCGTGTTCTTCAAACGGTCGACCAGCAGTTCGAGGGCCGAGCCGGACTCGAGTGCGAGCAGCACCCGGCGCAACTTCCACACCTGAGCGAGCTCCCGCTGATTGAACAACAGCTCTTCCCGGCGTGTTCCCGAAGCCTCGATGTCGATGGCCGGGTAGATGCGCTTGTCGGCCAGTTTACGGTCGAGCCGCAACTCCATGTTCCCGGTGCCCTTGAACTCTTCGAAGATGACCTCGTCCATCTTGGATCCGGTCTCGACGAGCGCCGTGGCGATGATTGTCAGCGAACCGCCCTCTTCGATGTTGCGGGCGGCACCAAAGAACCGCTTGGGCGGATACAGCGCCTGGCTATCGACACCACCGGACAGAATGCGGCCAGAGGCCGGTGTTGCGAGGTTGTGCGCCCGGGCGAGGCGGGTGATCGAGTCGAGCACGATGACCACGTCGGTGCCCTGCTCGACGAGACGCTTGGCGCGCTCGATGGCGAGTTCGGACACCTGTGTGTGCTCCTCGGCCGGACGGTCGAAGGTGGAATAGATCACCTCGCCTTTGACGGAACGCTGCATGTCCGTGACCTCTTCGGGCCGTTCATCGACGAGCACCACCATCAAGTAGCACTCGGGATTGTTCTCGGTGATCGCTTGGGCGATCTCCTTGAGGACGGTCGTCTTTCCCGCCTTGGGTGGTGAGACGATGAGACCACGCTGGCCTTTACCGACGGGAGCGATGAGGTCGACGATCCTCGTGAGCGTCGAATCCGCCTTCGATTCGACTTCGAGTCGCAGTCTCTCGTCCGGGAACAGGGGAGTCAGTTTCTCGAACTTCGGACGCCGCCTTGCCTCCTCGACATCCATCCCGTTGACCGAATCGATGCGGATGAGCGCAGGAAACTTCTCCTGGCTGCGAGGCGGACGGATCGGACCTGCGACCTGATCGCCCTTACGCAGACCGAACTTCCGGACCTGGCTCGCCGAGACATACACGTCCTTGTCCCCCGGGAGATAGCCCGTGACCCGGAGGAATCCGTACCCCTCTGGCAGGATGTCGAGCAGCCCCTCGCGGACTTCTTGGTCGCCTTCCGGCACGTGCTGGTCGTACTGGCGCTCACCACCACCGCCACCGCCACCGCCACTCCGACGGCGCTTCCGGTTGCGGTTCCGGTTGCGATTGCCCTGGTTGTCGTCATCATCGTCAGAGCGGGACGCCTGGTTTCCCTGGCCGCCCTGGTCTCCCTGGTTTCCCTGGTCTCCCTGGTTTCCCTGGCCGCCCTGGTTTCCCTGGCCGCCCTGGTTTCCCTGGCCACCGTCGTTCCGCTGGCCGCCCTGGTTTCCCTGGCCGCCCTGGTTCCCTTGGCCGCCCTGGTGTCCCCGGCCTTGACCGCGGGAGTCGTCGCTGCGATCGCGCGAGTCCGATCCGTTCGAATCGCCGCGCCGGTCGTCCTCGGATCGGCTCGTCGCCGCGGGAAGTTCGATGTTCTCCGTCGGAGCCGAACCTTCTGCAGCTTCGCCGGCTTCGACAAGCGCAGTGATGATCTTCGCCTTCTGAAGACCTTCGGCCTCGATACCCACGGCCTTGGCGATCTCGCGCAGCTCACCGACCGACTTGGTCTGGAGTTGGGCTCTCGTGCTCATATGCTCCTCTCGGCCCGCCGAGACAGGATCGGTGCTCGATGCCGCGAACGGCGAGGGAAGTCCATCGTGTTCCACTTGGGACGTGAGCCACGTGGACCCGTGCGTGATCCTGCGTGCGATCCGGATTGGATCCGGCGGGGAATACCTGACTGGGACGTGTGTCGCAGCGGTGACAAGGATCTTAGCCGTTCTCAGGGGCGAGGCAACTCAGCAAGAACGCCCGCCACGGCAGCGAGATCGGCGGGGACCGTGCGCAGTCGCTCCGGCCGATCCGCCAGGTCTGCCAAGTCCTCCGGAAGCCGGGGCAGAACACCGGTCGCCCGGAGAACCGCATCTCCGAACTTGGCGGGATGGGCAGTCGCAACCGAGACCATCGGCCGCTCACCCAACTCCGCCTGCCCGGCCAGCCAGCCGATCGCGGTGTGAGGGTCGATCAAGTCGCCGGTCGCGTCGTGGAAGCGTGTGATCGCCTCTTCGATCTCACCCTGGTCGTACCAATACCCCACAAACCGGTCGCCGAGCCGAGCATGGGCACCCTCGGAAAGAACGAGGCTGCCCTCGGAGCGGAGCAGCGACATCGCCTCGGAGACCGCAGGGCCGTCCCGGCCGACCAATTCGAAGAGATACCGCTCGAAATTGCTGGGGACCTGGATGTCCATCGCCGGCGCGATCGTCGGCACGACCTCGGAAGTCCGAACCCGACCCTCGTCGATGATATCGACCAAGCCGTGATTGGAGTTGGTCCCGACGACCAGCTTCCCGATCGGCACTCCCCCGCGCCGAGCCACTTCTGCGGCGAGGACATTCCCGAAGTTGCCCGTCGGGACGGCGACATCGAACGGCGAGCCCAGCCGGATGGCAGTCCAGGCGTAGTAGACGGTCTGGGCCATGATCCTGGCCCAGTTGATCGAGTTCACGGCCGCCAGGCGGTGGGCGGAACGGAGCTCCGGCGCGGCGAATGCCTCCTTCACGATCGCCTGGCAGTCATCGAAGGTTCCGTCGACGGCGATGGCGTGGACGTTCGCTGATTGCACGGTCGTCATCTGCAGTCGTTGGACGTCGGAAACCCGGCCAGCCGGATAGAGGATCACGACCTGCACGGCCTTCCGCTCCGCCAGTGCTTCGATCGCGGCGGAACCAGTGTCACCTGAGGTGGCCCCGAGGACCGTCACCGATCCACCCCGATCGGCGAGCACCGCGTCGAACGCCGCCCCTACGAACTGAAGCGCGTAGTCCTTGAAAGAGAGGGTGGGACCCCAGAACAGCTCGAGCAGGTGGTGATCGCCGGTGATCCGACGCAATGGAGCGACGTCTGGATGGCGAAACCGTGAATAGGTGTCGGCCAGCATCTGATCGAGGGTGTCGTCGAGAACCGAGCCGCCGATGAACGGACGGATCACCGCCGCCGCCACCTCGGCGTACCCCCCCGACTCGGGAAGCTCGAACTGAGGCCACTCGGCGGGAACGTATAAACCCCCGTCGACGGCGAGTCCGGTAAGTAGAACGTCGTCGAACTCCAGAACCGGAGCGGCCCCGCGGGTCGAGACGTACCGCATCAGGGCTGAGGACTGATGACGCGGATTGCGGCCGCCACCTGCTTGACGACGTCGAGGGCGTCGAGGCCCGCAGCAGCTGCCCTCAGATCGGACTCGCGGGCATCGTGGGTCACGAGGAGGAGTGTGGCATCGTCGCCTCTACCCTCCTGCCAAAGCGACATGATCGACACGTCGTGATCTCCGAACATGGCCGCGATCTTGGCCAGCACGCCCGGCGCATCCGCGACTTCGAGCCGGAGATACCACTTCGTGGTCGCCTGGTCGAAGTCGACGATCTGCCCGTCGCCGAACCTGATCCGGGGCGCCACCTGGGTTCCCGACAGGAGCTCTCGGGCAGCGGCAATGACGTCACCGAGGACAGCAGTGGCGGTCGGCTCACCTCCCGCACCCGGTCCGGAGAACAGCAACTCACCGACCGCCGGACCGGCCACGAAGACCGCATTGTTCGCACCTCGGATCGCAGCGAGCGGATGATCGAGCGGGACGAGGGCGGGATGCACCCTCACACACACGCCTGCCTCCGTGCGATCGGCGATGGCGAGGAGTTTCACGACGTATCCGAGCTGACGGGCGGCCGCGATGTCGGTGACATCGATGCCGTCGATTCCCTCCTTGTAGACCCGATCTGAGCCGACCCAGACCCCGAAGCCCAGACCGGCCAGGATGGCGGCCTTCGCCGCCGCGTCCCCGCCGCCCACGTCCGCGGTCGGATCGGCCTCGGCGTAGCCAAGCGACTGGGCCTCGGCCAACACGTCGTCGTACGGGCGGCCCTCCTCGGCCATCGCAGTGAGGATGAAGTTCGTGGTCCCGTTGACGATTCCGAGGATGGCGGTGAGCGGTTCGCCCGCAAGGGACTCAGACAGAGGCCGGATCAGCGGGATGCCTCCACCGACCGCCGCCTCGAAGAGAAAAGAGACCCCGGCCGCAGCTGCCGTCTGGAACAGGATCGGGCCTTCGGCTGCGATCAGCTCCTTGTTCGCACTCACCACCGGTTTGCCGGCCTCCAGCGCGGCAAGCACGAGGGAGCGTGCGGGTTCGAGGCCCCCCATGACCTCGACCACGAGATGGACATCCGGATCCGAAATGACCGCCATCGGGTCATCCGTGAGCAGGTTCTTGGGGAACGGTCGCGCTTTCGAAGTGTCGCGCACGGCGACCCTGACGAGTTCGAGTTCGATCCCCGACTTGGCGGCGATCACCTTCTGGTCCTCGATCAGCTTGCGGGCGAGCGTGCCGCCGACCGTGCCACCGCCGAGAATCCCGATGCCTACGCGCATTTGACCCACCTACCTGTTGAAGTGCCCCCGGCAGGATTCGAACCTGCGCACCTGGCTCCGGAGGCCAGTGCTCTATCCCCTGAGCTACGAGGGCGCGGGCCGGAAGTGTACCCGGGGGCAGAGACCCGCCAGCGAGAGGGATCAACCAAGACCGAGAGAGCGGGCGGCGTCCCCTTTCGGTCCCGGATCGCGCCACGCGGTCATGCCACGGCGCGGATGGTCTTCGTCCAGGACGACGGCAGCAATCAGCTCGCCGATGACCGGTGCGAACTTGAAGCCGTGCCCACTCCCGCCCGCAGCGACGACCACGTTCTTTCGCCCCGGGACGTCATCGATCACGAAACGGCCACCCGGGGCGTCGCAGTAGAAGCACACCCTGGTCTTGTCGACTCGCGCCGCTGCCAGTGCAGGAACATGCTCCCGGAAGAACGCCTTGAACGACTCGACCACACCGTCAGGCACGGTTCGCATCGCCAGCCGACGTGTGATCCCAGGTCCGTGATGCCCGACCTTCACGAGCCCGTCGGACGACACCGGAAAGCCGTAGAACCCGGTGTGCTCGATGTCGAGGGCCCACACCGGGACGTCGGAGAATGGGCGATCGTCCTGTGGCCGGAGGTACAGGACGGGTTGTCCGGCAGGGGTGAGGATGTCAGCCGTCTCTCCCACGAGTTCGGGCGTCCAGGCGCCTGTCGCAACCACGATCCGATCGGCCCGCAACAGACCATCATCCATGAGACCGACCCAGCCGTCACCGATTCGAGCCACCCGCTCGGGGACCACCCCGACACCGGCCTCTTCACAGGCTCGTTCCATGAAGCGGAGGCTCTCGGAGGCATTCGCCCATCCAGCCTCATCATTCACGTACCCGTCCACGCAACGCCCCGGTGTCAGAAAGGGAAAAGTGTCGGAGATGGCGAGAGCATCGAGACGACGGGCGGCGGACAGGCTGGCGAGGCTCTCTCCCACGAACGAGTCCCGGCTGATCGGGCCGAGAGCCAGGTTGGCGAAACCGACCGGCCGGAAGAGTTCTTGGCCACTGTCTGCGTTCCAGCGCCGCCACCCGGTCATGGCCGCCTCCGCCCACGAGCGGTGGAAGGGGTCATCCCCGTAGTCGTTCCGGATGATCCGGCTCGAGTCCTCCGAGGATGCGGTCGGGTCCTTGGGACCGACGACGATGACCTGATGGCCTCTCGCGACGAGGGCCGTGGCTGCGGCGAGCCCGAACACGCCACGACCGATGACGATGATCTGCACCTGCCGACGCTATCGCGTATCGCAGCCTCGGGGTACGCTTCGCGGCATGAGGAGCATCTGGAAGGGGGCCGTTTCATTCGGACTCGTGACAATTCCGGTCGCGATGTATTCGGCCACCGAAAACCTCACCCCGAAGTTCAAACAGCTGCGCGGGTCGGACCACTCGGCCATCCGGTACAAGCGGGTCGCGGAGTCGGACGGCGAAGAGGTGGAGTACTCCGACATCGTGCGCGGATACGAGATCGACAAGGGCAAGTACGTCGTGTTCACAGACGAGGAGTTAGAGGCGGCCACTCCAGACAGCCGGGCGAAGCTCGTCGACGTGGTTCAGTTCGTCGATGCGTCCGAGGTCGATGCCATCTTCTACAAACAGACCTACTACCTGGCTCCGGAGAAGACCGGCGTCAAGGCGTACCGCATCCTCACCGACGCCCTGGCGGAATCCGACAAGATCGCTCTCGCCAAGGTTTCCATCCGGGAAAAGCAGCACATGGCCGCGCTTCGGGTCTCTGACGGGGTCCTCGTGATGGAAACCATGTTCTGGCCCGACGAGATCCGCCAGCCGGAGTTCGAGGAGCTCGAGACCGAAGTCGAGATCCGACCGGAGGAGGTGGCGATGGCGAAGTCGCTCATCGACAACCTGACGCGAACCTTCGACGAGTCCGAGTGGGTGGACACCACCAGGGAAGCGGTCGAAGAGTTGGCGGCCAAGAAGGTGGCGGGCGAAGAGATCGTTGCGCCCGAATCCCCCGA
>JBBDQP010000009.1:0-2376 GCA_040905965.1 Acidimicrobiia bacterium
GCGATCTGTCCGCCCCTGAAGAGGCGCGGACGATGGACCAGTTGCGCGCAGACATTGCAGTCGATCTTCTCACGGGGACGACCTCGCCCACCGTGGGGCGGGTTCATCTGACGGTCAACCTCACCGACCTCTTCGACGACGCCACCCACACCGCGGCGGACTTGGCAGGCTACGGGCCGGTTCTGGCCGACATCGCTCGGCAACTCGTCGAATCGGGTGACGGGACCTGGGACTGGGCGGCGCATGATTCCGACACCGGCATGCCACTGACGGACGGGTCGACGCGAGCCCGACACCACAACGCCTCACAGTCGCGCCAACTTCGTGCTCGTTTCCGGACCTGTGTGGCGCCCGGATGTCGGATGCCGATCATCGGCTGTGACCTCGACCACACCACTGCCCACTCCGAGTCCGGCGTCACCGACTCCCACGACTCGGCACCCCTCTGTCGACACGACCATTGCGTGAAACACCAGACCGGCTGGACGTATCAGCACCTGCCAAACGGCGACATCCTCTGGACCGGTCCGCTCGGCACGACGTACACCGCCAGCGGCCGCGATCCATAGATCGCATCGACTCTCAACCCGGCCAGTTCCGGTGGCGGTGGCGTTGGTCGGTTGTGTGGACGGGGTCGTCCAGCAACGGCTCCGCTCGATCCGAGTGCATGAGGCCCGGTCCGTAGGCGGTGGCGAGATGTTCGTCGGACAGCGCATCGGACGGTGGTCCGTTGGAGACGACGCGACCTGCCAGAAGGATCACGTGGTCGGCGTCGCGCGCCTCTGACAGGTCGTGAGTCGTGATGATGACCGTGCAGCCGCGGGCGTGCTCATCGTGGATGACATCGTCGATCGCTCGAGCGCTGGGCATGTCGAGTCCGGTGAGCGGCTCGTCGAGCATCAGCACATCATGATCCTGGGCGAGGCCCTGGGCGACGAACACCCGCTGCCGCTGACCGCCTGACAGCTCTTTGAGATGTCGGCCTGCGATGTCGGCGATATCCATCCGGAGGAGGGCATCGTCGACGATCCGTTCGTCTTCTCTTGTGAAACGCCGATGAGGTCCTGTCGTCGGATACCGGCCCATGGCAACCACTTCGCGAACGGTCACGGGAAGACTCTCGTTGACCTTCGTGCTCTGGAAGACGTACGCCAGGCGGCGTGGTCTCCCGTCGATCGGATGGATTTGGATGTCGCCGGCCACCAAAGGCAGGAGCCCGGCGATCAGTGCCAGCAGGGTCGACTTTCCTGATCCGTTGGGTCCGATGAGCGCCGTGATCCCACCCTGTGGAATCGTGAAGTCCGACTTCGCGATCGCGACCTCACTCCCATAGGCGGCGGACACGCCCATTCCGGTCACCGCGTTCACAGGCACGAAGCACACCGGCCTTCCACCTCGAGGGCATGACCGGTGGGGGAGAAGGAGAGGGCGGCGGTGATCTCGGCGACGAGACGTTCGAGTTGGCCTTCGATCATCTCGTCGAGGTGGATGTCGTCGACCGTGCCACACGATCCACATATGACATGGTGGTGGTGTCCCGCCGCCCATTCGGCCAACTCATACCGTGTCACGCCCCGGATTCCGTGGTGAGGTGTGAGCACGCCCGCCTCTTCCAACACGGCCAGCGAGCGATAGAGCGACGACAGGGGAACATCGAGTGTCGAGAAGAGCTCGTTGGCGCTGCGGGGGCCGTCGGCAGCGGCGAGCGCCTGGACAACTGCCCGCCGCGCAGCGGTGTAGCGGACGCCGCTCGCCGCCAGCCGTTGAGTCACCTGCTGGTCCAGTGTTTGCACGTTCTTCCCCGTCTCTGATACGTTGACGAGATCATGTTAGGAACGATTCTCATTTTCAGCAAACGAACGGGAACCAGGGTTACGGCGGCGGTGCTGTCTGCCGGATTGGTGCTAGGAGCGTGCGGAGCGGACGCGGCGGCGCCACCGGAACTCACGATCGTGGCGACGACGTCGATCGCCGGCGACCTCGTGTCCCAGGTTGTGGGCGATGAGGTCACCGTCGAGGTGCTCATGCCGATCGGCACCGACCCGCACGACTTCCAGCCGTCCTCCCAGCAGGTGGCGGCGCTCCGGTCCGCCGATCTCGTGGTGGCTTGGGGCCTCGGTCTCGAAGAGGGTCTCGAGGACGTCCTCGCCAGCGCTTGGGAGGACGGGGTCCGTGTGCTGGAGATCTCGGCACTCGTCGATCCCATTCCCTTCTCCAGCGAGGATGAGCATGCCGATGACGAGCATGCGGATGACGAGCATGAGGATGACGAGCATGAGGATGACGAGCATGAGGAGGAGGACCACAAGGAGCACAGCCTTGACCCTCACACGTGGATGGACCCGGTGCGGATGGCTGATGCGTTGCGTCTCATCG
>JBBDQP010000009.1:2476-17906 GCA_040905965.1 Acidimicrobiia bacterium
GACCCTCACACGTGGATGGACCCGGTGCGGATGGCTGATGCGTTGCGTCTCATCGGCGTCGCTCTCTCCGAGGTCGCTCCCGGCGAGGACTGGACCGAGAGGGCCAGCCAGGCTGCCGATGAGATGTTGGAAGTGCACGAGGAGGTCGAGTCGATCCTCGCCGCCATTCCCCATGAGCGTCGCAAACTGGTGACCAACCACGACTCGTTTGGCTACCTGGCAGCGCGTTACGACTTCGAGATCGTCGGTGTCGCCATCCCCGGGGGGTCGACTCTTGCCTCCCCATCTTCGGCTCAGATCTCCGAACTGGTCGAAGTGATACGAGAAACGGGGGTCGAGGTGCTGTTCGCGGAGACGACCAGTCCTGCCGCTCTCCTCGAAGCCATCGCCGGGGAGGTGGAAGGCGTGCGCGTCGTAGAGCTTCTCGAAGCTTCTCTGGCGCCGCCTGGAGAGCCGGGGGACACCCTCGCCGGGATGCTCGTGGTGAACGCCGAGACCATCGCCGAAGCGCTCGGATCGTGAGGAGGTAGCGTTCCGGCGATGGATTGGTTGATCGAGCCGTTCGCCCTCGGCTTCCAGCAGCGAGCGTTCTTCGGTGCTGCGCTTGCAGCGGTCGCCACGGCCGTCGTCGGGACGTGGGTCATCGTGCGGGGCATGACGTTCCTCGGCGACGCACTGGTGCACGGTGTGATTCCCGGGATCGCGCTGGCGATCGTCCTCGACGTGCCACCCGTACTTGGGGCTGCGGTGGCCGCCGCAGTGATGATCGGAGGCATCAACCTCGTTCATCGCCAGACCACATTCAACGAGGACACCGGGATCGGTCTGCTCTTCGTGGGGATGCTCGGACTCGGTGTCATCCTCGTCTCCCGGACCCCGTCGTACACCGGCAGTCTCACGACGATCCTGTTTGGAGATGTGTTGGGTGTCACGATCGGGGACGTGGGTTTCGTCGCCGTGGTTGCCGCGGTGTCGATTGCGCTCTCGGTGGTCTTCTATCGGCATTTCCTGGTGTTGTCGTTCAACGAACAGAAGGCAAAGTTGTTCGGACTGCGTCCCGGGCTGGCACACGCGCTACTGCTTGGTCTCATGACGCTGGCCATCGTCGGCTCGTCGCAGACGGTGGGAACCCTGTTGGTGTTCGGGCTCCTCGTCGGACCGCCTGCGACGGCTGCGCTGCTGGTGCGGCGCGTCCCGACGATGATGGCGACCGCAGCCGCGATCGGCATCGTTTCGGTGGGGCTCGGCCTGATCGTCAGCTATCACGCCGACGTCGCCGGTTCGGCGACCATGGCGGTCGTGCCGATCGTCCTGTTCTTCGGTGTCCTCGCCTACCGCCAGCTCGTGCCGAGAGGCTGAGCGCGCTCCCGAGCAGTGCGTTAGTTGACTTCCCAGGTGCCTTGTGACGCGAGGAGCGCGCCAAGGTCTCCCGGACTCTGCCTTAGTTGACTTCCCAGGTGCCTTGCGACGTGAGGAGTGTGCCGAGGTCGCCTGGGCCGCGCTTGGCTTGGGCCTCGACCAGTTGTGCCGACATCTGGTCTTCGTAGACGGGACGTTCGACATTGCGGAAGACGCCGAGTGGTGTCGGCCCGTACGGCCCGTGAGCGAGCCGACTGAGCGAAAACGCGATCGTCGGATCCGCGTTCGAGGGGTCGTGCACCAAGATCTCCGAGTCGGATACGGAAGCACGATCGACGATCTCGCAGCGGCCATTCCTGAACACGACCGCCTTCGAATCGCCTTCGCCGAAGACGATCGGCTTGCCAGGGCTCATGTCGATCCGGTTCGAGACGCGCTCTTCCTTGCCGGTCAGTTGGATGAATGCCTTGTCGTTGAAGACGTTGCAGTTCTGATAGATCTCGATCAATGCCGCACCCTTGTGCGCTTGGGCCGCTTCGAGCATCTCGATCGTGTGGTTGCGGTCCATGTCCAGGGTCCTTGCCACGAAACCTGCCTCGGCGCCGATGGCGAGGCTGATCGGGTTGAAGGGATAGTCCAGCGAGCCTGCAGGGGTGGACTTCGTCCGCTTGCCGACTTCGGAGGTCGGGGAGTATTGACCCTTCGTCAGCCCGTAGATCTGGTTGTTGAACAGCAGGATCTTGATGTTCAGATTGCGCCGGAGAGCGTGGATCAGGTGGTTGCCACCGATCGACAACGCGTCTCCGTCACCGGTGATGACCCATACCGACAGGTCGGGCCGCGAGGCGGCCAGTCCTGAGGCAATGGCGGGCGCCCGACCATGAATCGAGTGCATGCCGTAGGTGTTCATGTAGTACGGGAAGCGCGACGAGCAGCCGATGCCCGAGATGAACACGATCTTCTCCCGCTCGATCCCCATCGTCGCCATGTAGTTCTGGACTGAGGCGAGGATCGTGTAGTCGCCACAGCCGGGGCACCACCGGACCTCTTGATCGGTTTGGAAGTCCTTGCGGGTGTAGGTGGGTGCTGTCATCGCGAGATCAACTCCAGGATTCTCTGCTCGATCTCGGAAACCTTGAACGGCTCGCCCGAGACTCGGTTGATGCCTTCGGCGGGTATCAGGAAGTTCGCCCGGATGAGGAAGCGGAGTTGTCCGCTGTTCAGTTCGGGGATGAGCACTTTGGGGTAGCGGTTCAGCACCTCTTCGAGGTTCGCCGGGAAGGGATTGAGGTGGCGCAGATGGACCGTCGCCACCTTGCCGCCTGCGAGTCGCACCCGGCGGGCCGCCGCCCGGATCACGCCGAGACTCGACCCCCAGCCGAGGACGAGCACCTCGGCGTCCTCGTCGCCGTTGACCTCTACCGGCGGGATGTCATCGGCGATTCCCTTGATCTTCCACGCTCTGGTATCGGTCATCAGCTGGTGGTTGTCCGGGTCGTAGGACACGTTGCCGGTCACTGCCGCCTTCTCCAGCCCTCCGATCCGATGCTCGAGGCCCGGGGTTCCCGGCACCGCCCACGGGCGGGAGAACGTCTCCATGTCGCGTTCGTACGGGTGGAATGTCCCGTCGGGTCCGTTTGGCTGGGTCGCGAACGGCACCGAGATGTCGGGCAGGGTGTCGAGATCAGGGAGCCTCCACGGCTCGGATCCGTTGGCGATCAGGTTGTCGGACAACAAGATGACTGGCGTCATGTAACGGAGAGCCAGCCGCACTGCTTCGATCGCAGTGTCGAACGCATCGGACGGGGAGGCTGCGGCCACGACCGGCACTGGGGATTCTCCGTGACGGCCGAACAGCGAGAACAGGAGGTCGGACTGCTCGGGCTTCGTCGGGAGGCCCGTCGACGGTCCCCCGCGTTGCACGTTCAGGACGATGAGAGGCAGCTCGGTCATGAGCGCGAGGGAGATCGCTTCGCTCTTCAACGCGATGCCAGGACCGGACGATCCTGTGACGGCCAGCGATCCTCCGAAGGCGGCCCCGATCGCCGAGCCGACCCCGGCGATCTCGTCTTCGGCCTGGAAGGTGCGAACCCCGAAGTTCTTGTGCTTGGACAGTTCGTGGAGAACGTCGGATGCCGGGGTGATCGGATAGGTCCCGTAGAAGAGCGGCAACCGGGCCCCCTGGGCGGCGGCGATGAGGCCCCATGCCAGGGCGGTGTTGCCGGTGATCTGGGTGTACGTACCAGGAGTGAGACGGGCAGGCTTCACCATGTAGGTGGTGCGGGTGGCCTCGGTGGCGAACCCGAAGGTGTATCCGGCCTTGAACGCAAGTTCGTTCGCCTTGGCGACTTCCGGCTTGTTCTTGAACTTGGAGTGGATCCAGTCGAGCGTCGTGTCCTGGGGTCTGTTGAACAGCCATGCCAGCAGTCCGAGTGCGAAGAAGTTCTTGGAGCGCAGCACGTCGCGTCCGCTCACTCCTGACTCGGCCACCGCCTCCTTCGTGAGGCGTTCCATCGGAACCTCGATCACCTTGTAACTGGCGAGCGACCCGTCGGTGAGCGGATTCGACGAGTATCCGGCCTTGGCGAGGTTCCGCTCGTCGAAGGCTTCCTCGTTCACGATGAGCGTGCCGTTCTCTCGCAGGTCGGCCAGGTTCGACTTCAGGGCGGCGGGGTTCATGGCCACCAGGCAATCCGGCTGGTCTCCGGCGGTCAGGATGTCGAAATCGGCGATCTGCACCTGGAAAGAGCTGACGCCGGCGAGCGTGCCGACGGGAGCGCGGATCTCGGCGGGGAAGCTCGGGAGGGTGGCCAAATCGTTGCCGAAGGCGGCGGAGGCGTCGGTGAACCGGCCGCCTGCCAATTGCATTCCGTCCCCGGAGTCGCCCGCGAGCCGGATGATGACCTTCTCGACTTGGACTGTGTCGGCGGACTTTTCGAGAGTGGCCGTTTCCTCAGTCACGGGCCATCACTTCCTCTTTGTATGTGCGCTCGGTCTGTGCGCGGCAGAATCACGCCGCGTGTCGGTGTGGGATTTGCCTCCGCCAAGGGCCGGAGTCTTCAACTGTTGCATCGGCGGCTCACACCCGGATCTGAACCGGGGAAAGACGCCGCTGAGACGGCTGTCAAAGCATGCCGATGATAGGCATGCCCTGGAGTCATTGAACGTTCACTAGAAAGTTCCCGATCCGGTGAACGTCACGGACGCCGGAAGACGCCTTCCCGCTCGAGCAAGCTCGCTGTGATTTTCCGGATCGCGGAGATCCGTCTGCATCACGGACGCCGAAAGACGCCCTCGCGTTCGAGCAAGCTCGCCACTTCCAACAAGCGGTGTTCGTTCCACGGTGCCCCGATGATCTGCAGCGAGGGCGGCGGAGTCCCGCCGGGGAGTGGTCCGACGATGGCAGGGCATCCGAGGTGGTTGACCAGGGCGGTGAAGCAGGCGAGAACTGCGCGGTAGTGGAGTCTGCCTTCTGTCGTCTCGATGGTGTCCTCTCCGATGACCTTGCGGGTGGATCCGACCGTGGGAGTTGCGAAAAAGTCGAACGTCCCGAAGGCGGCCATCGTTCGCTGTCGGGCCAAGGCTCGCCAGTTGGCGGCCTCCACGAATTCGTCGAGGGTCACTGCCAGCGCTCCCTCGAGACGGCGAGCAACTTCCGGCCCGTACGGTTTGCCTTCTTCGACCCACCGTCGATGAATCAGGGCGATCTCGCCGCCGGACAATGTGAGGATCTCCTGTCGGTTGGCGACACTCTCCTCTCGGAACTCTTCGACGTCGGCGCCGAGCGCCCGGATCGCGCTGATCGCCTCGGCAAAGGAGTCGGCCACTTCCTCCGACACCGGGCTCTCGTCCACCCACGGGACCGGTATGCCGATCCGCACGCCGCGGAGGTCGGGGCGGGCTCCGTGTGGTGATGCGACCGGGACCGGCATCGACCACGGATCGTCGGCGTGATACCCGGCCATCGCCGCATAGGCGAGGGCGAGGTCGCCCACAGAACGCGCCATCGGTCCGACGGTGTCGATCGACGGGACGAGGGGAAACACACCCGAGATCGGGATTCGGCCCTGTGTCACCTTCAGTCCGAAGATTCCGCACAAGGCGGCCGGGACCCGTACCGATCCGCCTGTGTCCGTGCCGATGCCGATCGGCACCTGTTCCGCGGCGACCGCAGCCGCCGACCCTCCCGAAGAGCCGCCGGTCGACAGTGCGGGGTCGAGCGGGTTGCGGACCGGCCCCGTCCAATGGTTTTCGGAACTGAATCCGTAGGCGAACTCGTGGAGGACGGTGCGGGAGATGATGACGGCGCCGGCCTTCTCGAGTCGGCGGACCACCTCGGCGGAGTGGTCGGCTTCGTGGCGGTAGAAGCCTGAACCGCATGTCGTGGTGCGGCCCTCATGATCGATCAGATCCTTGAGGGCGATCGGAACGCCGGCAAGCGGGCCCGGACTACGCCCGGACTCGATCAGGGCGTCGAGTTCGTCGGCTCGGGCGAGCGCCCGCTCCTCGTCGATCAGCGTCGAGATGTTCAGGCGTTCCTGTTGGGCTCTCGCGGTCGTGATCGCGCCGGCGACGCTGTCCCTGGCGCTCTGGTCGCCCTTGTTGACCTCTCTTGCGATCGTCGTTGCATCCATCATGACCACGAGGGGGTCTGGGACGTGGGGAAGAACGACAGCCACACCCTGCCGGGTGGCACGAGCAGCACGTCGCCGTCCGCCGTTGTCAGTTCGAAGCCGGAGTCGCCATCTGCCCGCGCCCACGATCCTTCCATCACCCGTCCGCCAGCAAAGACCCAGGCGTTCCCGTCGCCGATCGACTCGACCGCCATGGCGGGGCCTCCCCCCGGCGGTGGTTCAACCAGGTAGGTGCGGGTATGCAGGACGACGAGCACCTCGGCCGTGATCTGGCTGTGTTCACCTTCCTTGTCGATCCAATCGTGTGCAGCGCCGTTCGTCGTTCGCTCGTACTCGGTGCCGGTCCACTCCCATCCTGCGACGAGCGAACTCGAGAATCCGAGTCGGATCTCGGTGGCCCGCTCGGCCGTGCTCGGCATGTCCCCGAACTCCCAGATCGGGAGTGGAGGGTCATCGTCGTAGCCGCGATCGTCGGCCAGGTCGCGGATCGCCTCGGTGTTCGTGTACAGATTGTGTGGGGCGAAGCGGAACCCGACCCGGAAGGTGTACGGCCGGCCGATGTCCCCGATGAGTTCGGCTCCATTGGCCCGATTTCGGGACAGGACCCAATCCTGGCCGCCCGACATGACCAGCGGGCCTCCGAAGAGGTTGGCCGCCTGCCAGTCCGTCGGACGCATCGATCGGACCGGACCCAACTCGGCGACGTCGTCTGTGTGGAACACCGCGACGAACCGCGTGATCCCTTCGACGGGCAGTTCGATCATGACATCGGCGTGCGGCAGTCCGGACTGGGGGCGGGCATTCGGATGGTTGTCGATCTTGACGACGAGTGCCCGGCGATCGAGGCTCTCGGGGTCATCGACACGGAGTCCCGTCAGCGGCGACAGTGGGCGATCATCGACGGTGGTCGTGGTGGTCGGCCGGGTTGTCGTGGTGGTTGTCGCGACGGTCGTGGTTGTCGCCGGGGTGGTCGTGGTTGTGGTTGTCTCTTCGGCTTCATCGTCTCCACATGCAGACGTCAGGAGCGCGAGACATAGGACGAGGGAGAGAACGCGCATCGACGGCAGGTTAGAAGCAGACGACGGCGGTGTTGGCAGTCTCAGACAGCGTGAAGCGATCCAGCGATGGGCAAGAGTGGAAGGGCGGCCTCGGGGTCGTCGACGGCGATCGCCAATTCGAGACCGTCGCCGTGCGCGCCGAGAACGAAGATCGCCTCGATGTTGATGGCGGCCTCGGCGAGCGCCCGAGTGACACGGGCGAGTTCACCGGGCCGGTTGGCGAGCAGCGCGGAGAGGACAGTCCGTTCCTCGAACGCCAGCCCGGCCTCGTCGAGCACCCTGGCGCACGCCTCGGGTTCGTCCACGATGAGCCGAACGACTCCATCGCCGTTGTGTCCCCAGGCTGCGAGAGCGTCGATGTTCACGCCCGATCCGGCGAGCAGTTCGGTGAGGCGGGCGAGCGAGCCCGGCCGGTTGTCGAGCCTGACCACGAACTCAGTCATGGCTTCAAACCTAGTCCCCGAACGGTTCGAGTGGCCGGCGAGTACGATCTTTATGGCGCATGGACCGATTCCGCCGCTCCCTCGACGAGATGACCTCCGCCCAGCGCGCCTCGTTGGGACTGCTGGGCTCGGTGGTCCTCGTCGTCGCCATCCTCGCCGTGGTAGTGACAGTGACACGTGGGGGTGACGAGGATCTCGCGGCCTCCACGAGTACGACGAGCCAGCCGACGTCTTCGGCGACCTCGCTGACGACGACGACCGTCGCAACCACGACCACCACCACCGATGCGACGACGACCGCTCCGACCACGACCACCACGACGATCGAAACGACCACCACGACCAATCCCGCAGCCGATCTCGTGCTGCGCCCTGATGGCGTGGGGGACTTGATGTTCGGCGAAGCGGCGAACGAGGTGCTCGGAACCTTGCTGGCGATCCTCGGCGACCCGGATGAGGACACCGGTTGGGTGGATCAGGCGGCCAACTACGGAGTCTGTCATGGCTCCGAAGTGCGCTTCGTCCGCTGGGGCAGCTTCCAGGTGTTCTTCACGGATGGACCGAGTGATTGGGCTCCGGCCGGAACCCGTCACTTCGCCTCCTACACCCAGGCCTCGTACTTCGAAGCCGACGAGGTCGACCTCGTGACCGCGGACGGCTTGTCGCTCGGCAGCGCGGTCGGCGACGTTCGGGCGATCTACGGCAGCGACTCGGTGTACGACGATCTGCTCTATGGGCCTGTGTTCTTCTACGACCCGCCAGGGCCCGCCCAACAGTGGGGAGTGGTCACGGGCCTCGAGCCGGATGACGTCATCGAGTCCATCAACGGATCGTTCGCCTGTGGGGAGTGAATGGAGGGGGTGCCATCGGCGAGACCGTTACAGAGTCCCGAGTTGCAGGGAGAACCTGCGGGCGGCGGCTTTGACGCGATCGGCGATGCGATCGGCCTCGCCCACCTGGGGGAACCGGTAGGAGGGTCCGTGGGCGGAGATGGCGCCGATGATCCGGTCGTCACGATCTCGGACCGGCGCGGCCACGGAGTTGATACCCGCGGCGAACTCCTCGTAGATCCAGCAATGGCCGTCGTCGCGTATCGCAGCCAGGCGTTTCAGGATGAGTTCGGGGTCGGTGACCGTAAAAGGCGTGTATCCCTGCAGGGGGCGGGACAGATACCGGTTGAGGAGTTCGTCCGGCCATTCCGACATGATCACGAGACTCCCGGGGCCGACATGCATCGGGAGGCTGAGACCGGTGTAGTCGCGTACCTGCACCGGGTTCGGACTCTCGACTTGGGCGACGTAGACGGCGCTGAACCCTTCGGGGAGGGTGAGCCCCGAGGCTTCTCCGAGGATCGACGACAAGTGCTCGAGATGCGGTCGGACCGCCACTGCGAGCGCAACATTCGAGTCCACCGATCCTGCGAGTTCCTTCATTCCGGAACCGACCTGATACCGCCCGTCGTCAGTGCGGTCCACCGCTGCTAGCGACTCCAGCGTCGACAGCAGTCGTGCCACCGTCGACTTTGGGAGATTGACCGTGGCGGCGATCTCGGAGACTCCCGCCGGGCCGACCGCCAGCACCCTCAGAATCCCGAAGGCGCGCTCGATGCTTTGGACGGTGGCCATCAGTACTCCGACTTCGGAAGCTCCGCTTTGCGGCGTGTCACATACGCTTCGAGTTCTTCGGATATCGCGTCATCGAGGGCCGGCGGCTCATACTCGGCGAGCATCGAGCGCCACAGCACGGAGGCGCGGGCGTTGGCGTCGAGCGATCCTTCTTCCTCCCACTGCTCGTAGCTGTTCGCATCGGCGAGCGACGACTTCCAGAACGCGTGCTCGAAGTTCTCCAGCGTGTGTTGGGTGCCGAGGAAGTGAACGCCCGGCTCGTTCTCCCGAAACGCCGACATGCCCTGCCCGTTCTCGGACAGGTCCATGCCGTCGGCGATCTTGCGATAGGCACCGAGCTGATCGGCGTCGAGGACGAACTTCTCGTACCCCATCGCCAGTCCCCCTTCGAGCCACCCAGCGGCGTGAAGGACGAAGTTCGTCCCGGCGAGCATGGTCGGCTGCATCACCGCCGAGGACTCGTACGCCGCCTGCGCGTCGGCGATCTTGGAAGCACACAGATGTCCTCCGGTCCGGAACGGGACGTTCAGGCGCCGGGCGAGTGCTGCGACCGCGTACATCACGAGTGCGGTCTCCGGTGTACCGAACGTCGGTGCTCCCGATTGCATGTCGATCGTCGAGACGAACGCCCCGAGGATGGCGGGTGCTCCAGGGTTGACGAGCTGGGAAAAGGCGATGCCAACCATGGATTCTGCGAGGACCTGGGTGCACACTGCCGCCGGTGTGACCGGGGCCATGGCGCCGGCCAGGATGAACGGGGTGAAGATCGACGCCTGGTTGTGGCGGGCGTAGACCTCGGCCGCGCCGAGCATCGTCCCGTCCCAGGTGAGCGGCGATGAGGCGTTGATGAGCGAGGTGAGCACCGTCCGCCCCGCCAGATCGCCACCGAAAGCGATCCTGGCCATCTCCACGGAATCCTCTGCCCGGGTCGGTGCGGTCACAGACCCCATGAACGGCTTGTCCGAATAGCGGATGTGGGCGTCGATCATGTCGAGGTGGCGCGTCGGCACGGGCTCGTCGACGGGTTCGCACACGGTCCCGCCAGAATGGTGGAGCGCCGGGCTCATGTACGCCAGCTTCACGAAGTTCCTGAAGTCCTCGATCGTGGCGTAACGGCGTCCGCCCTCGAGGTCTCTGACGAAGGGCGATCCGTACGCCGGGGCGAAGACCGTCGACCCCCCGCCGATCTCGACCGAGTGCTCAGGGTTGCGGGCGTGCTGGGTGTAGGTGGCGGGGGTCGTGGCGGTGATGATCGACCGGACCAGACCGCGGGGAAACCTGACCCTGGTGCCTTCCACCGCCGCACCGGCGTTCGCGAACAGCTCGAGGGTGCTCGGATGGTCCGTGATTTCGATGCCGACCTCTTCGAGCAGCGTGTCGGCGTTGTGTTCGATGAGTTCCAGTCCCTCTTCGTTGAGGATCTCGAACGGGGCGAGGGTCCGGGTGAGGAACGGAACGTCCCGCACCGCCCGCGACGCCCTGGCCGCTTGGCGTGCGGCGCGCCCACCGCTGCGTCCCCTGCGTTCAGTGGTTGATCCTGGATCGGTCATCGCTGTCTCCGTCTTCCTGCTCGATTCGGATTGGCCCCGACGGGCACGGGAAATTCCATGATTCCCTCCAGATGGGGGGTTGGTGCCGTGTCGTGGGGGAGCGCCATGGCCGCGACGAACGCGTCTTGGAAGCCGGGGACGGTCGCGGTCTCGATCTTCTCGATCCGATGGGTCACGTCCTCGATCTCGTGTCGCGCCCGTTCCGACAGGAGGGCGATCATCGCCCCCATCCCGGCGGCGTTGCCCGCCTGATGTACGTTGGAGAGATCGCAGTCCGGAATCATGCCGAGACCCATTGCATAGGCAGGATCGATGTGGGCTCCGAACGCGCCGGCCAAACGGACATCGTCGACCGCGTCGATCCCGAGGTGATCCATGAGGAGGTCGATGCCTGCTCGTAACGCCGCTTTGGCGAGCTGGATGGCGCGCACGTCGGTCTGGGTGATGAACAGCTCGGGCTCGTCCCACATCCGGTAGGTGGCGGTGCGCCCGTCGGCAGCAAGGCGCGGATGATCGAGGTCAGTGCGGATGACGCCCTTCTTGTCGATGACACCTGCCAGGTGTAGCTCGACGATTGCTTCGATGATTCCCGAGCCACAGATTCCGGTCACCCCCGAGAGCGCCATCTCGGCGGCCACGGACGGGTCGGAGGACCAGCCGTCGATGCCGATCACCGAGATCGTCGGTTCGAGAGTGTCCCGATCGATACGGATCCGTTCGATGGCACCGGGTGCGGCCCGCTGACCCGCCGAAATCGATGCGCCCTCGAACGCCGGCCCGGTGGGCGAGGATGCGGCGACGAGGCGGTCGCGGTTGCCGAGGACGATCTCGGCGTTCGTCCCGACGTCGACCAGCAGTTGGATCTTCTCGGAACGGTGGGGCGCCTCGGACAGCACGCACCCTGCCGTGTCGGCGCCGACGTGGCCGGCGATGCACGGCAACCCGTAGACCCGCGCCCCGGTGTTCGCCTCGATGTCCAGCCAGGAGGCTCTGACCGTCAGGGCTCCTGTGGTGACCAGCGCGAACGGTGCAGTTCCGAGCTCACGCGGATCAAAACCGAAGAGCAGATGATGCATGATCGGATTTCCGACGACGGCCAACTCGAGTACGTCGGTCCGTTCGACTTCCGCCTCGCCGCACAGCTCACCGAGGATCTCGTCGACGGCGGACCGGACGATGGAGGTGAGGACGGCGGCGCCGTCTGGATTCATCATCACGTAGGAGACGCGGCTCATCAGGTCCTCGCCGTATCCGATCTGCGGGTTCATTCTCCCGGCAGAGGCGAGAATCGTGCCGGTCGCCAGATCGCACAGGTGCCCGGCGATGGTGGTGGAGCCGACATCGAAGGCGGCGCCGAGGATGCGGTCTTCGAACCCGGGCCAGATGGCGACGACGTTGGCGCGGCGGCGAACCGCAACCGTCGCCTTCCATGATCCCTTGCGCAGAGCCTTCTGAAGATCCATCAGCACGTGGTCGTCGACCCCCAGGTCCGTGAAACCCCAGTCCCGTTCGAGGGCTGCCAGGAGTCGTTCCGCGTCACCCGTCGGACTTTCCAGGTCGGGCGGCTCCACTTCGACGTAGTGCAGGGTGGTGATCGGATCGACCGGGAGCGAAGCGACCTCGGCTCGTTTGCGGACCACCTGTCGGTGGACCTGGCTTTCGGCGGGGATGTCGATGACGACGTCATCGATGATGTGGGCGGCGCATCCCAACCGGTGGGTCGCCCCGAGCGGTCGCTTGCCGCGGTAGTCGGTTTCGGTCGTGCCGGGCGGGCTCAGCCGTCGATCGTCAGCGGGGATGCCCGGGGTCGAACCGACCCGCACCTGGCATCGGCCACAGATGCCCCTCCCGCTGCAGATGGAATCGAGGTCGACTCCCAGTTTCCGCGCTGCGTCGAGCACGGTCATGCCTTCGTCCACTGTGGCCCGGCGACCGGAGGGGAGGAAGACGACCTCGGGCATCAGTTCTCGGACCTCGTTCGGCGTCGTGTGCCGCGTCGGCCCGGATCATCCCCTTCGGCCGGGGCGACCCGATGCGTGCGGATCCAGGTCGCGCAGTCCGGGTCGTTTCCCGTGAGGACGTCGGCGGCGAGAATCGCTGTGCGCACGTCGGGTTCGAGAGGGTTGGTGATGGCCGAGGTCATGCCGCTGGCGATGGCCATCGCCAGGAATGCTGAATTGATGGCTGGCCGGTTGGGGAGCCCGAAGCTGACGTTCGAAGCGCCGCACGTCGTGTTCACACCGAGTTCCTCCCGGAGGCGGCGCACCAGGGTGAACACCTGACGACCGGCGTAACGCAGCGCGCCGATCGGCATGACGAGTGGGTCGACGACGATGTCTTCCGGGCCGATGCCGTAGTCGGCTGCCCGCGACACGATCTTGCGGGCGACTGCGAAGCGGATGTCCGGATCCTGGGAGATGCCCGTCTCGTCATTCGTGATGGCGACCACGGCAGCACCGTGTTTGGCCACGAGGGGGAGTACCCGTTCCATCTGCTCGTCTTCCCCGGTGACCGAGTTGACCAGCGCCTTTCCCTGATACACCGCGAGACCGGCCTCGAGGGCCTCGACGATCGACGAGTCGATCGAGAGCGGGACGTCGACCAACGACTGCACGAGCTTGATCGTGGAGGCGAGGATGGCCGGTTCGTCCGCCAGCGGGATTCCGGCGTTCACGTCGAGGATGGCTGCCCCGGCGGCGACCTGGGCAAGAGCGTCTGACTCGACGCGGCTGAAATCGCCGGCCTTCATCTCCTCGGCGAGCAACTTGCGGCCGGTCGGGTTGATCCGCTCGCCGATGATGGCGAAAGGGCGATCGAACCCGATCACGACATCTCGGGTGGCCGAGCTGATCACGGTGTGGGTCATGCATCCTCCTCTACGCCCGAACCGGCGACGAGGAGCGCGAGTCGGGGTCTGTCGTACGTCTGCTCGAGGCGGTCCGCCTCGTTCTTTGCCTCCACCGCCAGGTCGTCTCCGCACTCCCGGCTGATCTGGGTCCACTGTTCGAGATAGGCGTCCGTTCCGATCAGGCCTGCACGCATCGCCGCCTGGTCGATGGCGGTCTGAAAGCGTGCGGACAACTCGATCCTGACTTTCTCACGGCCTCTCGCCGCCACGACCTGGGCGGGGATGTCCCGCCAGCCGATGACGGTGAGGCGGCTTCCATTTTGACTGGTCACGCGGCGCTCTTGGAGAGTGTGATCGTCAGCGGGACGAGCCCGGTGTGGACGTGTTCGAATTCGAGGCCGAGGCGGGCGGCGGCGGCTTTCCCGGTCTCGATGTCCGTCGGCTCGGCCCGCTGAGAGAGCAGCACGAGTCGGCGGTAGTTGCCGAAGTAGATGTCGCGCAGCGCCGGGTGACGGTCGAGTCCGAGACCGCGCCACACGAGCAGGTCGAAGTTGCGCAGGAGGAAGTCCGTCAAATAGAACGTGCCAGGCTCGGCGTCCTGGATTGCGGTGAAGTTCTCGGAGCCGGCGAACAGTTCGTAGCAGTGAGCGCCGGGGAGGCGTTCCACGCCTATCGCCTCCAGGGCGGTATCGAGCCGTCCCCCGGTGCCGCAATCGGCGTAACCGACGAGGATCCGGTCGTGTGGATGGGCGGAGATGCGGTCCAGGACGGCGGCGGTGATCCGCTCGGGTGTGTTGTGAAGCGACGCGGGCAAGGGATCGATCACGACGTCGACGCCGAGCGCGAGATAGGCCTGCTTCAGCTCTGGAGCGATGGCCCCGCATGCGATGACGCGTAGCCGGCCTGCCACGTTCAGTCCTCGCCTGCGGTCAGGCGACGTGCCAGTACGAGGGCTTCTGCCGTTTCCGCGGCCACGGCGGCGTCCCGGCAGTAGGCATCTGCTCCGACTGCAGCGCCGAACTCCTCGTTGAGGGGAGCGCCACCGACCAGCACGATGTAGTCGTTGCGGATGCCCTTCTCGACCATGGTGTCGATGACCACCTTCATGTACGGCATCGTCGTGGTGAGGAGTGCGGAGAGTCCCAGGATGTCGGGCTTGTGTTCTTCGAGGGCTGCCAGGTATTCCTCGACATCTGTGTTGATCCCGAGATCGATCACCTCGAATCCCGATCCTTCGAACATCATCCCAACAAGGTTCTTGCCGATGTCGTGGATGTCGCCCTTCACCGTGCCAATGACGACCTTGCCGATGGTCTCTGCGCCGGTCTCCACAAGGATCGGGCGGAGCAGGGCCATTCCGGCCTTCATGGCATTGGCCGCCAGCAGCACCTCCGGGACGAAAAGAATGCCGTCGCGGAAGTCGATCCCGACGATGCGCATGCCTTCGACCAGTCCTTCGTTGAGGACACGTTGGGCGTCCCAGCCCCGGTCGAGGAGGATCTGGGTGGCTTCGGCTATCTCGTCTGCCATCCCGTCGTAGAGGTCGTCGTGCATCTGCTCGACGAGTTCCTCATCGTTGAGAGTGGAGAGATCGAGCTCTTCTTCGCTCATTTCGCCTCGAATGTGACGGTGGAACAAGGCTCACGATGTGGAATCGTGGGATTGGGGAAGCGTACAGGTCGCCAGGCCCTCTGTCGACGGAATCGCTAAGAAAATGTTGGCTGTGATGGCGAGTCCTCTTCAGTGATCGCCAAGCCGGCCGGTCCGAAAGTGGAGGGTCTCGTGCACCACGATGCGGAGAGGGTCCGCAATGTGGTTTCTGAGCCGTTAGATGACTGCCGTGACCGAGGCTTCGAAACGACGGACGTGGTGACGGGCGGCGACCGAGCCTATATGACTGCCGTGACCGAGGC
>JBBDQP010000009.1:18006-57917 GCA_040905965.1 Acidimicrobiia bacterium
GCGGCGACCGAGCCTATATGACTGCCGTGACCGAGGCTTCGAAACGACGGACGTGGTGACGGGCGGCGACCGAGGCCGACTCGGGGTCCCGAGCGAGGATCGCGCTCAGCAAGTCCCGGTGCTCTTCGATGTGGCTGGTGATGTCGGTCAGCCGCTCCATGTAGAGGTGCCAGAGGCGCAGGGAGAGGTTGTGATACATCTCGGCGGTCGACGCCAGGAAGTGGTTGTGGGCGGCGTCATAGATGGTGCGGTGGATTTCGGTGTCGAGGTCGATCGGCTTGCGGGTGGCGGGACGTTCGACGCGTGTGAGCAGCCGGCCAATGGCCGATCGGTCCGATTCGGTCGCTCGCATGGCGGCCTGTGCCGCCGCCAGACCTTCGAGCTCTTCCCTGACATCGGTGATGAGGGCCAGGTCGCCGATGTTGATCTCGGTGGCGAACGTGCCGCGTCGGGGGTAGATGGCGACGAGTCGCTGCATCTCGAGTCGATGGATTGCATCACGCAACGGGGTCCGTCCGACACCGATGCGCTCGGTGAGGTCAGTTTCAACGAGCGGCGACCCTGGGGCGATCTCGAGACGCACCAAGAGGTCGAGCAACGTGTCGTAGGCAACCGTTGCCTGTGAGAGCGGAGATGGGCTGAGAGCCGTCACCGTGATCACGGTACTACGCGACAACTGATAGATGACAGATATATCAGACAAGAGTAGGGTTCGGATCTCAACTTAGGAGTCGCAATGGCCGAGCTGCCTTCGAAGGCCAACGTCGTCGTCATCGGTGCCGGAATCGTCGGGAACTGTCTGGTGGGCCACCTCGCCGACCTCGGATGGACCGACATGGTGCTCGTCGACAAGGGCCCTCTGCCCAACCCGGGCGGGTCGACCGGCCACGCCTCAAACTTCATTTTTCCGACCGATCACAACAAGGAGATGGCGCTTCTCACTCTCGACAGCCAGCGGCAGTACGAAGAGATGGGCGTCAACACGGAGTGCGGCGGGATCGAGGTCGCCAGAACCCCGGAGCGCATGGAAGAACTGCGGCGGAGGATGACGTCGGCCAAAGCGTGGGGGATCGAAGCCGAACTGCTGACACCCGCCCAGGTCAAGGAAAAGGTGCCGTTCATCGACGAGTCGGTGATCCTCGGTGGATTCCACACGCCGAGCGTCTCGGTGGTCGACTCGCTACGGGCCGGCACCCTCATGCGGGAGAAGGCAACGAAAGCCGGCGCTCTCACCGTGCACGCCAATACCGAGGTCCTCGACATCGAGACGACACCGACCCCCTTCGGACGACCCCAGGTGACGGCAGTGGTCACCGACAAGGGACGCATCGAGGCGGACTATGTGGTCGTCGCCTGCGGGGTATGGAGTCCCAAGATCGCAGCCATGGCGGGGGCAACGATCCCGCTGACTCCCGCGGTCCATCAGATGGCCGACGTCGGTCCCATCGACATCCTCCAGAAGACCGGCAACGAGATCGGCTATCCGATCGTTCGGGATATGGACACCTTCATGTACGAGCGCCAATCGGCGGGCTCGATGGAAGTCGGCTCGTATGCCCACCGACCGATCCTGCATCGCCCCGAGGAGATCCCTTCCAACGATGAGGCTGCGCTGTCTCCCACCGAGATGCCCTTCACCCAGGACGACTTCGACGAGCAGTTGGAGGACGCCCTCGAACTGATGGGCGAGATCCTCGAGACCGCTGAAATCCGGTATGCCATCAACGGCCTGCTCTCTCTGACCTCCGACGCCATGCCGGTGCTTGGCGAAACGGTCGAAGTCGAGAACCTGTGGTCGGCGGCTGCGGTCTGGATCAAGGAAGGGCCGGGTATCGCCCAACTCGTCGCAGAGTGGATGACCCACGGGTACCCGCACATCGCCGATCCGCACGGCTCCGACATCGCCCGTCTCTATGCCCACGAGCGAACCGTTCATCACATCGAGGCGCGCGCCACCGAGCACTTCAACAAGACGTACGGGATCGTTCATCCGCGGGAACAGTGGGCGTCGGAGCGGGGGATGAATCAAGCGCCATTCCACGCCCGCACCGAGGCTCTGGGAGCCGAGTACTTCGATGCCCGTGGCTGGGAACGGCCGCATTGGTACGCCTCGAACGCCGACCTGGTCGAGCGTTACGACGTTGCCGATCGTCCCCACGAATGGGATCGCCGCTGGTGGTCGCCGATCATCACCGGAGAGCATCTTCAGATGCGCGAACACGGCGCCCTCGTCGACTTGACGGCCTTTCAAATGTTCGACGTGAGCGGACCCGGCGTCGTGGACTACATCGAACGGATGACAGTCAACAAGTGTGATCGTCCGGTCGGGAGTTCGATCTATACGCCGGTCCTCGCCCCCAACGGCGGATTCCGATCGGACCTGACGGTCCTCCGGCTCGCCCACGACCGATTCCGGGTCATCACGGGTGCCTTCGACGGGGGAAGAGACGAGTACTGGTTCCGGCGGAACCTCCCTCCGGACGGGTCGGTCCAGTTCACGAACATGAGCCAGGCCGTGACCACCATCGGCGTGTGGGGTCCGAAGGCCCAGTCGCTCGTGTCAGGGCTCACCGAATCCGACGTGAGCATCGCCGGTTTCCCGTACGGGACGACCCAGGAGGTCTTCATCGACGGGATACCCACCCGAATGCTGAGGATCTCCTACGTCGGAGAGAACGGGTGGGAGATCACTACCTCGATATCGCACGGCTTGCGTCTGTGGGACACGTTGTGGGAGGCGGGACGACAACTCGACATGCGGCCGGTGGGCGCCGGCGTGTACGGCACCACCGGGCGTCTCGAGAAGGGCTACCGCCTGATGGGCGCCGAACTCGAGTCCGAGTACACGCCCGTCGAGGCAGGGCTCGCCCGACCGCGTGTCAAGGAAGCTGACTTCATCGGCAAGGAGGCCTACCTGGCCGGGCGCGATTCTGACCCTGTGACGGCCATGTGCACCCTGACCGTCGAAGACCACACCGACGCCTCCGGCGTGGAGCGGTACATGACTGGGGGAAACGAGCCGATCCTCACGCTCGACGGAGAGCGAATACTCGACGCCAAAGGCCGGGTGTCTCGCGTCACCAGCGCCGGCAACGGTCCTTCGGTCGGCAAGTACCTGCTCATGGCGTACCTGCCGCCCGAATTTGCGATCGAGGGCAACGATCTTCAGGTCATGTACATGAACGAGTTGTTCCCGGTTCAGGTCGCTCGGGTCGGTTCGACGCCGCTCTTCGATCCTGATGACACCAGGATGAAGGCCTGAGATGAGAGTTCTTGTCTGTGTCAAGCGCGTGCCTGCGCCAGGGGCGCGCATCGTGATCGCGCCGGACGGACGGTCGCTCGACACCGCCCATCTCGGGTTCACGATGAGTCCGCACGAAGAGTGCGCCGTGGAGGAGGCAGTGCAGATCGTCGAGCGGGAAGGCGGCCACTCGACCGTGCTCACGCTCGGACCACCGCAAGCCGAGGATCAGCTGCGGTATGCCCTGTCGCTGGGGGTGGACGCCGCGGCTCTCATCCCGACCGACGGATCCGACTGGGATCCGCAGCGGACGGCCGCCTCGATCGCTTCCGCCATCGGCCAGATCGAAGAACGCGATGGTGCCTTCGACCTCATTCTGTTCGGCAACGAGTCCGCCGACTCGGGCGGGTTCCAGGTGGGGATCAGGGTGGCCAGACAGCTGGGACGCCCGATGGTCAACGGGGTCAAAGGAATCGAGTTCTCGGAGGGTGGCGTCGTCGCCCGTCGTCCCTTCGACGGCGGTTTCGAGGAGTACCGCCTGCCGCTTCCGGCCGTGCTCGGGGTAAAGGAGGGGCTGAACCTGCCCCGGTATCCGACACTCAAAGGCAGGCTGTCATCCAAGAAAGCGGCGATCGAACAGTTCGATGGATCCAGCGAAGAAGGCGGTCTCCAGATGCGGGAACTCCGCCCTCCGCGTGAACAGGTCACCGAGACCGTGATCCTCGGACACGGACCGGAAGCTGCTCCAAGAGTTGTGGAGATCCTGGCCGAGATCGGAGTGCTCTGATGTTGTTGGTCGTCGTCGAACACGATCGCGGCGCTCTGGCGGACGCCTCGTTGGAAGCCCTCACCGCCGCCAGGGCGCTGGCAGCGAGCATTGGCGTCGGCGTTCATGCCGTGACCGTCGGCGAGAGTGCGGACGGTCTGGCCGGGCAGGTGTCCGAGTACGGAGCGGACGTCATCTATCAGGTCCACCACCCAATGCTGAGTGACTACGGACCCGACGCTTGGGCCGAAGCCGTTGCCCAGGTCGCTCTCGCCGAAGGAGCGCAGGCGGTCGTGGCGAGCGGAACCGACCGCGGCAACGAGGTGCTCGCACACGTCGCGGCGCTGATGGACCAGCCGTTCGCCGCCAACTGCCTCGAGATGACGCCTGGGGAGCCGTGGGAACTGACTCGGGTGCGCTGGGGTGGCTCCTTGCTCGAGCGTTCCAGCCTCCACGGGGCCATCACCATCCTCACGTTTGCCCACCACGGTTTCGACCCGGTGCCGGCGGCGGGCACCGGCGAGGTGAAGGTGTTCGAACCGGAACTCGACGATTCCGTCGCGTCCACGATCGTGGCCGACCGGGTCGTCCTGACGACGGGCGTGACCCTGGCAACCGCACCGGTGGTGGTCAGCGGCGGACGCGGAGTCGGGTCGGTCGAGGGGTTTGCGCCACTGGAGGAGCTGGCGGCGTTGCTCGGCGGGGTGGTCGGTTGTTCCCGCGTCGTCACCAACAATGGCTGGCGACCCCACACCGATCAGGTCGGTCAGACCGGCACCCGCATCGCCCCCGAGCTGTACGTCGCCTGTGGGATCTCCGGTGCCATCCAGCATTGGGTCGGTGCGATGGCGTCGAAACGAATCCTCGCCATCAACACCGACGCAGAATCGAACATGGTGGCAAAGGCCGACTACGCCATCATCGGGGACCTCCACTCCGTGGTGCCGGCGATCGTCGAGGCGGTGAAGGCGGCCAGGGGCTCGCAGGCATAGGCCGGGTGCCTCGCGTCGCCGTCACTCGTACACTCGCTGCTCCAGCGACGAAAGTGACCGATGCCCAGAGACGGATCTGCCAGGGCGACCAGAAGAGCCGAACGCGGCGGAGGATCCCTCCATCAGCTTCCCTGGCGGAAGGTGACCAATCCCTACCGTCCGGTGGAGGTTCTCGACCCTGCCGGTATCGATGCGATTCACGATGCATCGCTCGACATCCTTCGCACGACCGGGATGGACTTCCTCCACCCCGAGGCGATCGCCATCCTCCGAGCCCATGGCGCCGATGTCTCCGATGACGGGCCGCGGGTTCGATTCGATCCTGACCTCGTCATGGAGTGGGTCGGTCGGGCACCGTCGACGTTCACGCTGCATGCCCGGAACCCGCTCCACGACCTCGACATCGGGGGCAACAGTGTCGTCTTCCTCTCCGTGGCGAGCGCCCCGAACGTCTCGGATCTCGATCGGGGACGCAGACCGGGAGGCTTCGCCGAGTTTGAAGACCTCGTCCGACTCGGCCAGGCATTCAACGTCGTCCACAGCTTCGGCGGCTATCCGGTGGAACCGCAGGATGTCGCTCCGTCGATACGCCACCTGCGAGCGCTGTCGTCGTTCGTGACGCTCAGCGACAAGACCTGGCACGCCTACTCACTCGGGCGCGGTCGGATACTCGATGCCATCGAGATCGCCAGGATCGCCCGGGGAGTCGACCTTGGGACACTCTCTGCTGAACCCTCGATCCACACGATCATCAACACGTCGAGCCCGCTGCGACTGGACGGGCCCATGATCGAGGGGATGATCGAGATGCTCCGTCACGGTCAGGCGGTGGTCATCACTCCCTTCACCCTGGCGGGAGCGATGGCACCGGCGACGGTTGCCGGAGCCCTGGCCCTGCAAAACGCTGAGGCCCTTGCCGGTATCGCGTTCGGTCAGATGGTCGCACCGGGGGCGCCGATGATGTACGGCGGCTTCACGTCCAACGTGGACATGAAGTCTGGAGCGCCGGCCTTCGGGACGCCCGAGTACGCCCGGGCGGCGATGGCGGGGGGACAACTCGCTCGCCGGTACGGCCTGCCATATCGCAGTTCCAATGCCAACGCCTCCAACGCCGTCGACGCGCAGGCGGCGTACGAGTCCCAGATGTCGCTGTGGTCGGCGGTCCTCGGCGGTGCGAACTTCGTCATGCACGGGGCGGGGTGGATGGAAGGCGGTCTCGTCGCCTCCTTCGAGAAATTCGTCGTAGATGTCGAGTTGCTGCAGATGATGTCCGAGTTCCTCACGCCACTCCGTGTCGATGCCGACACGCTCGGCCTCGACGCGATCGCCGAAGTCGGTCCGGGGGGTCACTTCTTCGGATCCGAACACACGCTGTCGAGGTACGAGCATGCGTTCTATGCCCCGATCCTGTCGGACTGGCAGAATTTCGGATCGTGGACCGACTCGGGTTCGCTCTCCGCCGAAGTGCGAGCGAACACGATCTGGAAGCGGGTGCTGGCCGATTACGAGCAACCGGCGCTCGCAGACGATGTCAAAGAAGAGTTGGAAGATTTCGTCGCCCGGCGGGTCTCCGAAGGCGGAGTGGGCTGAAGTCAGCGGTCAGTCGCGAGCGTGTCAGTCTCGTTCGTCTCAGGACGGCTTCATCGTCTCTTCGGGGTCGCTGTCGCGGCCCAGTCCGATCGCCAGCCAGGTGGATCGAGTGGGGACGGAGAGAAACTTTTCCTTGGTGACGGTCATGTTGCGGCGAACGACCAGCCGGTAGGCGATGAACGCCGTGAACGTGCCGTGGAGAGCGATCAGGAACACCCAGAATCCGTCCACTCCTAGCGCGCTCATCGTGAAGGACGCAGACGCCGGGCCGAGAACTGCGCCAAGGCCGTTGGAGAACATCAGCACTGCGCTGGCGGCGACGAGGCGGTCAGGCGGCAGGGCGTCGTTCGCGTGGCTGACCCCCAACGAGTAGATGGGATACGAAAAGCCACCGAAGAGGAAGCCGGGGACGAAAAGGAGCGACGAGGTCGGATCGAGCGTCCATAGCCACGCTGCGCTCGCCGTCGCACCGGCCGTTGCCAGGAGGAGGACCTTGCGTCGCGAGATGCGATCAGAGAGTGCGCCGAGCGGCCATTGGAAGACGACGCCACCGATGAGCGACAGTCCGATGAACACCGAGATCTTGCCGACGCCGAGTCCGGAGTTGGCCGCCCACACCGCCCCCATTCCGAACAGCGCACCTCCCGAGATGCCCGAAGTGAACACGCCGGACACTCCGAGAGGGACGGTCCGAAACACTTCGCGGAACGGGAGTCCGCGTTCATGCGGCACGACGACCGGCGCGTTGCTCGGTGCCAGCGCGATCGGAACGACCGCCATCGAGACGAGGACCGATGCGAGCACGAACAGCTCGAACCCTGCGGGGTCGGCGAGATTCAGGAGGAGCTGTCCGCAGGCGAGCCCTCCGCTCACGACCACCATGTACACCGAGAGCACTCGCCCCCGGCTCTCGTTCGAGACGATTCCGTTGAGCCAAGACTCGGCGACGATGTAGAGCCCGGCGAGACAGAATCCCGTGACGACTCGCATTCCGAACCACAGCGCCGGGTCGATGAACAGGGTGTAGACCAGGAGCGCGATCGAGCCCATCGAGGCGAGACCCGAATAGACCCGCACGTGTCCGACCGTCCCCACGATCCGCGGTACGAACATCGCACCGCCGAGGAACCCGACGTAGTAGCCGGTCATCACGACACCGGTGACGGCCGTGGAGAAGCCTTCGAGGTCGGCGCGGAGGCCGACGAGTGAGGACTGCAGCCCGTTGCCGACCATCAGGAACGACAGGGCGAGGAAGAGTGGCCATGCTCCCCGGGCGACGGTGCGTGTCATGCGCACCCCACGCTAAACGGGTGCAGTCCCGGTGACGTCGACTACTCTGGGCGGTGCGCCGATTTGATCGTCAGCTTGCTGGGCGCAGGAGAAATTCAGCTAAAGCGGCGGTCGTGGGACCGCCCAGCACATTCCGCTGCGGCGGTCGCTTCGTTTCTGAGGCGGTCGTCGGTACCAACGATCGGAGGAAACGATGACACGATTCGAGACAGCACTCTCCGGGAGTCGAGTCCTGGTCGCCGACGGCGCCATGGGAACGACCCTCTTTTCATTGGGGCTGGAAGGAGGAGGCTGTCCGGAGCTCCTCAATGTCGAGCGCCCGGGGCTGGTCGCCGATGTGCATCGGCGGTTCGCCGACGCGGGGTCGGACATCGTTCTCACGAACACTTTCGGCGGCAACGCACGGCGCCTGGCATTGCACTCGGCTTCCCGTCGGGTGGCGGAGCTGAACCGGGCCGCGGTCGACATCGCCCGGGACGCGACCGCCGAATATGGAACGCTGATCGCCGGATCGGTCGGACCGACCGGTGATCTGCTCGCTCCTCTCGGGTCGCTCACCCATGAGGCGGCTGTCGAAGTTTTCGCCGAGCAGATCGAAGCCCTCGTCGGGGCAGGCGTCGATGTCGTCTGGATTGAGACTCTCTCGTCGATCGAAGAACTCGCGGCGGCGGTGGAAGCAGCCGCACGGTTCGACGTCCCTCGGGTCGCAACCCTCAGCTTCGACACGGCGGGCCGGACGATGATGGGGGTGACCGGCACACAAGTGGCGACCTGGGCCGCAGCAGACGGCCGATTGGACGCGGTCGGCGCGAACTGTGGGATTGGGCCTGGGGACGCGGTGGCAGCGGTGTACGACATCACCGGGACCTCCGACGACCTTGTCGCGGTGGCCAAACCCAACTGCGGGATGCCGCTCTATCAAACTGATCGGCTGGTGTATCCGGTCGGGCCGGAGGGGATGGCCGACTTCGTGGATCTGGCCGTCCGCTCGGGAGCGCGCATCATCGGCACGTGTTGTGGCTCGATGCCAGAACACATCGCTGCAGTGCGGGTTGCCGTCGATCTCCACCAGGGTGGCGTTCGGCCGGAACGCGAGGAGATCGAGGAACGGTTGGAAGCCCGACCGATCGCTTCAGTGCCCTCTCAGAAGCGGCGACGCAGGGGATGACTCGTCGGGTGTGACCCCTCGTCCGGTTCGAACAGTACGGCGTCCTCCCACCCCCTGAGGCTGTTGACCCGCGCCATACGAGTGGCCGTGTGGAGGACTTCGATCGGGAGGGAGCGCTCTTTGATGCGCCCAGCATCGAGCAGACTGCGGCGGGCGACCCCAGGGAGCGCTCCGTCGGACACGGGGGGTGTCAGCCACTCACCATCGATCTCAGCGCAGAGCGTCGCGATGGTCGTGTCGGCAGCCAAGCCGTCGATGGTCACGAGGATCACATCGTCCGCCTCCGGATGGCGGGCGGCGGCCGCGTCGTAGACCGAGCGCTCCGTGGTCTTATGCCGGAGCATCGGATCTGAGGGGTCGAGTGGAGTGTCGTCGATGATGAACCGGACTTGGGACAATGGAGCCGGCGCTTCGAGCGGTTCTGCGCTGACGGCGCCCGTACGCGACACCAGCAACCGCACTCGGCGAGCGCTGTCGCTGTCCCGCACTGCGGTATCGAGGGCGCTTCGCACTTCGGCCGGATCGACGGGTATGTCGAAGTACCAGGCCGAACGAGTGAGACGGGAGAGGTGGGCGGCCAGATGGCGGTAGCCGTGATCGGGTGACCAGTGCATGGTCTCGAGGAGCGAGAAACCGGTCGTCCGTCGGTCGAGGACCCTCGCCTTGAGGAGCGCCTCCCGATACTCGTCTCCTGCAGTGGAGTCGAAGGTGACACCGCCGCCCGTTCCGTATGACGCCATGTGTGTGGAGATGGTCACCGTCCGAATCGCCACGTTGAATGCCCATTCGGGCCCAGCCGGGCGCGGCCCTCCGTATCCGACCGCGCCGCAGTACACGCCTCGCGGGCTGGATTCGAGCTCGGCGATGAGCTTCATCGTGGCCACCTTGGGTGCCCCGGTGATGGACGCGCACGGGAAGAGCGCCGAGAAGACGTCGACCAGGTCCGTCCCCGCACGCGGTTCGGACGTCACCGTGGAGGTCATCTGCCAGACCGTGTCGTACTTCTCGGTCGTGAAGAGGGCGGGTACCTCGACCGTTCCGGTGCGGGCGATGCGCCCCATGTCGTTGCGCACCATGTCCACGATCATCAGGTTCTCTGCTCGTTGCTTCTCGGACCGGACCAACGCGGAGCGTTGCATTTCGTCGTCTTCGAGGTCCGATCCGCGTGGTGCGGTTCCCTTCATCGGTCGCGACGTGAGTCGACCGTGCCGCCACTCGAAAAACAGCTCGGGTGAGGCGGACGCGATCACCCAGTCGCCGGTGTCGAGGAAACTCCCGTACCCACAGGACTGTCCGCCGATGAGATCGAGGTAGAGCGACTCTGCGTCGCCTTCGAAGGTCGCAGACATGCGGAATGTGTGATTTACCTGGTAGGTGTCGCCTGCGACGATCGCCCGATGGATGCGCTCGATGTCTTTGCCGTGGGTGACCTCGTCGACGTGGGGGATCCAGCTGCCGATGTCGAAGACCGCAGATTCGGAACGCTCCTCTGTGGGTGTGCGACGGTCGAAGACTCCGAACCAGGCGAGCGGGAGGTCGGCCACTGCGGTTCCCGACGTGGGGCGGACGACGAACGCGTTGTCGAACGCCGGGGCGGCTTCATAGGTCACGAATCCGGCGACCCACCGACCGGCCGCCACTTCCCGTTCGGCGGCGGAGAGAACATCGCGCACTTGTGTCGTCGTGCGGGCAACGAGAGCGGAGCGGAACCCGTCGAGGGTGAATGATCGCCTCGAGCGGGGTCGCAGGTCGTCGAAGCGGGCGCGCGGCTCCATGGGCACCGGAAGCTAGCGCCCCCGGCTTTTAGACGAACCAGCGCGTCAAAAATGAAGCGTTTGGAGGGACAAAAGCGGATCAGGGGGTGGTCGCGATCAGGAGGCGGACCGACGCCGGGCGGCGATAGCGCAGCCAGGCGCGGTACATGGAACCGGTGGCGATCCATCCCAGGGTTCTCGAGTCCGCCAGCGTCGCATCTTGGTTGTCGGACTCGACCCACGCCTCGCCTTCGGAGGCGGCCACGAGTCGCTTGACCAACCACATCGCTCGGTCGTTGGGATGTGGGAAGACGACGATCGACCCGGGCGGGGGGTGGTCGCTCCGTCGGGCCAGCAGGATGTCACCAGGTCGCAGTCCGGGAAGCATGGATTCCTCCGCGACCTCGAACCGACGCATGTTTCAATCCTTCACGGCGGGGTATGGTCAGGATGCCACGTTGAATGGAGGTTCCACAGTCATGGATCAGTCATCTATGGGTCAGTTCCGAACAGCTACCCCCGCACACGCACATTGCGATCTGTACTGCGGCGTGTACGACCCCGCCCAAGCCAAGATCGAGGCCATGTCCGTGTGGAAATCGGCCCAGAAGTACCACGATTCCACCGATGAGGTATTCCGCGACCGGGCCATCCTCATCAAGGAGAAGCAGGCCGAACTCGTCAAGCACCATCTCGGCGTGTTGTGGACCGACTTTTTCACCCCGGATCATCGCAAGGAGTTCCCCGGACTCGACGACCTCTTCTGGCGTGCCATCAACCAGTCAGGTGTCGCCAAGAAGTCGATGGATCCGGCGGAAGGCGAGAAGCTGGTGGGCCTGATCGACGAGATCGCCGAGGTCTTTTGGAAGACCGAGAAGGCGAAGGGGATGGGCGTGTACCCCCCCGGTTGAGAGCTTCGGAACGATTCGACGCAACGGCGGTCCCGTCCTGGGGCCGCCGTTCTTCGTCAGGCCGCTTCAGCCTCTGCGGTCGATGTCGATTCCTTTCGGAACCTGGCAGGCGTGACCCGATCGAGAGTCTTGGCTGCCCATCTGTACTGACGTCCGAGCACGGCCAAGCCCGAGGCGATGAGGACCACGCCGGGGAGCACCGGGAGGAAGAGTCCGACGGTGCCGACGGCGATGAGGGCGGTACCGGCGACAGAAATCGCAGCTTTACCCATCACGGAGCGCTCACTGTCCTGCATGCCCACAGCATGCCAGGTTTCGGGGGTTGTCTGATCGGTGGAAAGTACCCAGTTCACGTCGTAGAGACGTTGTCTCGGTGTCTGCGGTTCCCACCTACATTTCGCGGGCTCAGTCGTCGAGTGCGTCCGGTTCGAGTTTCGTGAACAAGGTGGCGATCGGCCCGAGCGTCAAACCCTCGGCTACTGCTGGTCGACTCCACGATTCGGGCTCCGGGTCGAGCCCGAGCATGGCGCCCAGCGCCGCGGTGGTGAAGGGGAGATATGGAGCAAACGCGACGCGCAGACCCGAGATGGCCTGGATGGCGGTCCACAACACCGTGGCGGCTCGCGGCCGGTCGACCTTGATCGTCTTCCAGGGTTCCTCGTCGTTGAGATAGCCGTTTACCGACTGAGCCGCCGTCATCGCTCTGCGCAGACCATGTCGCAGTTCCACCTTCTCGATGAGGTCGCCGACCTCGGCGAGGGCCGCGTCCACGCCGGCGATCAACGCCAGATCCCCTTCGGTCGGATCCCCCCGAGGTGGCACAGCCCCGTCGAAGTGCTTCGAGGTGATCGACAGCACTCGGTTCACCAGGTTGCCCCATGTGGCGACGAGTTCGGAGTTGATGCGTTCGATCATCTGGTCGTCGGAGAGGTCGGTGTCGTTCTGCTCGGGAAGAACCGAAGCGATCGCATACCGAAGTGCGTCGGGTTCCAACCGGTCGGAGTACCAACGGATGGATCTCCCCACCCCCATCGACTTGGAGGCCTTCGCCCCTTTGAACGTGATGTATTGGTTGGCAGGCACGTTGGTCGGGAGATTGAGGCCGCCGTGGCCCATCAGGAGCGCCGGCCAGAACACGGCGTGGAAGGGGATGTTGTCCTTGCCGATGAAGTAGTAGGTCTCGGCCGTCGGGTCGGTCCACCATGCCTTCCACGCGTCCGGATCGCCCTGCATCTCGGCCCATTCCTGTGGCGCCGAGTAGTACCCCATCACCGCTTCCCACCACACGTAGATCGACTTGCCCGGTCCCAGGTCGTCGACCGGAATCGGGATGCCCCAGTCGAGGTCACGTGTGAACGAACGGTCGTGGAGTCCCTCCTTGACCATCCCACGAGCGAAGTTGATCACGTGTGGACGCCATCCGGCCTGGGCGTCGAGCCATTCGAGGAGCGGCTCTTGGAAGGCGCTCAGCTTCCAGTAGTAGTGCTCAGTCTCCTTCTCGACCGGGACGCTGCCTGACAGCTTGGACACCGGGTCGATCAGATCCTGGGGGTCGAGGATCTTGCCGCAGTTGTCGCACTGATCGCCGCGGGCGGGGTGGTAGCCGCAATGCGGGCAGGTGCCTTCCACGTAGCGGTCGGGCAGGAACTGCTGGCGTTCCTCGTCGAAGAATTGGAATTCGGACTTGCGGTAGAGATGTCCGTTTTCAAGCAGACGCGTGAAGAACTCGCGGGCAACGCGGTGGTGGTTGGGGGAGTCCGTCGTCGTGAACAGGTCGAAGGAAATCCCGAGAGACTCCCAATAACCGAGGATCTCGGGGTGGAAGCGATCGATGATCTCGTTCGGGGTGACACCCTCCTGCTCGGCTTTCACGGTGATCGGCGTTCCGTGCGTGTCAGAACCGGAGACCATCAAGACCTTGTTGCCTGCAAGGCGGTGGTAGCGAGCGAAGATGTCCGGTGGGAGGTATGCCCCGCCGAGGTGGCCGAGATGCAGCGAACCCGAGGCGTAAGGCCAGGCGACGGCGACGAGGATGTGACGGGGTTCGCTCATGAGTCCTGTTGCTTGGGTAGGACGCGAGGCTACCGGGGTGTTGCAGGCAGCTTGGCGAGTTTTCGGGTGCGGATGCCGTTCGACACCACTTCTCCTCGGTCTGCGAGGACGACGCCGACGATGATCACTGACCCGCCGATGACGAGCGAAGCCGTCACGGGATCTCCCAAGAAGATGACGGCACTCACCGCCGAGGCAACGGGAACGAGGTAACCGATGAGGGCCGCTTTGGCGGTTTCGGCCCGTTCCACCACCTGCAGGAACGAGTAGAACGGCACGATTGTCCCGAACAGTCCGGTGACGATTGCCCAGCCCCACACGTCGGCCGGTAGCCCGTCCAGGGCAAACCACGCTCCGGTGGGGATGGCGAGGATGACCAGGGTGATTGCGGCAGCGGTGAACTGAGGGACGACCATTCTCCTGGTCGGGGTGTGGATGGCGAAGCGTCGTGATACGGCTCCTCCGGTCCCGGCCGCGACGACTCCCATCATCGACCAGCCGACGGCGCCCCACAGCGCGTCCGACTCGATGCGTTCCACTCCTCCGATCAGGATGGCGATACCGAAGAACGCGACGACGAGGCCTGGGACGCGCCATGCCCGGAACCGTTCCCCCGGGACGATGAAGTGGGCTGCCGCGATCGCAGACGCCGGGATCAGGGCGATGAGCAATCCGGCGAGGGACGCGTCGAGTGTCACGAGTGCGATGGTGAAGAAGATCGGCGGCAGGGCCATGTTGAGAACGCCGATCGCACTTCCGCGCAACCAGTCGTGGTGCCGGCCCAGTTGTCCGACGGCGGAGAGGATGGCAACGATGCCAACGGCCGCGATACCGAACCGGACGAGGGTGAGCGAGATCGGATCTATCCCGCCGTCCAGGGCGAGCTTGGATGTGATGTTCCCGCTCGCCCATCCGCCGGTGGCGATCAAAATCCAAGACCAGGTGCTTTTCACCGCTGCATCTTCGTCTCGGTTCGGGGACAGTCGAAATCGGCTTCTACCCTGCGTCTACGCGACGATGGAGTGGTGAGGTGAGCGGCTTCGACCCGAGACGACTGCGGGACGGATTCGGCGAGTTCATGACCGGCGTGACGGTCGTGACGACCAGGGGAGCGAACGGTGAACCCTCCGGGTTGACCGCCAACTCCTTCAGTTCCCTTTCCCTCGACCCGCCACTGGCCCTCTTTTCGATCGGGAAGTCGTCCAACACGTTCGAGGACTTCGAGGCCGGGAACGGATTCGTGATCCACATCCTGGGCGCCGACCAACGCGATCTCGCCACACGATTCTCCACGAAGGGAATCGATCGATTCGAGGGAGTCGAGTGGTCGGCGGGGTTGGACGATCTTCCGTTGATCTCAGGAACCCTTGCCAGTTTCGAGTGCAGTCGCGAGCACACGTATGACGGCGGAGACCACCTCATCCTGGTCGGACGGATCGAGCGCTTCACCGTCGGTGACCGGGAACGTCCGGCGCTGGGATATTTCCGCAGCACATACATCTCGCATCCCTGATCTCTCCCGCACGTATCATCCCGACCGTGAACTCGTCCGTCGTCCCCGTTTCGAAGGCTCTTCCCACGCCTGTCACCGCCGCCGGTTTGAAGGCGTATCTCGGCGGCGTTCCGACAGTCGACGAAGTAACCGTCACAGAACGGGTCGCCTCGCTGGGCACCCGGTCGATCAAGAGGGAGTCGAAGCGGGCTGCGCTTGAGTTGGCCATCCGGATGATGGACTTGACCACACTGGAAGGCCAGGACACGCCTGGGAAGGTGAGCCAACTCTCATCGAAAGCCGTGAGGCCCGATCCGTCTGATCCCGCAATTCCTTCCGTTGCCGCCGTGTGCGTGTACCCGAACATGGTTCCGATCGCCAAGGTCGCCGTCGCCGGATCCGGCGTGAAAGTGGCATCGGTCGCAACGTACTTCCCGTCCGGGCAGGCGCCCATCGACCTGAAGGTGGCCGAGACGAAGCGAGTCGTCGACATGGGAGCAGACGAGGTGGACATGGTCATCGATCGTGGGGCCTTCTTGTCGGGGCGGTTCATCGATGTCTTCGACGAGATCCGGCGCATCAAGGAGGCGTGCGGTTCGGCGCATCTGAAGGTGATCCTGGAGACGGGCGAACTCGTCACCTTCGACAACGTGCGCAAGGCCTCGATGCTGGCGATGGCCGCCGGCGCCGACTTCATCAAGACATCGACGGGCAAGGTCTCGCCTGCCGCCACCATCCCTGTCACGCTGGTGATGCTCGAGTCCATTCGCGACTTCCGTTCCATGACCGGCCAGATGGTCGGGATGAAACCGGCGGGCGGGATCCGCACGGCCAAGGACGCGATCAGGTACCTGGTCGTCCTCAACGAGACGTTGGGTCGCGAATGGATGACGCCGGACATGTTCCGATTCGGGGCGTCGTCGTTGCTCAACGACGTCCTCATGCAGATCCGGTGGCTCGACACCGGCCGCTATCAATCCCCCGACTACTTCACGAAGGACTGACCATGGGAGACGACGCCCCCGCCCTCACGCCGGTCGCCGAGCCGATCGACTGGACGTATGCGCCGAGCAGGGAGAACCCTGACCTCGTCTCCATCGACGACCGGTACGGCCTGTTCATCGACGGTGAATTCTTCAAACCCGCATCCAAACAGTGGTTCACGACGCTCGACCCTTCGACGGAGGAGCCACTCGCCGAGGTGGCACTGGCTGACGCCCAGGACGTCGATCGGGCAGTCGGAGCGGCCCGTAAGGCGTTCGGCGGCTGGTCGAAGCTGTCCGGTGCAGAACGAGCCAAGTTCATGTTCCGGATCGCCCGCCTCGTCCAGGAGAGATCACGCGAACTCGCCGTGCTCGAAACCCGCGACGGGGGCAAGCCGATCAAAGAGGCGCGGGATGTGGACCTTCCCCTCGTCGCAGCCCATTTCTTCTACTACGCCGGTTGGGCCGACAAGCTGGAGTACGCCTTCCCCGGTCTCGCCCCCCAGCCGATCGGCGTTGCCGGGCAGGTGATTCCGTGGAACTTTCCCTTGATGATGCTCGCCTGGAAGGTGGCGCCGGCGCTCGCCGCCGGCAACACCGTCGTTCTCAAGCCGGCGGAAACCACGCCGCTGTCGGCGCTTCACTTTGCCCGGATCTGTGCCGAAGCGGGCTTGCCGCCAGGTGTGTTGAACATCGTCACGGGAGCGGGACAGACCGGAGCGGCGGTCGTCGGTCACGATGACGTCGACAAGGTGGCGTTTACCGGTTCGACCGAGGTGGGCAAGATCATCCAGCGCCAGCTCGCAGGCTCCGGCAAGAAGCTGACGCTCGAGCTGGGGGGGAAAGGCGCGCATGTCGTGTTCGAAGACGCGCCGGTCGACCAAGCCGTCGAAGGCGTCATCAACGGGATCTTCTTCAACCAGGGTCACGTGTGTTGTGCCGGCAGCAGGCTGATCGTCCAGGAAGGAATCGCCGAGGAGTTCGTCGCCAAACTGAAGCTGCGCCTCGACACGCTCCGAGTCGGCGACCCTCTCGACAAGAACACCGACATCGGCGCTATCAACTCCGCCGATCAGCTCGCCAAGATCGAAGAGCTGGTTGCGGTCGGACAGGACGAGGGAGCGGCGATGTATCAGCCGTCTGGGGATCTTCCCGCCCGGGGCTACTTCTTCCGACCAACGCTGTTCACCGGCGTCTCGCAGAGCAATCGGATCGCCCAGGAGGAGATCTTCGGGCCGGTCCTGTCCATCATGACCTTCCGTACGCCTGACGAGGCGGTGGAGAAGGCGAACAACACGCCGTTCGGCCTGGCTGCCGGCGTCTGGACCCAGAAGGGGTCTCGGATCTTGTGGATGGCGGATCGGATGCGAGCCGGTGTCGTGTGGGCGAACACGTACAACAAGTTCGATCCGACCTCACCGTTCGGTGGCTACAAGGAGTCCGGGTTCGGGCGCGAAGGTGGACGGCACGGTCTGCTCGCCTACATGAAGACGGAGGGATGATGGCGCGCCTCGACGTCAAGAAGACTCACAAGCTCTACATCAACGGAGAGTTCCCACGCTCCGAATCCGGTCGGACGTTCGCCGCGGTGGATGCCGATGGCAATGTCATTGCCCGCATGTCGGAAGGCTCGCGCAAGGACCTGCGTGATGCGGTGCGGGCCGCGCGTGGCGCCCACGAGAAATGGGCGGGAAGGACCGGCTACAACCGCGGGCAGATCCTGTATCGCATCGCCGAGATGCTCGAAGACCGGGGGGAAGCCTTCAGCGACGACCTGCGGGCAGCCGGCGCGTCCAAGCGGGCAGCCGAGAAGGAAGTCGAGGCTTCGATCGATCGGCTGGTCTGGTACGCCGGGTGGTGCGACAAGTTCATCCAGATCTACGGAAACCTGAATCCGGTCGCCGGGCCATTCTTCAACATCTCGACGCCCGAATCGACCGGTGTCGTCGGGGTTGTGGCGCCACCCGAGCCTGCGTTGCTCGGTCTCGTGTCCCGGCTTGCTCCTGTGCTCGTTCCGGGCAATACGGCGGTCGTCATCGCGTCGGACCGGTCGCCGGTCGTGGCAGTGACCTTCGCCGAAGCGCTCGCCACCTCCGACGTTCCCGCCGGCGTCGTGAACATCCTCACGGGTCACGCCGCGGAACTGACGCCATGGTTGGCGTCGCACATGGATGTCAACGCCCTCGACCTCACCGGTGCCCCCGAAGATCTCGTCGTTGCCGCAGAGATCGCTGCTGCCGACAACGTCAAGCGGGTCGTTCGCTCCGAACTGGTCGACGCCCAGTCGCCTCTCCTCATCGCAGCATTCACCGAGACGAAGACCGTCTGGCATCCCAAGGGTCTGTGAGCGTCAGCGAACTCGCGGGCTACTGGTCGCCGGCGACGAGTTCGGCGATCAGATCGCCCACGAGGCGCGGGCTGGTCACCTCGCCGTGCCCGGCGTTGGAGACGATCTTCAATGTCGCCGCTGCGCCCGCTTGTTCGGCGGCAAGAAACAGGTTTTCGGTCATCGACACCGGCACGAGTTCGTCGGCATCTCCGTGGATGAACAGGAGGTCGACGTCGCCGGGGATCGACTCGACATAGGTGTAGGGGTTGCCGACCCGCCACGGTTCGGGGTCATCGGCGATTGCAGTGCCGAAGAACGGTTGCAGCACGAAGGCGTAGAGGTCGGTGTCATACGAACCGGCCAGACCGACCCACGCATCGACGGGGATCTGTGCTCCTTCGCACGCGTCTCCGAAGGTGGTCGGTGAGAACGCAACCAAGGACGTGAGGTGGGCGCCTGCTGAGTGGCCGATCAGTGTGAAATGGGTGGCCGTCGTCGAATAGTCCAGAGCCCGGTCGCGGGCATAGGCAACTGCGCACGCCACGTCCTCCACCGTCGACGGGAACGAGCCGCCCTGGGCGATGGTGCGGTAGGTGGCGTTGAAGACGACGAAGCCGCGGGCCGCCAGGCCGTCCGCGAGTTGGCCCATCGAATCCAGTCGACCTGCGAACCATCCGCCGCCGTGGAACGTGATGGCGATTGGATGGTTGGAACGGACCTCGGGGGCGTGCACGTCGATCCGGAGTCCATCGCGGTACTCGAACGACCCCTTCCAATACTCGTAAAGGATCTCCTCGACCGGCTGGGCGGCTGTCGTCGATGTGGGAGCGGTTTCGACTGTTTCCGTCGTCGTCGTCGTCGCTGTCGTCTCCGTCGTCGGCACGACCGTGGTCGATGGCAACGTCGACGCAGACGTGTCGGACGCATTCGAGGGGGGCGTCGAACACGCGGCGAGAAGGACCACGAGAAAGACAACGAGACGATGCATCGGACAAGAGGCTACGAGAGAGCCGCTCCTACCTGGACAGAACTGCGGCGGCTTCTGCGTCGCAGATGACGGTGACTTCGCCCTCGGCGTGTCTGAGGATCTGAATGGGGTACACGTCGTCGGGGCCATCGAGGACCTCGGCGAGCACTTCGGCCTTGGCTGTTCCCGATACCAGGACGACCACGCGGCGTGCACTACGGAGGAGTGACGGGGTGACGGTCAGGCGCCACGTGTCCAGCGCGGGCACGTGATTCGCCACGAACCATCGGTGCGGTTCAGCCTCCAGGGCATCGGTTCCAGGGAACAGCGAGGCGGTGTGACCGTCGGTCCCCATCCCCAAGAGGACGAGGTCGGGGCGGTCGTCGCCGTGGATCCGGCGGAGGGCAGCGTCGTAGTGGACGGCCGAGTCGGCGGGAGTGAGGTAGTCGGAGTAACGGGGCCTGATGAGGCGATTCGCAGCGGCAGCCGGGAGATGATCCAGAGCCATGCGACCGTTCGACTCTGGATCATCCGGCGCCACCCATCGTTCGTCCGACAGCCACAGAGATACCTGCGACCAGTCCAGGTCGATGTTGTGCAACTCGTCGTATGTGTCGGCGGGGGTCGACCCGCCGGCGAGGCCCAAGGTGAACGGCCCATCCTGGGACGCGATCAGCTCCGCCGCGGTGCGGGCGAGGGTCGCGCGATCAGGCTGTATCAAGACTTCCATCGCATTCGAGGCTACCCATCAGACCCCCGGTAGCCTCGACACGTGATCGTGAAACTCCCCTCCGGCGGCTCGGTCACCGCGATCGTTCGTGGCTCGGGGCCGGACTCTTTCCTCTTCGCCCACGGCGCCGGGACCGATCAACATCATCGAAGCATTGTCGGAATCGCAGATGCCCTCGTCGAGCGCGGGGTGCGTGTCATCACGTTCAACTACCCGTATACCGAATCTGGTCGGCGTGCCCCTGACCGCTCCCCGGTCCTTGTGGAATGTCATCGTGAGGTGGCCTCCGCAGTCGGGGGTCCGCTGTTCCTGGGCGGGCGCTCGATGGGAGGCAGGATCGCCACGATGCTCGCCGCCGAGGGCTACCCGTCGCGGGGAGTCGTGCTGTACGCCTATCCACTCCATCCCGCCGGAAGGCCGGAGAAGCTGCGGGTGGCCCATCTTCCCGACGTGTCCGTCCCGATGCTGTTCTTCCAGGGCTCGCGTGACGCTTTGAGTCGCTCAGACTTGTTCGATGCCCACATCCGCCCGCTGCGGCGGGCATCCGTGGTCGACATGGAGGGTGCGGACCACTCGTTTCGCGGGTGGCAGGAACCGGAGTTGTTCGGATTCCTGGCCGATCGCACGGTCGAATGGATGCGAGCGCAGGGCTGAACGCTCAGGCGACAGTTTTCAACAGGCGACCGACGGCGAGGATGTTGGATTCGGCTCTATCGCCTCAGTCGATGCCCTCCACCGCGAGCAGCCGTGAGTCGGTGAGCCGCTGGCGAACGGGAATCCACTCCTGGTATTCGGGGTCGTCGTAGAAGGCGCGGAGATCACCCATCGTCGGGAACTCGATGATGACCGCCCGGCGGAGGTCCCATTCCCCCTCCAACGCCGTCATCTCGCCACCCCGGACGCGGTAGCGGCCACCATGCCTGCCGGCGATCCGCACGGCAGCCTCGAGATATCCGCTTGCGCGGTAGGCATCGGGATCGTGTGGAAACGCGTCTGCGATCAGAAAGGCGGGCATCCTTGGCAGCTCCTTTTTCGGCCGGGATGATCCTGGCACGCAGGGCGCATTCGGGTCGACCTGAGGATCGCAGTTTGCCCGTGTCGACCTGAGCCGCGACAATGGCGTGTCCTCTTTCCCTCCGCTTCGCAGGAGCTTCGCTGATGTCGTCAGAACAGATCACTTTGCGCGCCGAATCCGGCCGACCCACGGGAAGCCGCGCCTCGCGCCGGCTCCGCAAGGAAGGCCACGTGCCGGCCATCGTGTACGGCAAGGACAGGGATCCCCTCTCCATCGCCGTGGATCATCGAGAGCTTCGCGCCGCGCTCACGACTGAGGCGGGCCTGAACGCCCTGATCAGTCTGGAGGTCGGAAAGGACAAGATCCTCACGCTCCCGCGGGTCGTCGAGACCCACCCCTTCCGGCGTGAGATCCGTCATGTCGACTTCGTCACCGTGCTGCTCACCGACACGATCCACACTGAGATTCCGGTCCACTTCGTGGGCGAGTCGGTCGGGATCGAAGCCGGGGGCGTCCTTTCGACGGCCCGCAACGTGGTCCAGATCGAAGCGCTCGTCACCAACATCCCGAGTTTTGTCGAGCTTGACATCTCCGCCCTGGAGATCGGCGATGCCCTCCGCATCGGCGATCTGCCTGAGATCGAAGGCGTCACCTACCTCGAGGAGCCGGAGTACACGGTTGTCTCCATCACCGTTCCCGCCGCCCTCGAAGCCGAGACGGACGAGGCCGAAGAGGGTGAGGAGGGCGAAGAGGGCGAGGAAGTCGAGGGCGAGGAAGGCGAAGGGGCCGAGGGTTCCGAGGGGGCCGAGGGTGCCGAGGGCTCAGCTGGCGACGCCGGTGGCGACGACGCCGGCGAGTAGCCGGTGAAGGTTGTCGTCGGACTCCGCAACCCGGGGTCCGACTACGAGGGAACCCGCCACAACATCGGGGCCGAGGTTCTCGCAGAACTCGCCCGTCGCCACGGAGAACGCTTCAAGGCGAAGATGATGCGGACACGTTCGGAGATCGCGGAGATCCGCGTCGATTCCGAGAAGGTCGTCCTCGCCGCCCCCATGTCGTTCATGAACGAATCGGGCGGCCCGGTTTCGGCGACCTTGCGCTTCATGAAGGCGGACGTCGCAGACCTCCTCGTCATCCACGACGACATCGATCTCGACTTCGGGCGGTTGAGGGTCCAGATCGGTGGCGGCAGCGGTGGTCACAACGGCATCCGTTCGCTCGAGAAGTCGCTCGGCACCCGGGAGTTCAGTCGTCTGAAGGTGGGAGTCGGTCGGCCTCCCGGCCGTCAGGACCCGGCCGACTTCGTCCTTCGTCGCTTCGGATCGAAGGAGCGCGTCGACGCCGACCTGCTGGTGGTCGACGCCGCCGACGTGGTCGAACGCTGGGTCACCGACCCCCAACGCGCCCAGGAACAAGCCGCCCACCGCCCCCCCGCCTGACTGCTTTTGGTCGGGCGAGCGCTTCAATAATGAAGCGTTTGGAGGGGTAAAAGATCACGCTAGGTTGCCGGTGGTTGCAGGAGGAGGGCGTGTGAAGCAGCTCGTCGGGGCGTTGGATCAGGGCACGACCAGCACCCGGTTCATCATTTTCGACCACTCAGGGTCCGTCGTCGCCTCGGACCAGCAGGAGCATCACCAGATCTTCCCCAAGCCGGGTTGGGTCGAGCACGATCCAGCCGAGATCATCGAGCGCATGTGGTCCGTGATCGACGGTGCGCTCGCCGCGGCGGGAATCGCCGGCTCCGATCTGGCGGCAGTCGGGATCACCAATCAGCGAGAGACGGCCGTCGTGTGGGACCGGGGCACGGGAAAGGCGGTGGCGAACGCCATCGTCTGGCAGGACACCAGGACAGACGAGTTGGTCCGCACGTTGGGCGGCGACGCCGGGCCGGGCCGATTCCGAGCCAAGACCGGCTTGCCGCTCGCTACCTACTTCGCAGGGCCCAAGGTTCGCTGGCTTCTCGACACCAATCCCGAACTCGTCGAGCGCGCTGCCCGAGGCGAATTGGCGTTCGGCACCATCGACTCCTGGGTGGTCTGGCATCTCACCGGAGGAACTCGTCACGTCACCGACGTCACCAATGCCTCCCGAACGATGCTGATGGATCTGGCAACCCTCGACTGGGATGACGAACTGATCGAGGCGATCGGCGTGCCCCGGTCGATGTTGGGCGAGATCGTCCCGTCCGTCGGAGTGCTCGGGCAGGGAACACGCTCCCTCGATGGCGTCCCGATCGGCGGAATCCTCGGAGACCAACAAGCCGCTCTGTTCGGGCAGACGTGCTTCGACGTCGGGAGCGCCAAGAACACCTACGGCACGGGCAACTTCATGCTCTTGAACACCGGAACCGAGCTCATGCACTCGGAGAACGGGTTGCTCAGCACCGTCGGGTACAAGGTGGGCGGCGATGCTGCGGTGTACGCGCTCGAGGGTTCGATCGCCGTCACCGGTTCGCTCGTGCAGTGGCTGAGGGACAACCTCGGGCTCATCGACGAGGCGCCGCAGGTCGAAGATCTCGCCCGGACGGTGGACGACAACGGCGATGTCTACTTCGTGCCCGCCTTCTCCGGCCTCTTCGCCCCGCACTGGAGATCGGATGCCCGCGGCGTCATCGTCGGCCTGACTCGCTACGCCACCCGCGGGCACATCGCCCGCGCCGCGCTGGAAGCCACCGCCTTCCAGACTCGGGAGGTGCTCGACGCCATGAATGCCGATTCGGGTGTGGACCTGACCGAACTCAAGGTCGACGGGGGAATGGTCGCCAACGAGCTTCTGATGCAGTTCCAAGCCGACATCCTGGGAGTTCCGGTGATCCGCCCAGTCGTCGCCGAGACGACTGCTCTCGGGGCGGCCTACGCCGCAGGACTTTCCGTCGGAGTCTGGGGGTCTCTCGACGAGTTGCGGGCGAATTGGGGCGAGGACCGGCGGTGGACCCCGGCGATGGACGCGTCCGACCGGGCGGCGACCTACGCCCGTTGGAAGAAGGCGGTCGAACGGACGCTCGATTGGGTCTGAAAAAATCTCTCCGATGATGTCGAAATCGCTCTCGTGACATCGTCGTACGGGTGAGAGCATCCAGACAGAAAGGAGCGGAGATGCCCACCTACGCAGCATTGATCTATTCGCCCGCCGAGGCGGAAGGAATGGGAACACCCGAGGACTGGTCAAGGGTGATGGCGGAGTACAACGCGTTCGGCGAGGAGGCAGGCGCCGCCGGCGTCATCGTCGGTGGAGAAGCCCTCGAAGACACCCACACCGCCACCACGGTCCATATGGACGGAGGCAAGAACGGGACTCTGGTCACGACCGACGGACCCTTCGCCGAGACCAAGGAGGTACTCGGCGGCTTCTACCTCCTCAAGTGCGCCGACCTCGACGAGGCCATCTCGTGGGCTGCGAAGATTCCCGGCGCATGGCATGGCAAGGTCGAGGTGCGTCCGGTGATCGACTTCTCCCAGGAGCAGTGACGGGGGCGCGTCCGGTCGACGGTTCGACCCAAGAGCCCCTTCGGGATCTCGTCGCCACGATAGAGAATGAGGGTGGCCGGGTTCTGGCCACCCTCATCCGGCTCACCGGTGACATGGGGATGGCGGAGGACGCGCTTCAGGACGCGGCGATGGTCGCACTCGAAAAGTGGCCGTTGACCGGCATCCCGGCCAACCCGGCGGCATGGCTCACGACGACGGCGCGCAACCGGGCACTCGATCGGTTGCGTCGGGAGCGGTCACGAACCGCCAAGGAGACTGAGGCGATGCGACTCCTCGATCAAGGCGACATCGAACCGCCTGACGGCCGTGACGACCGGCTCCGTCTGATCTTCACCAGTTGTCACCCCGCCCTGTCGCCCGAGGCGAGGGTGGCGCTGGCACTTCGCACGGTGGCCGGACTGACGACGACCGAGATCGCTCGCGCCTTCCTCGTCTCGGAATCGACCATGGGCCAGCGGATCAGCCGTGCCAAGAAGAAGATCGCCACGGCGCGGATCCCGTACCGGATTCCCGCCGACCACGAGCTGCCCGACCGCCTGCCTGCGGTGTTGGGGACTTTGTACGTCGTGTTCACGACCGGCCACCATGCCGTCGACGGTCGTCTCGACAGCCGGCTCGATCTGGCCTCCGAGGCGATCCGGCTCGGGCGGCTGCTCGTCGAGTTGATGCCGGACGAACCAGAGGTGTCAGGTCTCTTGGCCCTGATGCTGGCCACTCACGCCCGCCGGGCATCGCGGCTGGACGATCTGGGTCGACCCGTTCTCCTCGCCGATCAGGACCGGACGCGGTGGGATCGAACTGCGATCGATGAGGCCGCAACCATCCTCGATGACATCCTGCGGCGTCGTCGGGTGGGGCCTCTTCAGATCCAGGCTGCGATTGCAGTGCTGCATGGCCTTGCCTCTTCCGATGCGGAGACCGACTGGAAGCAGATCGTCGACCTCTATCGGATCCTCGAGAGTCACAGCCCCGGGCCGGTGACGCGCATCAATCGGGCGGTTGCCGAGTCGAAGGTGTTCGGCCCTGTGCATGCGCTCGAACTGATGGAGGGTTTCGAAGTGCCCGGATGGCATCTGTATTGGTCGACTCGGGCGGAGTTCCTCCGCCAGAGCGGCGCCACCAGTGAAGCCAGAGAAGCATTGGTGTCGGCCCTCGGTTGCGAGATGAACGACTCGGATCGGAGCTTGTTACAGGAGCGGCTCGCCCAACTCTGATCGGTCGCTCACAGACCTTCTGCAATCAGCTCTCGCTCGTGGGCCTCGAGCGCCGCCTGCCGATCGGCGAGGGACCAGCCGAGTTCGGATGCCATGACGTCGGCGATTCGCGTGGCGTCCGATCGGGAGTGATCCGATGTGAACCATGCGAGATGTGTCCGGCGAAGCGTCACGTCGGAGATGCGGTCGGCCCCCTCGTGGCGGACTGCGTGGACGACGTCGGCGAGCGAGGTCCGCCAGTCCCCGAGCGGCGCTGTCAGCGCCTGATCGGCGCGCATCAGTTCGGCGATCCGCATTGCGTCCCCGCCGTTTCTCGCGATCGTCGGTCCCACCACCGCCGGATCGGCCCCTGCCGAGGTCAATGCCCGAGCGAGGGCGGCGTGGTCGGCGCCAGCACCCACCAGGGGGATGCCGTCCGTCGACGATTTCACGTCGACTCCGAGGGAGTCGGCGACGAGATCGGCCGCTTCGGCCGCGATGCGGCGATATGTGGTCAGCTTTCCGCCCGCCACCTGCACGTAACCGGGGACAGGTTCTTCGATCACGTGCTCGCGCGAGGCCTCGGCGGTGGAACCCGCTCCGATGTCCTTGAGGGCGCGCAGACCGGCAAAGGCGCTGATCGGCGCGAACTCGTCGACGTCGAGGTACTGGCGGACGTGCCGTATGAGGTAGGCGTTGTCTTCAGGACTCGCCGTCGGATGGGTGGGCTCGTGTGTATATGGCGTGTCAGTCGTCCCGATCATCGAATGGCCGAGCCAGGGAACGATGTAGAGGACGCGTCCGTCATCGGTTTCCGGGAGGACGAGGGCCCGATCCCCGAGTCCGAGCACGTCTCGGTCGACGATGAGATGACTCCCTTTCGATCGGACGACCCTGAGACTGTTGGACCCGTTCGAAAGATTGGGTGGGTCGAAAGCGCCTGTCGCCGACAGGACCGTGCGTGCCGTGGTGTGATACCGATCTCCGGTGGCCCGGTCGAGGCACTGGACTCGGAACCCTGGGTGGAGTTCCTCTACCGACTCGACTTCGACTTGGTTGACTGCCACCGCGCCGTACCGCAGAACCGCGGTCTTGGCGAGGCTCACGACGAGGCGAGCGTCGTCGGTCTGGGCGTCGGAGTAGACGAAGCCTCCATTGAGGCCGTCGTAACGGAGAGTCGGAATCGTGGCCAGAAGCTCCTCGGCGCTGATCCTCCGGTGCCGCGTTCCTGGTCGGCCGAACCCCCCGAGTACGTCGTATGCGAGGAGCCCCGCCCGGAGGGCGAGGGGAGCCTTCCAACCGCGGGCGGCCCACGCCGGAGCGTCGGCGATGCCGTACTGGGCGTACATCGGAATGACGAACTCGAGCGGGCGGTAGAGGAAGTCGGCCACACGCGCCAAAATCTTCTGCTCCCGCAAACCCTCCGACACGAGACCGAAGTGGAACTGTGGCATGTAGCGGATGCCGCCGTGGAAGAGCTTCGTCGATCGTGACGACGTTCCCTGCGCGAAGTCCGATCTGTCGATCAGACCGACCCGCAGACCGCGAGCGCCGAGATCGAGAGCGGCTCCGGCACCCGTGACTCCACCACCGATGACGAGTACGTCGAACGGCTCGTCGTCGACAAGGCGGGCGGCGTGTTCGGTTCGGCTCCAACCGGTGGTGGTCGTCACGGGCCGGAAACTACCCCGCAGTGGTGGGAGACCCAACCCGCGCCGTGCGTACAATCGGCTTCCAGTTTCCGTTGGAGGTGCGCCATCACCATCCCCGATCTTCTCGCGGTCGCACGAGTCGTCCTCGTGCCCGTGGTGATGGTGCTCGTCAGGAGCGCAGACTCGCTCGAGCACGCCTACGGATATGCCGCCGCGCTCTTCGTGGTCGCGGCGCTCACCGACTTTTTCGACGGGTATCTGGCCAGGCGGTGGGATGTGACGACGACGCTCGGTGCGTTTCTCGACACCACCGCCGACAAGCTCTTGGTCACCGGGACCCTCTTTGCTCTCGTGTCCGTCGATCGTGTATCGATCTGGGCGGCGGTGATCATCGTGATGCGGGAGTTCATCGTCATGGCATTGCGCGGACTCGTCGCAATCTCGGGTTCGTTCATCGCGCCGTCGGCGTGGGGCAAAGTGAAGGCGACGGTCCAGTTCACCGCGATCGGCCTCGCGATGCTTCGGCTGCCCGAACCGTGGGGTCCGATGTATCTGGACCAATGGGCAATGTGGGTGGCGGTCGGAGTCACCATCGCTTCCGGGTGGCAATACGTCTCGGTCTTCATGGACACGGTGCGAGCGTCGAGAGCCACGATCGCGAAGTGACCGTCCTCGTCACCGGGGGTTCCGGCGTCGTCGGAGCGTCGTTGATCCGCCACTTGATCGAGCGCGGGATGGCGGTCAGCGCCCTCTCCCGGACTTCCGCCTCGGACGTGATCCTGCGCAATGTGGGCGCGGCACCGGTGCGAGGCGACGTCACCGACCCCGCAACGCTCCGGTCGGCCGTCGCGGGTGTCGAACTCGTCTATCACGTCGCAGGTGTCAACACGATGTGTCCCGTCGATCCCTCCGAGCTCTATCGGGTGAATGTCGACGGCTCCCGCAACGTGGTGGCGGCTGCCGAGGATGCGGGTGTGAGGCGGATCGTCTACACGTCGTCCGCCGCCGCGATCGGTGAGCCTGCCGGAACGGTGGGAACAGAGTCGACACCCCATCGCGGTTCGTATTTGTCGCATTACGAACGGTCGAAGCATCTCGCCGAAGAGGCGGTCTTCGCGGCGGCGGACCATGTCGAGGTGGTGGCGGTGAACCCGTCTTCTGTCCAGGGTCCGGGGCGAGCCACCGGAACGGGGGCGCTGATACTCGACCTGCTCAGGGACAGGCTGCCGGCTCTCGTCGACTCGCGGCTTTCCATTGTCGATATCGACGACTGTTCGCGGGGTCACATCCTGGCGGCGGAGAAGGGTGTCCCCGGCGAGCGCTATGTCCTCAATTCGTTCACGATGACCATGCGCGATGCCGTCGGAATCCTTGATCGTGTCGTGGAGGGCTCCCTGTCGGTGCGCTGGGTGCCGGGATGGGTGGCGTCGATCGGGGTGCTTGGGGTCGAGGGCCTGGCGCGCCTGCGGAAGCGGAAGCCCGCCTTCTGTCGGGAGATGGTCCGGACCCTCCGCCATGGTCACGCCTATGACGGTTCCAAGGCGACTCGGGAACTCGGGCTCGAGTATTCGACCGCGCCGGATCTGTTGGGCCGTCTCGTCGCCTGGTTCCGAGCAGAGGGGATGCTGTGACTTCGGTCTCCGTCGCCTCCCGTCGTGGCGATGAGTACACGCGACTCCTGGTCAGGTTTGGCTGTGAGGTCGTCGAGTCTGGCGCGGAAATCGTGCTGGCCGATCCTCACCTCGTCTCCTCGCTCGATCTGAGTGGTGTGCGGTGGATTCAGTCGACTTGGGCGGGCGTGGACGCCATCGACTGGTCTCAGGTTCCGGAGTCGGCGACCGTGACAGGACTGCCCGGCGTGTTCGGCCAGCAGATGGCCGAGTTCGTCTTCGCCTATCTCCTCGGGCGATCACAGCGGGTCCCGGAGCGCTTCGCCGCGAAGAGTTGGGACGAAACACTGCCAGGGCTGATCGCCGGATCGTCGCTTGGCGTGCTGGGGGCAGGCTCGATCGGTACTGCGATCGCCCGGGTGGGGCGGGCCTTCGGCGTCACGGTCGTCGGATGCCGCCGGTCCGCCGCCGCCGATCAGATGTTCGACCGGATGCACTCGATCGACGAGATCGGGTCGTTCGCGAAGGGATTGGACCATCTCGTGGCGGTGCTTCCCGCCACCGACGAGACACGGGGCCTCGTCGACCGGCGGCTTTTCGAAATCCTCAACCGGGGCGCGAGTTTCGTCAACGTGGGTCGAGGTTCGACGGTCGTGATGTCTGACGTCATCGACGCCGCTCGATCAGGTCAACTAGGACTCGCCGTGCTGGACGTGACAGATCCGGAGCCGTTGCCGCCCGATCATCCCGCGTGGTCGGTACCGAACGTCGTCGTCACGGGTCATACTGCCGCCCACAGCAGACCCGAGGACATCGTCGGGTTCTTCGTCGAGAATCTGGCACGTTTCGCGAGCGGAGAGCCGCTCGTCGGTGTCGTCGACCGTACGAAGGGATACTGAATGGACATCCCAACGCCTGCCGAAGTGGATGCATTTGTCGTCGAGCACTATCCGGCGATGGACTCGGCAGGATTCCGTTGCGAGTCGATTTCCGTGGGACGGGCGGCAGCCCGCTGGCATCACGACCCGGGAACACTCAGACCCGGCGGCCTGATCTCGGGGCCCGTCCAGTTCACTGCCGCCGATCTCGCGCTCTGGTACCTGTCGTTCACGATCGTCGGTCTGCAGCCGATGGCCGTCACGTCCGATCTCGCCATCACGTTTCTGCGTCCGGCGGCGGGCGGCGACCTGGTGGCGGAGGCGAGTCTCCTGCGCGCAGGACGCACCCGAATCTCCGGTCGGGTCGAGCTTCGGGTCGAGGGTGATGACCGGCTGGTCACACACGCCACCGGAAGCTACGCAGTGCTGGGCGATCGATGACGGACATGCCGGCCGTCCCGGGTTCGGAGACGAAGAGGAACGGGAAGGACGGCACCAGCCCAGTTCCCGACAGGGCGCGGATCGTGCTCGTTCCTATCGGCAACCCAGAGACTGCTCCCTCCCTCCTGACTATCGCGGCCAGCCTGGCTGATACCGAGGAAGGCAAGGTGGTCGCTCTTGCTGTCGTGACCGATGACACGTCCGCCGAGAAGCGGTCCGGGGCTCTGGAGGAATTGGAAGAGGTCGTCTCGGGCACAGGGTGGGTTCCGGGGGTGACGTTCGAGATGACGACCCGGGTGGCGTCGACCGTCTCCCGCGGCATCCTCGACGCGGCCGCCGAGATGGGTGCCGACATGGTCCTGCTCGGCGTCCGCCAGACCAGGAAGGGCGATGTCGAGTTGGGGCCGGTCGTGGAATCGGTGATGTCGACTGCGACCGCCGACGTCGTCGTCGTGCGTCTCCCGCCCAAGCTGACCGCCCCGCTCGGCGGTGTACAGCGGATCGTCGTCGGGGTCGACGGATCGGACGAATCCCGGGCTGCCGTCAGGGTCGGACTCCTCATCGGGCAGTCCCTCGGTTCCAAGGTGCAGGTGGTGCACGTCCAGGGGAGCGAGGTTCCCCGTTCGATCGGCATGGCGACCATCGAACGCAGCCTGGAGGGTGTCGAAGGCGGAAGGGCGTGCGACAGGGAGTTGATCGTCGCCAACAACGTCAGCCGCGGGATCCTCACTCGGACCGAAGAGTCCGATCTCGTGATCGTTGGCGCACACGTCGGGAAGCACGTCCTGCAGTGGGGGGATCAGGCGGCGGCCAATGAGGTGCTCCGCAACGCGCCGGGACCCGTGCTCACGGTGGCGCGAAAGGTGGAGGGGAGATCGCTGGCCGGCATCCTCGCCCGGATACGACCGAAACTGACCGGTCTCGAACAGGACTCGGTCACCTGGAACAGCGAGCGTCTCGCCGGTCTCAGCCTCGACTTTGTGCTCCTCAACGCGGTATCCGGGTTGTTGGCGTCGTTCGGGTTGTTGCAGAACTCTCCGGCCGTCGTGATCGGGGCGATGCTCGTCGCGCCTCTTCTCGGTCCGCTCACCGCCATTTCCGTGGGGCTCGTCACTGCCCGGCTACGGCTGACCCGCCGAGCGTCCGTGACGGTCTTCGTCGGTTCAGCCATCGCGGTGGTGTGTGGTTGGGTCCTGGGGTTGATCGTTCCGCTCGAGTCTCCGACGACTGAGATGCTCGCTCGCGGCAGTCCCACCTTGCTCGACGCCGGTGTGGCGCTCTCGGCCGGTGCAGTAGGCGCGTATGCGACCGCCCGCAAAGAGATTCCTGCGGCCTTGGCGGGTGTGGCGATCGCCGCCGCACTCGTTCCCCCTTTGTGCACGATCGGCCTCGGGTTGGCGATCGGGGACTTCCAGATCGCATTCGGCGCCACGTTGCTGTTCCTCACCAACCTCGTGTCCGTTGCCGTCATTGGAGTTGGAGTCTTCCTCTGGTTCGGTATGTGGCCGGACAAACAGGGCACCAAGCAGCGACGTCGGGCTCTGTCGCTCGGGATCGTCGGGGTCCTCTTCCTGGCCACCGTGATAGTCGTGCTGGATTCGGTGCAGGATGCCCGGGTGGCCGTGATCGCAGAACAAGACCTGGCAGGAATCTTCCCCCAGGCCGAGGTGGTAGATCTCGACTACGAGGCCGGCGATCCGATCCGTCTCGTTGCCACACTCCGCTCCGAGGAGGACATCACCCAGAACCAGGTGACGGCGGTTGAGCGTGGGCTCGAGATCCGTTTCGACACTGCCATCGACCTCTCCGTCGTTGTCGAAAGGGTTGTCCGGTCCGGTCCCTGACTCGGCGTCATGGCGCGGTCCCTACGATCCCGTATCCCGTGTCCGCGCCCCTTGCCTCTCTCGTCGACCTCTGGAAACGCCGCCCGCCGCCCCCGGCCACCGGCCGCTGGGTCGTGCCGCCCGGTGCCAGATCCTTCGCTTTGGCCGGGCTGGCGGCCGCTGCCGACGGACCCCTCCTCGTCCTGACCGCCAGCGAGCGGGACGCCGAAGATCTCGCGGACGATGTGAGCCTCTTCTTGGCGGATGTGACCCTGATGCCCGCCTGGGAGACACTCCCGTTCGAGCATCTCTCACCCAACGCCGCCACGATGGCGAGACGTGCCATGGCTCGCCACCGGCTCGCCACGGGGGGACCGGGAACTGTCGTGGTGGCATCGATCCGCGCCGCCGTACAGCGCTTGTCGCCGTCCGATCCGTCACCGATCGAACTGCGAACCGGCACCGACTTCGACATCTCCGAACTGGCAGATGCCCTTGTCGTCCTGGGCTACGACCGGACCGACCGGGTTGAGTCCCGCGGCGAATTCGCGATCCGCGGAGGGATCGTCGACATATTCCCTGCCCAGGCCGAGGAGCCCGTCCGGATGGACTTCTGGGGCGATACGGTCGATGACATCAGGATCTTCGGGATCGGTGACCAACGATCCCAGGAGGCGATCGACTCTGTCGAGATCTATCCCGCTCGGGAGTTCCGAGCCGACTCGCGTGTGGCGGCGGCGGCCGAGAATCTCGTCGCCAGCGAGGCCTGGAACGCCTCGGTGTGGGAGCGGATCGCCCAGTATCAGCAGTTCGCCGGGATGGAGTCGTGGATGCCGTGGCTCGCCCCCGAGGCGTCTCTGCTCGACGACGTACCGCAGGCGTCGGTCGTCGTCGTCGACCCAGGGCGCGTGTCGGACCGGGCGCGCGATCTCTGTAAGGAAGAAGACGACCTGGCTGCCGCTCTCGCGCCCACCTGGGGCCACGGCGCGCCCGAAGCAGGAGCCCACCCCGCCCTGTTCGGCGACTTGGACGCCAGACTCGCCCATCGTGAGCACCTGCAGATGCCCGGGATCCCCACCGGCCCTGCCGATGCCGTTCTCGGAGCGAAAGGCTTCGACGCCGTTCCGGGTGATGTCGAGTCGGTGACAGCCGGTCTCCAGCGACTGCTGTCGACCGGGGTCGCGCCGGTCGTGGCAATGGACGGAGCCGCCGCGGCCGACCGTGTGGCGCGGGTGTTGTCCGAACAGGGACTGATCCTCGAACGCACGGATACGCTCGAAAGGCCGTCTGCGGCAATCGTTGCGGTTGGAATCCACCACGGGTTCGTGCTCGCCGAACTCGGGGTGGCGGTGCTCGGCGAACAGGAGATCGCGGGACGGCGTCGGGCCCATCGCAGGGCGGGGGCGAAGAGGAGTTCCCATGCCGGCGCCGAATACCGCGATCTTCGCCCGGGTGACTACGTGGTGCACCACAAGCACGGCATTGGCAAGTTCGACGGCATGGTCACCCGCACGATGGCCGGAGTCGAGCGCGACTATCTCGTGGTCGAGTACGCCGGCGACGATCGCCTGTATGTCCCGACCGACCAGCTGGCCGCGGTCAAGAAGTACACGGGTGGCGAGGCCCCCAGGGTTTCCAGGATGGGCGGCAAGGAGTGGTCCGACACCCGGGCACGGGTGCGACGGGCGGTGGCGGCGGTTGCCGAAGAAGTCGTTCGCCTGCATCGGGCGCGTGCCGCAGCAACCGGACACGCCTACTCGCCGGATGTCCCCTGGCAGCGCGAGATGGAAGGTTCGTTTCCGTTCGAGGAAACACCAGACCAAATCACCGCAATCGCCGAGGTCAAGGCCGACATGGAAACCGACCACCCGATGGATCGGCTCGTGTTCGGTGACGTCGGTTTCGGAAAGACCGAGGTGGCGATTCGAGCGGCGTTCAAGGCGGCAGCATCAGGGAAGCAGGCTGCGATCCTCTGTCCCACGACGCTGCTCGCCCGCCAGCACTTCCAGACCTTCTCCGAGCGATTTGCCCCCTATCCGATCGAAGTGGCGATGCTGTCGCGATTCCTCACTCCCAAGGAGGCGAAGGATGTCGTCGCCCGCCTTGCCACTGGAGAGATCGACGTTGTCATCGGCACACACCGGTTGCTGTCCGAAGATATCCGCTTCAAGGATCTCGGCCTTCTCGTCATCGATGAGGAGCAACGGTTCGGCGTATCTGCCAAGGACTCGATCAAGCGGTTGAGGATCGGTGTGGACGTGCTGACGCTCACCGCGACACCCATCCCGAGAACGTTGGAGATGGCGCTCACCGGGATCCGCGAGGTGAGCCACATCCGTACCGCCCCTGAGGATCGTCATCCGATCCTCACCTTCGTCGGCCCCTACGACGAACCGACCGTGTCCGCCGCCATCCGCCGCGAACTGCTTCGCGACGGACAGGTCTTCTACGTTCACAACCGCGTCCAGTCGATCGATCGGGCGGTGGCACGCCTGCAGGCACTTGTGCCCGACGCCAAGTACGTGATCGCCCACGGTCAGATGTCGGAGGGCCAGCTCGAACAGGTGATGATCGACTTTTGGGACGGCCGATACGACGTCATGGTGGCCACGACCATCATCGAGTCCGGTCTCGACCTCCCCCAGGTCAACACCCTGATCGTGGAGAGGGCCGACCTCCTCGGTCTCGCCCAGATGTACCAGTTGCGAGGCAGGGTCGGGCGGTCGAGTCAACGGGCGTATGCCTACCTGTTCCATCCGCCCGACCAGTCGCTCACTGAGGAGGCTCATCGCCGGCTGGAGGCGATCGGCGAGGCGACGGACCTCGGTTCCGGCTTCCAACTCGCGTTGCGAGATCTGGAGATTCGGGGCGCAGGCTCGATCCTGGGTGAAGTCCAGTCCGGTCACATCAGCGCGGTCGGATTCGATCTGTATGCCGAGTTGGTGGCCGAGGCTGTCGACGAGTTGGAGGGCCGTGAGACGGTGCAGAGGGAGATCGACGTGCGGATCGACCTTCCCGTGGACGCCCATCTCCCCGAGTCCTACGTCCCCGACCAACTCCTCCGGCTCGAGGCGTATCGCCGACTGGCCCTGGCCGCCACCGGGGCGGACGTCGACGATGTCGTCACGGAGTGGGAGGACAGGTTTGGGGAGCTTCCCGTTCCCGCACTCACCCTCGTCGACATCGCACGGCTGCGAGTCGAAGCGATCCGGATCGGGCTTTCCGAGATCGTCGCCCTCAAGAACGAGGTGCGCTTGGCACCCGTCGACCTGACAGCCAGCCAGGAGGTCCGCCTGCAACGACTTGCACGCGGCTCAGTCCTCCGGGCGGCGGAGGGTGTGATCTTCCTTCCTGCCCCCCGTCCGATTCTCTCCGGCCTCCTGGACTTCATGGCGAAGATGTGGCCGTCGGAATCTGTCCAGAATGGGATTTCAACCGATTCGCCCTAGACTTCGGCATTCTCCGAGTCTGAGGTTTCCCCCCGTGAAGAAGACGATTGTTCCTATTGCCGCGCTCGGTCTGGTGCTCGCCGCGTGTGGCGGGTCCGGTGCCGTCGTGGCGACCGTGAACGGTGTCGAAGTGACCGCGTCCGAGGTCGAGGCGCTGTATTCGGCCGATGTCGGCGCCGTCCCTGAGCAGCAATTCGCGGACAACTTGCGGAACACGATCGTCGAACTGCTGGTGATTCAAGTGGCCGAATCCGAGTTCGGGATCACGTTCACCCCGGACGAGATCGAGGCCCGCCGGGCGGAGTTGGAAGCCCAGATCGTCGCCCAGAGCGGCGGACTGAGCTATGAGGACTTCCTCTCCGAGCAGGGATTCACCAATGAGCGCATCTACCGCATCGCGCACCAACAGCTGGTCGCCGAAGAGGTGGAAGCCGCCCTCATCGAACAGGCCGGCGCCATCACCGAAGAAGAACTCCAGGAGCGATACGACGGTCAACTGTTGGCACTGACGGAAGCCTGCGTCAGCCACATCCTCGTCGAGACCGAGGACGAAGCCCTGGCCGCCAAGGAGCGGATCGACGGGGGAGAGACGTTCGCAGATGTCGCCACCGAACTTGGGACCGACGGCACTGCCCCGAACGGTGGCGACCTCGGATGCGCCTCGCTCGGCGGGTATGTCCCTGAGTTCGCCCTCGCCGCCTACGAGGCACCGCTGAACGAGACGAGCCAGCCGGTCAGATCCCAGTTCGGCTATCACCTGATCCTTGTGTCCGAACGGACGACGACACCCTTCGAGGAGGTCGAGGCCGATCTCCGGGCGGCGATGGAAGCCGAACGCGGGGGGTCCCTCGTTCAGGATTGGCTTCTTGAGCGTGTGACGGAGGCAGACGTCACGGTTGTCGAGGAGTACGGAACGTGGGTCACTGATCCGTTCCCGTCCGTTCAGCCCCCCGCATGATCGACATCGTCGGGCTTGGGCCCGGCGATCTCCAACGCGTCTCGGACGACGTCCGTCGCCTCCTGTCCGACCCGGATCGGACGATCATTGTCAGGACCCTGCGTCACCCCGCCGCAGCCCAGCTTGCGGCAACTCGGGATGTGGTGACGTGTGACGATCTCTACGACGTCGCCGAGACCTTCGACGACGTCTACGAGGCGATCGCCGACCGAGTGCTGACAGCCGATGCGCCCGTGTACGCAGTCCCCGGAAGTCCGCTCGTTGGAGAGCTGGCCGTCGGCAAGATCCGGGATCGTCGGCCCGACGTGCGGGTCCATGGCGCCGAGTCGTTCCTCGACCTGATGTTCGTGCAGTTCGGGATCGATCCGCTCGCCGACGGATTCCAACTCCTCAACGGCCACGATCTGCCGGCAGTGCTGGTCTTCGACGTGCCGACGGTGATCGGGCACCTCGACCGGCCTGAAGTCCTGGGTGACGCCCTCGCCCGGGTGAGTCGGGCGCTGCCCGAGGAGGCTGAGGTGTCGGTGGCGGTGAGCCTCGGGGCGTCGGACGAGTCGGTCGTGACCGGCCATCCCGACGACCTCGATTCGGGCCTCGCCGGGCTCCGAACCTCGCTGTTCGTCCCGGCTGGAACCTCCGGTCTGACGGGCGCGGTTCGGACGATGTATCGCCTTCGCCGGGAATGCCCCTGGGACAAGGAACAAACTCGCGAGACGTTGATCCGCTATCTGCAGGAGGAAACAGCAGAGCTGGTCGACGCCATTTCCGAACTGGCTGCCGACCCGGAGAACGTCGGGGCCTACGCCGGGGTGGAAGAGGAGCTGGGGGACGTACTGCTGCAGGTGCTGTTCCACGCCGCGATCGCGTCCCAGGAGGGTGCGTTCGACATCACCGATGTCGCCGAGTCGCTCCGCCGCAAACTCGTCCGTCGACATCCCCACGTGTTCGCCGACGTCGACGCTGCCGACGCAGACGCAGTCAAGGCCAACTGGGATCAGATCAAGGCCGACGAGAAGCCGGGGTTGGCGGCGGACGGCTCGTTGCTTGCAGGGGTGCCCCGTTCGCTATTCGGGATGGCGCAGGCGCTGGAGATGCAGCGGCGCGCAGCCAAGGTCGGATTCGACTGGCCGGATATCGCCGGCGTGCTGGGCGACGTCGCCGAGGAAGTCGAAGAGCTCCACGAGGCAGTCCGGGCCGGTGACTCCGAGGAAGCAGGCAAGGAACTGGGGGACGTGCTGTTCGCGGCGGTGAACGTCGCTCGGCATCTGGGGGTGGACCCGGAGATCGTGCTCCGGTCGGCAAATCGCCGCTTCGAAGCACGCTTCCGCCTGATGGAGTCCGAAGGCCCCCTCGATGGCCTCACCCCCCACGAACTCGACGCCCGCTGGGAACGGGCAAAGACGCACCGAACCCAGGGTTAGATCCGTCGAATACGACGGATTCTCGTTTCAGTTCAGTCCGAAATCGCCCAGTCGGTCTGTCGTATGAGAGCGGCGGCGAGGAGTGAGAACATCGCAGCGGCCGTCGCGCCGACGACGACTCGGCGCGCGTCGAGGTCGACGGGCGCGCCGGTCGGTGGCGGTCGTGTGCCGGGGTCTGTGAAGCCGCCGATGAGGCCGACCAGGACCGGGACGACCGCGCCCGCCACCGCCACGCATCCGAGCAAGAACCAGACCTCCCATCCCAGTCCGATCCGGGTGCCGTCGTCAGTCGTCGACATCGGTGTCCCTGTTGAGCGCATCGAGACGCCGGTTGAGCGAGAACAGTCGGCCCAGCACCGGCATGAGGACGATGTTTAACCCGTGCAGCACCCCGATGATCAGCAGGATGCCCGCTACCCGCCACAAGGACACCTGCGCCTGGGCCGCACTGACTGTCGAGCCCCAGCCGGAGTCCGGTTCGAAGCGGGCTGTGAACATGATGTAGGCAGTGAAGATCAGGTAGTACACGATGTCGGTGAGGACGATGTACGACTTGCCCGTCAACGGATTCGCTTTGAACACGTCGGCGGCGTAGGCCCGCCCGAAGCGCTTGATGAAGGGCCCGAGCCACAGGGCCATGGCGATCAGGACGATCGTTGCGATGATTTCGAGAGCCCACCAGGGCATGACCAACCTCCCGTTCGAATAGTTCGACATTCCCAGTCCGAGTGAAAAAAGTGAGGCGGCGATGCTTCCCGCCACTGCGGCGCCGCGCAGCATCAGACGCCGGCGCCGTCGGTCGTCCTCGATCGACGTCGTCACGCGGGCGAAGAGATCCTGCGCCGGTTGGATCGACGATGCTCCCGCGTGGAGTGCTTCGCTGAGACGTTGTTCGAGCGTCGTCATCTTTCCAGCCCCTCCAACTTCCGTTCGAGAGCTGTCATACCGCGCCGGATCTGGGTCTTGACCGTGTTGATCGAAACTCCGAGGGTGTCAGCGATCTCCGGATTCGACAGCTCCATGTAGTACCGCAGGACAAGGCAATTGCGTTGTCCGGTAGGAAGCGACCGGAGGGCGTCGATGACGCGCTGTTGGTCTTCTCCGATCTCCAGGTGCTCGTCGAGGCCGGCAGGTGCCGGATCGGCCGACATGCGGTGGCGGAGCGACACGAGACCTCGTCGGTTGTGGTCCCTGGCGAGGTTCAGGACGATCGAACGCAGGTAGGCGGGTGCGGCGTCGGGGTCCCGCACCCGATGAAGCGAGCGGGCGAGACGGATGAACGCCTCCTGGACGAGATCCTCGGCAGCATCCCGATCGTCGACGAAGAACCGGGCCAACCGCACCAGGCTCTTGGCCTCGACCTCGAAGAGGTGGCTGACCGTGTGGTCGATGTCGGCGCGCGACCACCCCGCCTCCAGGGCGTCGTCGGCGATCCAGTCGGCGAAGGCGACGGCGGTCATCTGCAAGACAGACGAGCGAAGACCGCCAATCGGGTGACGCGTCATACGGCGCCGTCGGGGGACACGCCTGTTCGTCATCACAACAGCGGGACAGAGCGTGCGTTGGGTTACGGACAAGGGGGTGTGCGCTCCTCGCTACGCCCATATTGGTCCTGTACGAGGTCGCCCTGCCGCGACGAGCCCGCCTTTCCGCGGGCTGGATTGGACGGCTTCCTCAAGTGGTGGGCGCGACGTCTGACCTCGAGGAGGGGTTATGGG
>JBBDQP010000010.1:0-11629 GCA_040905965.1 Acidimicrobiia bacterium
TGGGAGTTCGACTTCCAGGGGATCGCGGACAACGTCTTCGGTGGGGACCTCGCCACTGCAGAACGCGTGGTCGGGATCTACCAGTCCAATTGCGCTCGCTGTCACACGTCGGGTTACTCGGCTGGCGTGGCCTTCGCCCAGGAAGCGGGTTCCGGCGGGTTCGGCCCCGCCCTGTGGGACGGACGCCCGGCGGTGCAGTTCCTCACTGAAGAGGCCCTCGTCGAGTTCCTCAAGGTGGGGGCAGAAGCAAACACGCCATACGGCGTGAACGGCTTCGGGAACGGCCAGATGCCCGGCTTCGGCACGACCCTCTCCACCGAGGACCTCACGAATCTGGCTCGCTGGCTGCGGGCAGGCAACCTCACTGGGATGGGAGGCAACTGATGCGCGAACTCATGCGGGAGCTGCTGTCGGCGAACCTCTTCGTCACCGGGATCATCCTTACGTTGGCCTCGGTGGTCATCTTCTTCGGGTCGATCTACCTGCTCAACTACACGAACCTCGGCAAGAAGCTCGCCTTCCTCGTGACGGGTGCCGGCATCTTCGGATGGAGCACGATCGGATCGTTGCTCTTCGTTCTCTACGCCCCGCGTGGTCCGCGTCCGGAGAACATCGAAGGCCTGAATGCATTCGAGATCCGGATCATTCCCATCGCCTACATGCTCGTTTCGTTGATCCTCTTCATCATGTTCCTTGTCGCCATGAACCAGTACGAGGAATCCCAAGAGCGCGCCTGACCCCGTTTTACCCCTCCAAACGCGTCACTATCGACGCGTTTACGCGTCCAAAACGGGGAATTAGCTCGACAGGTAGTAGCTGAGAATCCGGAACTCGGTGGCGAGGTCGACGTTGCGGACGACGACTTCCGACGGAACCCGGACAGTGACGCCGGCGAAGTTGAGGATGGCCCGGATGTCGGCGGCCACCATGGTCTCGGCGACCGCCTGGGCGGCGCCCACAGGGGTGGCGATGACACCGATCTCGTACGGGTTCTCGACCGCGTCATCGACGAGTTGCGAGATGTCTCGGACGGCAATCCCACTGATGAGTGCACCGATCCGGCGCGGGTTCTTGTCGTAGACCGCGGTGATGTCGAATCCGGTCGTTGGAAACCCGGTGTATCCGGCCAGCGCGGTGCCCAGATTTCCTGCCCCGACCAGCGCAACCCGCCGGGTCCGGTCGAGGCCGAGCGCCTTCTTGATCGCGGCGGCGAGCAGGTCGATGTCGTATCCGACCCCTCGCGTCCCCGAATAGCGCAGGTGCGACAGGTCCTTGCGCACCTGCACGGCGGATCCGCCGGTGGCGGCGGCGATCTCCTCGGAGCCGACCGTGCCCACTCCGACTCCGACGTCTTCGAGGAAACGGAGATAGGTGGGGAGGCGCCCAACGGTTGCCGCCGGGATCCGTTGTGTCATGGTTCGAGTTTCAGCATTCGACCATCACCTCGTCGAGCGTCTTGCGTCGGAGGTCGGGGACCTCACAGTCGTACGCCGGGTAGCCGATGGGCATCACCACGAAGGGGCGTTCGTTCTCCGGCCTGTCGAGGATCGTGCTGAGAAACCGCATCGGCGATGGCGTGTGGGTCAGCGTTGCAAGACCGAGTCGGTGGAGTGCCCAGATGAACATGCCGGCGGCGATCCCCACGCTCTCCTTCACGTAATAGTGATGCCGCTGGGAGCCGTCCGGGAGCACCCCGTAGCGCTGTTCGAATAGCACCACCAGCCATGGCGCGGTCTCCAGGAAGGGCTTCTCCCAGTCCGTGCCAAGCGGTTCGAGGGCGGCCCGCCACTCTTCGTTGATGCGTCCGCCGAGATAGTTGTGACGTTCCTCTTCCTCTGCGGCAGCGCGGATCTGTCTGCGGATATCAGGATCGCTGACCAGGACGAACGTCCACGGCTGCATGTGGGCCCCGGAGGGCGCCGTGGACGCAGTGAGAATCGCCCACTCGATGGCTTCCTTCGGAACCGGATCGGTACTGAACGACCGCACGCTCCGCCGCGAGTCCGCCTCGGCGTGCAACTCCCTCCCCCGGATGCCGAACGTTTCGGAATCGGGGCGGGGAAGCTGGTAGGGGACGAAGCCGGAGTCTGAGTGTTCGGACATCGCAAGGAAGCTACCTGTCCGATTCTCGGAATCCGGACTCTGACTTCTATTCTCGCCCAGGATGGAACTCGTCGACTACCTGCCCATCGCGATCATGCTGGTGCTGGCCGGCGGCTTTGTCGTCGTGTCGCTCACGGTCTCGCGGCTGTTCGCTCCCCACAACCCGTCGCCCGAGAAGACGGCGCCGTACGAGTCCGGCATCCTCCCCGAATCCGAGCCCGCCCAGCGGTTCCCGGTCAAGTTCTATATGGTCGCCATGCTGTTCGTCATCTTCGACGTGGAGATCATCTTCTTGTTCGCGTGGGCGTCCCGGTTCAACGATCTCGGATGGTTCGGCATCGGTGCCATCTTCATCTTCAGCTTCTTCGTCCTCGAGACACTGGCGTACGTGTGGAAGCGCGGGGCGCTCGATTGGAACGTCCACCGTCGGTCCCGCTACGCCAAGGATCTCCTCTGATGGCCGACGTTCCCCGGCCACCCGGAATCCTGATGTCGACGGTCGAGATGGCCGCTCGATGGGCGGCGACCCGTTCGATGTTCCCTGCGACTTTCGGGCTCGCCTGCTGCGCGATCGAGATGATGGCGACGGGCGCGGCCCACTACGACATCGCCCGGTTCGGCATGGAGGTGTTCCGCGCCTCGCCCCGTCAAGCCGACCTGATGATCGTGGCCGGTCGCGTCAGCCAGAAGATGGCACCAGTGCTGCGGCAGGTGTACGACCAGATGGCCGACCCCAAGTGGGTGATCTCGATGGGGGCGTGCGCGTCGACCGGCGGGATGTTCAACAACTACGCCCTCGTCCAGGGGGTCGATCAAGTCGTGCCTGTCGACATCTACGTGCCCGGCTGTCCACCCGGTCCGCAGAGTCTCATGCACGGGATTCTGACCCTCCACGACAAGATCATGTCCGGTGAGATCCTGCGTAACGGGGCGGTGCCGGCGTGAGCGACGACACTCCGGTCGACGGGCCTCGTCCTGCTCCCGAGGGGGTGACGTCGGGCGACGACACCAGCAGCGGAACCGACATCGCCACTGCCGCTTCGACGGCCGGACCCGCAGTTCACCCCGGCGATGATCTGGTCGGCAATCCGGATGAGGCGGTCGAGCCGGGTTCGCAGCGCGTTCTTCCCGAACACGAGATTCTCGTTGGGCTGATGGAGTCGTTCGACGATGCGGAATGGTCACTCTCTTCCGGCCAGGACGTCATCCACGTTCCTTCCGAACAGTTCGGCGAGTTTGGTGCGGCGGCCAAGGAGGCGGGCTTCGAGGTGTGCGTCGACGTGACCGTCGTCGACTGGTACCGGAAGCGCAGGCCCCGGTTCGATGTCGTCGCCAACCTGCTCTCCCATCAACACATGCTGCGTCTGAGGCTGATGACAGCCGTCGGGGATGAAGAGCCGACCGTTCCGTCGCTCACCCCGATCTGGCCAGGTGCCGGCTTCGCAGAACGCGAGGCGTACGACATGTTCGGGATCATCTTCGACGGCCATCCCGATCTCACCCGGATTCTGATGCCGGACGACTGGGTCGGCTTCCCGCTGCGCAAGGACTTCTCGACCGGCTCGGTTCCCGTTCAGTTCAAAGATTCGCACAAGGTCACCTGAGCGATGAGCGACGCGACTACCACCGAAGAGACGACGGACGCCGAACTCGAGACGGTCGACATGTGGGTGTCCGGCACCGAAGAGCCGGAGCCGCGTGAATGGCAGACGGCCTCGACCGACGAGGGCTCCCAGAAGATGCAGCTCACCGAAACGGAGGGGCGTCTGGCAGAGCAGTTGGGGACCGTCGTCGACAACGACTTCCTCTACGACGAGTCCAGCGCAGACGACGAGCGGATGCTCATCAACATGGGCCCACAGCACCCGTCCACCCACGGCGTCCTTCGCCTACAACTCGAACTGGACGGAGAGATCGTTCGGCGGACCAAGCCGATCATCGGCTATCTCCACACGGGAATGGAGAAGACCGCCGAGACGCTGACGTTCCTCCAGGGTCCCACCAATGTGACCCGGATGGACTATCTCGCCCCGTTCCACAACGAGCTGTGCTTCAGCCTGGCGGTCGAGCGCCTCCTCGGCGTCGAGGTCCCGGAGCGGGCGCAAGTGATGCGCATCCTCCTCACCGAGTTGAACCGGATCTCTTCGCACCTCGTGGCCCTCGCCACCAACGGGATGGATATCGGCGCCCTGTCGATGATGATCTACGGCTTCCGGGAGCGCGAGCAAATTTTGGCCTTCTTCGAGAAGACGACCGGCCTGCGGATGAACCACAACTTCATCCGGCCAGGCGGACTCGCCGCCGACCTCCCTCCCGGGTGGCGTCAGGACGTCCGCGAGATCCTCGACACCCTGCCGGGTCGACTCGCCGAGTACGACGACCTGCTCCGGAACAATCCGATCTGGCTGGATCGCACTCAGGGTGTCGGTGTGATCACCGCCGACGAGTGTCTGGCGTACGGGATCACCGGCCCGACCCTGCGGGCGACCGGAGTGAACTGGGATCTCCGCCGGGCATTCCCGTATTCGGGCATCGAGACCTATGAGTTCGACGTCCCCGTGGGAGAGCACGGCGACACGTACGACCGCTACCGGGTTCGGGTCGACGAGATCCTCCAGTCGATGAGGATCGTCGAACAGGCGATGGATCGGATGCCGAAGGGCGACTACCGGGTGGATGACCGCAAGATCACACCGCCGCCCCGCGCCCGCATCGACGAGTCGATGGAAGCGTTGATCCACCACTTCAAGATCTTCACGGAAGGCTTCACCGTGCCACCGGGCGAGACGTATGTCGCCGTCGAATCTCCCCGCGGCGAGCTCGGCTGCTACCTCGTCTCCGAAGGCGGCGGCAAGCCGTGGCGAATGCACACCCGCGCCCCGTCCTTCTACAACCTGCAGGCCCTGCCGATCATGATGGCCGACACTCTCGTGGCGGACACCGTGGCCACCATCGCCTCGCTCGACCCTGTCATGGGAGACGTCGACCGCTGAGGTCATGCGCGTACGTCCTGGCGCATGAAGAGGATGAAGGCACGGCGAACAGCGGCGATCAGGCTTGGGTGCGATGTTGGGGCCCTTTGGTGGCGGTCTGCTGTTCGGGGGGTGCCGGGGGGTCGTCCCCCTGCACAATCAGACCGTGTCCTGCAGCACGGTCATCGCGGCGTTGCGGCCGTTGATGCCGATGACGCTTCCGCCCGGATGGGTCGCGGCGCCGCACAGGTAGACGCCGTCGATTCCGGTGCGGTACGGAAGCCGGTTTTCCCACATGTACTGCGGGAGAATTTCGCCCTGGAAGATGTGACCGCCGGTGAGGCCGATCGACTCCTCGATATCCGGGGGGCCCTGGATGTGGATGTGTTCGACCAGATCGGAAAAGCCGGGCGCGAACCTCTCGATGGAGCGGGTGACGGCTTCGCCCACCTCCGCCCGGTGTCCGTCCCAGCTGCGGTCGTCAGCCCACGCATACGGCACGTACTGGCAGAAGGCCGAGAGCACGTGCTTGCCTTCGGGAGCGATCGAAGGGTCGTACGGGGTCTGGAAGTAGAGCTCACACCAGAGCTCGTCGGTGACCGTTCCCGCCTTGGCAGCCAGAAACGACTCGTGCATCGCTTCCGCACTGCGGACGATCTCGACCTGGGCGCGGGTGGCGTGGCCGACCCCGAAGTCCGGCAGGGCGGACAGTGCGAAGGTCGCCTTCACCGTTGCGCTTTCGATTGGTGTTCTCGCCACCCGGGCGGAGAACACAGGGTCGCCGAGCATCGCCGCGGTTCGGACCGGGTCGGCGTTCGAGATCACGACGCCCGCCTCGACCATGTCGCCGTTGGCGAGCACCACGCCCGAGCCGGGGAGGACCCCGGTGACGTCCACGTCCGTCGCGATCACCGCCCCGGCCTCTTCGGCCGCCCGCGCCAACGCGACCGAGACCGCTCCCATCCCCCCCATCACAAACCCCCACTCGCCCGGGACCCCCTCCTGGCGGCCGGATGAATGGTGGAAGTCGACGGAGGCCGTTCCTGGATCGAACGGGGAGGCGTTCGTGCCGATGATCCCCTGTCCGGCGTAGGCAGAGACCATCCGCTCGTCGGTGAAGAAGCGGCGGAGATTCTCGACTTGGGAGTCGGTGAACATGGTGGCGAGGGCCACCTCGTCTCCGGCGAGCCTCCGCTCGATCTCCGCCCGCGTGGGTTCGAGGTCGAGCCAGATGTCCCGTTCGTCGTCGGGTCGGATGGCGTCTCGCATCCGGTCGAAGAGGTCGTTGCGGGCGACCCATCCCTCCACCTGATCAGGCGCAAACGAACGGATCGACTCGTGGGTGGAGGCGTCGTCACTCCACACCGTCAGCGACTTGCCGTCGGAGAAGGGCACGAAATAGGACGGGTCTCCCATCACGATTTCGAGCCCGCGGGAGCGCAGGTCGAGTTCGTCGATCACCCGATCGCCGAACAGCCCCGCCAGGTAGGCGCACGGTGAGATGACGTAGCCCGGCCACATCTCTTCGAGCGTCGCTGCTCCTCCGATTCGGTCTCGCCGTTCGACCACCAGCACGGTTCGCCCCGCGCGAGCGAGGTAGGCGGCGGCGGTCAGCCCGTTGTGGCCCGCGCCGACCACGATGACGTCCCACCGCGTTCGGGTGATGGTCTCCTTGGCTGTCCGGAACAGGGCTTCGAGAGGCGGCTTCATCCGCGGAAGGATGCCAGCACGTCTGCCATCGTGGCGATGGACTGCTCGTCGATCGGATCGAGGACCAGCTGGATGCCGTCGATGCCGGCGGCGGCCACCTGGTGCATTGCCTCGGCCATGGCTTCGACGTCGCCGTGGATCGGATTGCGCGAGAGCCGCCGACCGCCGGCCCCCGGCAACTGGAACAGCACCGCAACCGTCTTGTCGAGCGTTGCCGGGTCACGGCCGGCCAGGTCACACGCCTCCTCGATCTTGGCGACGAGCGCCGGGAGCCGGGCGGGGTCGTTTCCGAAGTCGGTGAACCACGAATTCCACGAGCCGACATGAGGGAGGGCGATCGAGAGCATGCGCTCGCTATTCGATCCGATCATCAGCGGGGGACCGCCTGGCCGGGCCGAGGGGGGAAGGAGGACGCACTCATCGACGTCGTAGAAATCGCCGTGGAAGGTGACGGTCTCGCCGGCGAGCAGCCGTCGGATGATCTCGAAGCCTTCCGCGAACCGGGAGACGCGCTTGTCGTATGGCAGGCCGAAGGCGTCGAACTCCAGACGGTTCCATCCGGCGCCGAGGCCGAGCGTGAGGCGCCCTCCGCTGATCTCGTCGACGGTGGCCGCCTGCTTGGCCAGGATGGTCGGCTCGTGAAACGGCTGGGCAGCGACGAGCGGTCCGATCTCCACCCTCTTGGTCACGGCGGCGATGGCGGCGAGTTGCGTGAATGCCTCCCACGGCCCTGATCTCACGCCGTCTTCCTCGTACAGGAGGTGATCGCCGACCCAGATCGAGTCGAATCCGGAATCTTCGATCAGTCGGGCCATTCGGGCGACTTCGGGCCAGCGGACGACCCGCTCCACTTCCGGCAACTGCACTCCGACCTTCATCGCGTCCTCCGGTGTTCTGCCACCCATTTTTCGCTTCGTTCCCACAGTTCCTGCGCCGCCTCGTCGTCCATCGCCTCTTCGCTCGGGATGCGAAGAGTGCGCCGGGCGTAGTACCCGCCTGACTGCAGCCCTCGGGTCGTGGCAGCCCACACCGGTGTGTCTGCTCCTTCCTCGGGTGTCGCCATGCTGCGGGTGATCAGTGGGCGGATCGGCCAGGGGATGCGCCGCCAGATGGCCGTGGCGGTCACGCCCGGGTGGACGATGACGACCCCGAAGTCGTGGCGACGGGCGAGCTCTCGGCCGAACAACACGTTCGCCAGTTTCGAGTTTCGGTACTCACCGATACCAGTCAGCGACTTCGTTGGACGACGAATGGCGTCGAGGTCGAGATCCACTGAGTCGTAATGAGCATTGGACGACACGACCACCACCCGGTCATGGATGCGATCGGCGAGTCCCGTCACGAGAAGATGGTGCGCGAGATGATTGACGCCGAAGTGGATCTCGAAACCGTCCTGGGTCACCCCGCGCTGGCCTCCCACCCCGGCATTGGCGAGTAGCACGTCGACGGGGGATTCGACCGAAGCGATGGCCCGGTCGACGGATCCGAGCGACGACAGATCACACTCCACGAACTGGGTCCGTACTCCGCGAGCGTCCAACGCGTCGACGACCTCTCGATGTCGCTCCGGGCTCCGGCCGACCAACGTCATCGCAGGGAAGTGTTCGGCGAGACCGATCGCGGCAGCGCCGCCGATTCCCCGGCTGGCGCCGGTCACGAGGAGATGTCGTTCGGTCACAGGACGCGAATCTACGGCATGTGCGCCGAATCGTGGCGGCGTCTGGCGTACCCTGGCGCGCGTGACAGATGCGCGATCGCCGTTCGCCCTCCGGGCATACGTGGCCGGGCTGGGACTACTGGCCGCTGCGGCGGTTGTGTTCGCCGTCCTGTCGGTGACCCCCGGTCTCGAATCAGTGTTGGGACTTGCGGTCGGCGTCCTGGCCGTCTGGATCGTGCAAGGTCAGATGCGGCTTCGTCGGTTCCGCGGTGAACGCAGCGAGATGTACAGCTACGAGGAGGCGCTGTTCCCCGTGCTCCTCGTGACGATCGGACCGGCTCTGTCGGTTCTCTCGTTCGCCATCGGCACCGTGTACGTCAACCTCGTCGAACACAAGCGTGGAGTGAAGCTTGCGTTCAACGTCAGTCAGTTCACGCTGGCGACTGCCGTCGGCGGGGCTGCCGCCGGGCTGGTGGGCATCGCAGCCGACGGTCGGGGGATCATCGCGGTGCTCGTCGGGAGCGCCCTCTTTGCAGCACTGGCGATCCTCATTTTCGGGACGCTGATGTCGTTGCTTGGTGCCGGTGGATGGCGGGAGGTGACGGGGAAGGAGGTGCGGCAGACGGGCTCGGTGGTCGGCGCCGAAGTGCTGCTTGGCACCACGGCCGGCATCGGGATCCTGGCGGTGCCCGCCCTGGCCCCGGTCGCCGTCCTGACTCTTGCTGTCGTCCTCCAGGTGCACCGCCGATGGTTCGAAGTGGCTCGTGACCGTGAACAGATCGACGATCTCCTGCACGCCACCGTCGACTTGCACAGCTCGCTCACGACCGACGAGGTCGGACGTCGTCTGTCTGCCGCCCTGTACACCCTGATCAGTGCCGAGGCGCACCTCGTGTCCGGCGGAGCCGAGCCGCCCACCGACGGGATGGTGTTCGAGGTCGACACCGGCAGTGCCGGGCCGAGGAGGTTGGTCGTGCGCCGCGACACACGGTTGGAGCCCACGGCGATCGCCATCTGTGAGACCCTTGCTCGGGTGGCGGGGGTGTCGTATCGGATGGCGGGGTTGCTGGAGGAACACGAGGTGCAGGCGGAGGACCTTCGGGCGGTGATCGCCGAAAGAGAAGCGTTCCTGTCGGCGACTGCTCACCAGCTGCGCACTCCGCTGACAGCGATGGTTGGCTTCTCGTCCCTTCTGTGGCAGCAGCCCGACGACCCGCAAGTCATCAAGGAGATGATGTCTCACTTGGTTGGACAGGCCGGCGAAATGACCCATCACCTCGACAACCTCCTCGTGTCCTCACGGGCGTTGACCGACTCGGTGATGATCTCCCGCGACGATGTCGATCTGCGCGCCGAGGCGGAACGTGCGGTGGCGGCCCTGCCGCCGGGTGGCCCTTTGGTTTCTGTGATCGGCGAGTCGGCCCGGACAATGATCGACGCGGTGCGTCTGCGTCACATCCTTCGCAACCTGTTGGCGAATGCCAAGAACCACGGTGGAAGCTCGATCGAGGTTCACACCGGGATCGACCAGGACCGGGTGTGGATCGAGGTCCGAGACGACGGACCAGGGCTGTCGCCTGCGGTCGAGAGCAAGGCGTTCGAGTCCGCACGCGGTCAGGGCGTCGTTTCGGCCGATCCGGAGGGCGTCGGGCTCGGCTTGTACGTCGCTCGGCTGCTCGCTCGTCTGATGGGCGGCGACGTCACCTATCGCCGGGCGGACGGGTGGACGGTGTTCCGGGTGGAGTTCCCGAAGAGCTGAGGACACCCCGTTGTGGTGGATGGTGGTGGCGTACGCTGACACCGTGTCAGAGCCTCGCATGCCGCCTCCCGTCAGGACCTATGTCGCCGGCCTCAGTGTGGTTGCGGTCGTTGCGGTCGTCGCAGCTGCCTGGTCTGCCGCTCCCGAGTTTGGCCTTCAGTCGATGTTTGGACTGGCGGCGGGGATGCTTGCCCTGGCCATCGTGCGTGCGGGAATGCGTGGTCGGCGAACCCAAGGCGATCGCAGTGAGATTTTCAGCTACGAGGAGACGCTGTTCCCGCTGCTGTTGGTGACGCTCGGGCCGGAACTCTCCGTGCTCGTTTTCGGCCTCGGAACGGTGGCGGTCAACGTACGAGTGATCAAGCGGGGCTTGAAGGTCGCCTTCAACGTGGCCCACTTCACTGTGGCCGCCGCATTGGCGGCGACAGTGGCGGCCCTCATCGGATTCGAAACCGACATCCGGGCGGTGATGTCGGTTCTCTTCGCCAGTGCCACGTATGTTCTCTCGACGACCGTCATCTTCGGAACTCTCGTCTCGTTCCGCAGGTCCGAGTCCTGGATCTCCGCCATCCGGTCTGAGTTCCGTGACACCGTTCAGGTCGGAGCGGTCCAGGTGCTGTTGGGCTCGACGGGGGCTCTCGGCATTCTGGCGATGCCGGCCGTGACTCCGGTTGTGATCGTGATGATCGTTGTCGTCCTTCGGATGCACATGCGTTGGTATCAGTTGACTCGGGATCGTGAACGGATCGACGATCTGCTTCATGTCACGGTTGATTTGCACGGTTCCTTGACCACTTCGGAGGTTGGTCGGCGTTTGACTGATGCGATCTACACGTTGGTCAGCGCCGATGCGGAGCTGGTGGCAGGTGAGTCGGTTGCGCCGGCTGACGGGATGGTGTTCGAGTTGGATGCTGGTAGCGCTGGGGTGACGTCGCTGGTGGTTCATCGTGACACTGTGTTGGATCCGACTGCGATCGCCATCTGTGAGACTCTCGCCAGGGTGGCGGGGGTGTCGTATCGGATGGCGGCGTTGCTGGAAGAGCACGAGGAACAGACAGCGGACCTCCGGGCGGTGATCGCCGAGCGGGAAGCGTTCTTGTCGGCGACCGCCCACCAGTTGCGTACTCCGCTGACCGCGATGGTCGGTTTCTTGTCCCTTCTGTGGCAGCAGCCCGACGACCCGCAGGTCATCAAGGAGATGATGTCGCATCTGATCGGACAGGCAGGCGAGATGACCCATCACCTCGACAACCTTCTCGTGTCCTCACGGGCGTTGACCGATTCGGTGATGATCTCCCGCGACGATGTCGATCTGCGCACAGAGGCGGAACGTGCGGTGGCGGCCCTGCCGCCGGGTGGTGCGTTGGTTTCGGTGATCGGCGAGTCCGCTCGGACACTGGTCGACGCGGTACGTCTGCGTCACATCCT
>JBBDQP010000011.1:0-56794 GCA_040905965.1 Acidimicrobiia bacterium
CGCCGGTACTGCTTACGCACATCGCGTACGGCGTCCTCCGCTCCCGGCTTGTCCGCCTTGTTCACCACGATCAGATCTGCGTAATCCAGCATGTCGATCTTCTCGAGTTGAGTCGCCGCCCCGTACTCAGGGGTCATCGCATACACTGACACGTCGGCGTGGTCGGTGATCTCGGTGTCGGACTGGCCGATCCCCGACGTCTCGACGATCACCAGATCGAACCCGGCCGCTTTCAAGACGGCGATCCCGTCCGACACCGCCTGGGACAGCGCACGGTGCGCCTGCCGAGTCGCCATCGACCGCATGAACCCCCGCGGATGAGGCAACGCGTTCATGCGGATCCGGTCACCGAGCAGCGCCCCACCGGACCGGCGCCGGGTCGGATCCACCGACAACACCGCCACCGTCTCGGACGCGAAATCCATCAGGAACCGGCGCACCAGCTCATCGGTCAACGACGACTTCCCCGAACCCCCCGTCCCGGTGATACCCAACACCCGACCAGGCCAAGAAGCCGCCCGAGCACGAACCCGCTCGAAGACATCCGGATACTTGTCGGGATGATTCTCCTTCGCTGACAACAACGAGGCGATCATCATCGTCGAATCCGTCGACAGCGTCTCGACATCGACCTCCCCCAACTCTCCGGATGCCACGTCCGACGCCCGCAACATCTCGTCGATCATCCCCTGCAAACCCATTTGCCGACCGTCATCGGGAGAAAAGATGCGGGCCACGCCCTCTGACGCCAACAGCTCGGCCTCCTCAGGCAGGATGGTGCCGCCACCCCCGCCGAAGATCCGGACATCGGTACGACCGGCGGCATCCAGCAGTTCACGCAGATAGCGGAAGTACTCCATATGCCCGCCCTGATAGGACGTGACGGCCACCGCCTGCGCGTCCTCCTCCACCACTGCCGCCGCCACCTCGCCCGCACTCCGGTTGTGCCCCAGGTGGATCACCTCGGCACCCGAAGCCTGCAAGATCCGCCGAAAGATGTTGATCGAAGCGTCGTGACCGTCGAAGAGGTTCGTCGCAGTCACGAAACGCACCGCATTCACCGGCTCATAGGCGTCCATCCGGTCATCGTATCCACCAGAACGCCGCTTGCGGAGCGGCGGTCGTCCGCCAGGGGCGAGAGAGTCACGGGTGACTGAAGAGCCGCCCTGTCTGGGCTACCGCGCGTGTACCAGACGCTCCATCACGATCTGGATTGCCTCGATGCGGAACGGCTTGACGAAGTGGTCGTTCATCCCCGCCTCCAGGCAGGCCTGACGGTCCACTGTGAAGGCATGGGCGGACACCCCGATGATCGGGATCGTGGAACCTCCCGCCCGGATCGCTTTGGTCGCCTCGATCCCATCCATCTCCGGCATTTCCATGTCCATGAGCACGATGTCGAACGACTGTGCACCCAGCATCTCGAGGGCCTCGACCCCGGTGGCGGCAGCCGCCGTTTCATGGCCGACCGCGCCGAGTCCGCGCATGACGAGCGCCCGTCCTGTCGGTGAGTCGTCGACCACGAGGATCCGAAGACGGTTGCGGCGCTCCCGCAACCAATGTCGCGTGATCAGCGGAGGAAGACTCGTCGACGAGGCGAGGATCCCGACGGTTTCGATCAAGTCCACCGGCGACACCGGCTGCGGGAGGTAGGCAGGGATTCCCAGACGCATGCATTCTTCACTGTCGTGTCTTTCCCCTACCGGTGGCACCAACACGAGCGGCGACCGGGAGAGTTGAGGGTCGCGCATCACCTTGGATGCGACGGCGAATGGCATTTCAGTCGGAGCGGCAACAATCGCCGCCGGGGCGACGTTCGGATCGTCAGCCAGGGCAACTGAGGCGGACGCGAGCGGGATGTTGGTGAATTCCGACGGCTCGAGTCCACCGCTCCGCAGTGCGACAGCCAAAGACCGATTCGACGCCGGACGGTCCCCAACGACGACCACCCAGCGGTTCTCGAACTCGCCAGGCGCGTCGAGCCGGTGGTCAGACAGATGTCGCGGGAAGGTGAGGGTGAAGTCGAAGGTGGAGCCCTGACCCAGCCGACTGGCCACCCGGATCTCGCCCCCCATCGCCTTGATGACCGCCTGGGAGATGGTGAGGCCGAGGCCAGCGCTGACGACTCGACCGCCCTCGCCCCCCTGGGCGAACGGCTCGAAGATCCGCTCGATGTCGTCTGGGGCGATTCCCAAGCCGGTGTCCCGCACCGCGAACCGGACGGTGACGGCTCGGTGATCATGATCGACGAGCTCGGCGCCGACCTGCACTCGCCCCCGATTGGAGTATTTGACCGCGTTGTCGACGAGCCGGGTGATCACCTGCCGGAGGCGTCCCGGGTCTCCGACGACGTCGGTGGGGAGTGCGCTCAACCCGTGAAGTGTCACTTCGATGCCGCGGTCGGCAGCCAGCGCCCGAACAGGTCGGACCGCTTCTCGGAGGGCATCGGGGAGGCGGAACGCAATGTATTGGAGTTGGATGCCACCGATCTCGATCTGGGAGATGTCCAGCAGGTCGTCGATGGCCGAGAGGAGCGCCTCGGATGCGCCATCGATGACGTCGAGTGAGGACCGCTGGTCGCCGGTCAGGTCGGAAGAGGCCAGGATGCGGGAGGCCCCGGTGATTGCAGTGAGCGGAGTCCGCAGCGAATGTCCGATGCGCCGCAGCGCCTCCGACCGCTCTGCGCCACCAGTCTGCTCAGATTCCACGAACTCTGACTCCCAACCGGTAATGGACCGTCAGCATACGTGGCGCGATGCGGGGTCGATCCTCGACGATGACCAGTGGGAGCGTCCCACACGAATACGCTGGCGCAATGCCACGTCTGTCCCTCCTTGTGCTCGTCCGCGCAGCTGGCATACGCGATCGTGCTGCCGGCGCGCCGATGTGGTCCCCAAGTTCGCCCTGAACAGAACTCGACCCTGATGTGCGACGCCGTCACGGGGTGGGATTCAGGGGGAACCCCGATGGTTGTTGGCACAAGTTGATGCCAGGCTGTCGCCGATGACTGAACCGATCGTCACCATCGACGACCTCACTCACCGCTTCGGTGACATCGTCGCGCTCACCAACGTCGACTTGGAGATTCCCGCTGGTGTGACCGGTTTGGTCGGCGCCAACGGGGCTGGGAAGACGACGATGCTTCGGTCCCTGCTGGGTCTCGTGCATCCCACCGCCGGGTCGATCCGGGTGCTGGGCCACGATGCCGCCACCGACCCGATCTCAGTCCGCTCCATCGTCGGCTACATGCCGGAAGGCAACTGCCTCCCCAAGGACCAGACCGCCGCCGACTTCGTCGGATTCGCCGCCGAGATGGCGGGTGTTCCTCCCAAGGATGCTCGTCGACGGGCGTCCGAGACGCTGTTCCTTGTCGGTCTCGAAGAAGAGCGCTTCCGGTATCTGGGCGACTTCTCCACGGGCATGGTGCAGCGAGTGAAGCTCGCCCAGTCGATCGTTCACGGCCCGCGCCTCGTGCTGCTCGACGAACCCGCCTCAGGGCTCGATCCCGCCGGTCGGGAACAGATGCTCGCCCTCATTCGCAGGCTGGGCGGATTCGGCATCAATGTGATCGTGTCCTCCCATGTGCTCTCCGACATCGAAGAGACCTGCCAATGGGTGGTGATGTTGGACCGTGGCCGACTGATCCGGTCCGGGCCGCTCGGCGAGCGGATCGCCACCGGCACGGTCGCGGTGGAAGTCCTGTCCGATCCTGAAGGTTTCGCCACGGCTCTGATCGCAGCCGGCCTCGATGCCGCCACACTCGGGCACGTCGTGACCGTCGGATCGGCCGACGACACCACCTTCGACGCAGTGATGCGAGTCGCGGCTGACACCGGCGCCGGCATTCTGCGAATGGGCCGAGCGGCCATCACCCTCGAAGACGAGTTCCTCCGTCAGTCTCAGGAGTTGCGGTCATGAGCGACGCTGTCATCTACGACCGCGGATACCGCAGCTACTCGGGCGACCTGCGGGGACGTTCCGCCACCCGACGTGCCATCGTACGGGACGGCGTACGACGTATTCTCGGGCTGCGTCGCAAAGCCCGCCGCAAGATTCTTCCGTGGGCACTGCTCTCCATCGGGCTGTTGATCGCGGCGGTGCTGGTGGGCCTGTTGTTCGTGTTCGGGTCGCTGGGAGGGGCAGTCGCCGAAGGTCTCCCCTCCTATCCCGAGCTCTTCGACCTCTACTCCCGCATCGCACTCCTGTTCCTGGCGATCACGATCCCCGAGTTGCTCGGCCCGGACCGCAGCCAGGGCGTCCTCTCCGTCTACTTCTCACGCCCGCTGACGGTCGGCGACTACCTCGGCGCCAAAGCGGTCGCCTATCTCGTGATGGCCGGTGGCATCTATTTGGTGCCGCAACTGCTGTTCCATCTGGGAGCGGCGGCACTGGCCGAGGAGGGATTCCTCGGGTACCTGGGCGGGAACCTCGACGTGCTGTGGAAGGTGGCGGCTGCCGCCGCAGGATTCATCCTCGTCCACGGCGGGGTCCTTGCCATCATCAGCACCCATATCGACCGGACCAGCTTCGCCGCCGCCACCTTCCTCGCGGTACTGCTCGCAGGGGGCAACCTGGCCGGCATCCTGTCTCAGGCCGGCTTCCCCGGCTCCCGTTACGCCTCGCTCCTTGCTCTCGACGATCACGCCCGGTACGTGCGGGATTGGATATTCGACGTCGACCTCGGCGACTACTGGCCCGAGCGGGCAGGGTTCGACCCGTGGGTGTCGCTCGCCGCCATCGGGTTCGTTTCCGTCTTCGGTGCGGTCTGGGCCTATCGGCGATATCGGAGGCTGGCATGACTGTCCGTGCCATCGAGATCTCCAAGTGGTTCGGTCAGAAGGTCGCGTTATCCGAGGTGACCGTCGACTTCGAACCGGGCGTCACCGGGCTGCTCGGACCCAACGGGGCGGGCAAGACGACGCTCCTGCGAGTACTCACCGGGTTGCATGTTCCGTCCCAGGGCACCGTCGAGGTGCTCGGGCGGAACCCTCGCAGGGACCGATCCGTCTACCGGGAGGTCGCCCTCGTTCCGGAGGACGAGGCGGTCTACCCGGACCTGACCGCACGCCGCTTCGTGGCCTTGCGGGCGTCGCTCGCCGGACTCCCAAATCCGCGGCGGGCGGCCGAGATCGCGCTCGAAACTGTCGAACTCACCGACGCCGCCGATCGGAAGCTCGGAGGCTTTTCGAAGGGGATGCGGCAGCGGGCGAAAGTGGCGGCTGCGCTCGTCACCAACCCACAGGTGTTGGTTCTCGACGAGCCACTCAACGGGGCCGACCCTGTCCAGCGCGCCGGACTGATCGAGCTGTTCGTTCGGCTGGGGGCTGAAGGGCGGACGGTGATCGTGTCGTCACACGTGCTCGCCGAAGTCGAACGCATGACCCACCAAGTGGTGGCCATGGTCGACGGGCGGATGGCGGCGGTCGGAGACATCCAGCAGTTGCGGGCGGTGATGACCGACAAGCCCCGCCGGGTACGCATACGCACCGATCGCAGTCGGGATCTGGCGTCCCTGGTTTGGGCTGTGCCCGGAGTCGAGGGAGTGCAGTTGAGCGACGGAATCGTGGAAATCTCGTCAACCGATCCGGGCGCGCTCGCCATCGCACTACCGGCGTTGGCAGTCCGAGGTGGGCTGCGGATCACTGAGATCAACCCCGCCGACGAGTCGATGGAACAGGTCTTCCGCTATCTGGTGGAGTCCGGACGATGAGCTGGACTTTGGTAAGGCACCTCTTCGGTCGCACCTTGCGCTGGAAGCGTCTGGTGGGGATGAGCCTGCTGGCGTCGGTCGGTGGAGTGGTGGCGTGGATCTCGATGACCGGGAATCCGGTCGACGCAGCCGTGCTCGAGTACAGGGAGGCGACGGCGATCGTGCCGGCGGCGACCCTCTCCATCGCCCTGCTGATCGTGACCTCGGCGGTGTTGCGGGACGAACGAGACGAGGGAACGCTTCCCTATATCTACCTGTCACCGATGTCGGCACTTCGGTTCAGCGTCTCGTCGGCGGTGGCGGCGACGACGGCGGCCCTGGTGGTGGCCTTCATCGGGTGGCTTCCGGGATGGATCGGGGCGGGGCTGGTAACCGGCGATTGGACGCTGGCGGTTCCGGCACTGCTGCTGTACGGGCTGGCGGCGCTGGGATATGCGGCGGTCGCCCTGCCGCTCGGGTACCTGATCGACCGGTCGCTGATCGTCGGCCTCGCCTACATCTTCGTATGGGAAGGGATCCTCGCTTCGGTCGTGTCCGGGCTGGGACCCTCCAGCATCTGGCGCATCGCGCTGTCCGGATACGCCGGAATCGAGGACCTGCCGCTGGATGCGTTGGAGGTGTTGGGAACCGTCACCCCCGGGGCCGGAGGAGCCGTCGCCAAGGTGGCAGGCCTCTTCGTGCTCGGCGTCGGCGTCCTCACCTGGGCGGTGCGGCGACGGGACGCAGTGTGACTCAGGCCGGGCGGTAGACACCTCGGTCAGTCGCCAGCCAGTTCATCCGACGATCGTGCGGTTCGACGGGAAGGGTGTCGACGAGAAGTCGTTCCAAAGTGACTCCGACCGCTGTCACGTCGCCGGCTGCGACGAACAGTCCGTCGTAATAGCCCATCCCCCACCCGATCCGGTCACCCGTATGGGCAAAGGCGAGCGACGGAGTGAGGACGATGTCGAGGTCCGCCGGATCGAGGCGTTCGGCGTCGGCGACCGGGTGCTCGTAGCCGAAGCGGTGGACCTCGCGGGCGGACTCGAGGGGATGGACGGTGAGAGGTCGGCTGCCGCCCGGGGTGCGCGTGGTGTACCAGCGGTGCCGATCATCGACCACCGAAGTCACATGCACCTCGCCCGGCATCGGCAGATAGATCAGCACCCGGGACGGAGGTTGGTCGGCCAGCCAAGCCTTCAGGTGGCCGGCGACGAGGTTCGACTCCTCTGCAGTGACCGCCGGGCGGTCCTTGAGTGCGTTCCTGACCGCAGCCTTGTCCGTCTTCATACGGAGGAGGGTATCGGTCCGGGGGGCGCGAGGATCGGTAGCCTGGCTGGACGTGTTCTCCTACATCAGGGACATCCCCCGCACCCTGTTCTTCGCCTTCACGGCCGCCTACACAACTGTGATTGGAGGTCTGCTCGCCTGGTTTCTCGCCGTCCGCAACCCGACCGACCCTCGGATCGAAAGAACCATCCAGTGGTGGGCGGCACGCTGGCTGGCAGCGGCCAGTTGCACGCTCGAAGTGCGCGGGGCCGATCACGTCGACACGAGCCGCTCCTACGTCGTCGTCGCCAATCACGTTTCCAATCTCGACGTCGTGGCGTGCTTCGCCGCCATCCCGCTGCCGATCCGGTACCTCGCGAAGAAGGAGCTGTTCAACATCCCGGTTCTCGCCCAGGCGATGCGAGCGGTCGGAATCATCGAAGTGGACAGGAGCGGCCGGGCGGCAGCCATCGCTTCGGTGAATCGGCAGTCACAACCGGTCATCGAACGCGGCCACTCGCTCATCATCTACCCGGAGGGGACTCGGAGCTACCACGGCGAACTGCAGCCGTTCAAGAAGGGGGCGTTCGCCATGGCGGTGGCGGCGAGGATGCCGATCTTGCCGGTGGCGATCAACGGGACATGGGAAGCGTGGAAACCGCACAGCCCGTGGATCCGGGGGAATAGTCACATCACAGTGGCCATCCACGAACCGATCGAAACCGAAGGTCTCTCCCCCGCGGAACTCGACGACCTCCGCCTCCACACCCACACCCTCATCGCCCAGACCCTTTCGGCTTTTTAGCGGAGCAGCGCTACAAAAACAGTGCGGAACGCGTACCAAAAGGGATCAGTCGTAGACGCCGGCGAGGTAGGTGGTGGAGGAACGGACCAGGACGAGGAAGGCGCCGGCGGACGTCACCAACTGGTAGCGGTCGATGGGCGGCTCGCCCCTCCACCACGACCCTGTCAGCCGCCACGGGCCGGCCCAGGTCAGCACCGGCTCCCACCGCGCCCCCAGCCGAATCCGAACCGGCATCCCGTCATCCCACTCCACTTCCACCGGCACCGGTTCGGGCGGCACCAACGCCGGGGTCGGGGCCGGGGTCGTCCCCGGCCACGGTGCCGCCTCATCCCGCGACCGCACGACCTGTTCCTGCCATCGAAACCACGCCACCCGCTCGCTCGGCATTCGCCCGCCCTGCGCCTCCGCCTCCAAGACCGCGTCGGGCCCCACCAGGGTCTGAACCCGCGCCAGCGCACGCTCCGCCTCCACCCGCGCCGCTTCGTCGGTGAAGAACCCGAGCTGGCGACCATCCCCCGACAAGTCGGACGGATCCAACCGAAGACGGACGATCCCACCGCCTGATCGTCTGCCCTCGTCCACCCACGCCTGGCACTGCCACCTCACCCGGTCCGCCAGCGCCTCATCGGTGAACGGGTCGGACGAACGCCAGACCCGAGACCGCACCTCACCGTCGTCGAGTTCTGCCTCGATCACGATCCGATGAGGGGCGATCCCTTCCCGTCGCAGTCCTGCAATCAGCTTCACCGCCAACCCGCGGGCAGCGAACGCAACCTGATCGGTGAGTTCCAGCGGCTCTTCGAACCGGGACTCGACCGCCAACTCGGGCGGGATACGACGAGGATCAACTATTCGATCCTCGCCATGGGACAGCCGATGAGCGGTCAGCCCGACATCCCCGAACCGGGAGGCGATGGCGTCTCGCGGCAGGTCCGCCAACGCCCCCAGCGTGGTGACACCCAGCCAGCGGAACGTGGAAACCAGGTCGTCGTGGTCGATTGCAGAAATGTCGAGGGATGCCAGGAACGACCGGGTGTCGGTGATCACCAACGGTGAACTCGTCGCCACCCGCGCCGCCCAAGTGGCCGCGAACGGACCGTCCGCCAGCCCGATCCGTGCGTCCACCTCCGCGGCTGTCAGCTTGCCCGAAAGGATTTCGACCACGGACTCCTCGTCCCCGTAGTAGCGGACCGCCCCGCTGACAGGGACCAACGCCAGACCCGGTTCCACCACCTCGACCTGAGGCACGATCTCCTCGATCATCCTCACGACCGGTTCGAACCGGCGCCACTCTTCGTCGAGATCCCTGACGAGCACGGTCGCGGCAGGACACAACCCTTCGGCTTCCCTTCGCGGCATGCCCCTTGTCACACCCGCCGACAACGCCAACGGATCCGCAGCCACCACCCGCGTCACGCCCTGGGCGCCGACAACGAAGAACGGGCTATCCGAAGGCGCGTCTGGCCGCCCCAGCGGCCAACTCGGACACCACACGCAGATCGTGCGTTCCGGCATCATCCACCTCGATCGTCCTCGTCATCCCTCCGACACCTTTCCCTGACGCCTCCAGCACCAGATGTCGCCCCCGCAATCTGCCGTGCCCGCCATCCGGCCCCTCCCATCGCACCTCTCGTGCCCGCAGCCGCAGGAACCTGACTCCCGACGGCAAATCCCCTGCCAACGGACGAAACACCACCCGCCCCTGACGTGCACGGATGAGTCCGGCCAGTCGACGGAGGTCCTGGTCCCGCACCCCACGGGGAACCTCCGCATACATGGCCGGAACGCCTTCGACCAGCGCAGCAGCGACCCTCGGCCACAGGCCAGGATCCGGACAGCGAACGAAGATCGGAGACTCCACACCGGTCTCCCATGCCGCTCGCGGCGACGCCCAGCCACGTACGTCGAGGATCACGACGGGGGCGGTACGGGACGACTCAGCCAGCATCCGATAGCCGAGACGGGTGAGACCGAACCCGGCATGGCCGGTCAGTTCGACCGGCCTGCCGGGTTGGAGTGAGAACAGATCCGTCTCAGGCTGGTGGAGACGCGTCCGCAGATCCCATCGATCGGGGATCGATCGGGGAGACGACTCCACCACCGCCGCGTTCGCCAACACCCACTCCTGATGACCTGGATCCGGACTCCGGACAGCGCATCCGGATCGGTCACCGTATCGAACAAACGTTCGATACGCAAGGGGACGACAGGAAGGACGAGTTGGGTCAAATACCCGCCATCGAGTGCTCGACCATCGCCGGCTCCTTGATCGTCAGCACCAGGCTGGCGATCGCGATCCACAGCCCAAGCACGAACGCCCCGATCCCCGCTGCCGCACCACACCTCTGCAACATGTCGGGCGACGCGAAGTCTCAGTCTCCCGAGGCGTCGACCGAGGCTGACGTGTCGTCGGACTCAGGCTCCCGCTCGACAGGCGTGTCACTGGAATCCGGCTGTGCTGACTTGCCGCCGGTCCGAGAGCCGCGTCGGAACAGCCACCAGATGCCCAACGGGATCCAGAAGAACGGAATCACCGCCGCCACGAGGTAGACGAGCATCTGGAGGAGCATCACGAGCAACTCGAAGCTGCGTTCCAGACCATCCCCGAAACCGGGCACGCCTCCAGGATCCACGGCCGAAATCGAGATGGTGGAGGTATTGGCAACCGAGCGTCCGTCACGGACATTGCCGTCCTCGTCGACAGGCAGGGCGGTCACATTCGTCTGAGTACGCCAACTCCGGTCGGCAGCGATATGCGCTGCCATGACGATCGACTCGCCCGGCTCGAGTACCTGATCCATATCGCCGAACACGGGAATCAGATCCTCCTCGGCCACATCGATCACCGGGTCGCGAAGTGTGAAGCCGGTGAGATCGGTATCCCCGACGTTGAAGATCTCGAAACAGACGGTGACATCCGTGCCCTGATCGACGGCGAGATCGCGGCGTCCAGGACAGGAGAGACCGTCGTCGTCGGTGCCGGAATAGGCGGTCACGTCCACCCGCACGGCCGGGCGCACGGAATTCTCGGTGACCGTCAGGGTGATCGTGGCGAGAGAGATTGCATCCTCGAGGGTCCGCAGCTGACCGCGCAACGTCTCGAGCTGGGTCTCGCGTTGCAGGAGTTGATTCTCGAGATCAGCGATCGCGTCGATGTCCGTGGCTCCGTCCAGGAAGGCTCGGAGCCGCTCGACGCTTGCTTCCGCCGTTGTGATCCGGCTCTGGATGTCGACGACGCGTTCGGTCACGTCATCGGCGGAGACATTCTGACTGCGGAGTTCGCCGATCGACCCGAGGCGATCGAGCGCTTCCTGGAAGTCATCGGGGAACACCTTGAAGACAAGGGTGCTGCGTGGTTCCGGATCACCAGTTGTCTGCTGACCGAAGAGAAAACCGCCGAGGGACTGGATGCGTTGGGTGGCTTCCGTGGACGATGCGGCCACGTCATCGACTGCGACCGTCATGGTCGCCGTGAAAATAATGTCGCGCCCGAGATCAGCCGCAGTCTGAACAAGCGGAGGAGCGACCCCTCCCGAACCGAGAGTGTCGCCGGTGTCCGAGTCTGTCGCTTCACTCTGCGGAGATTCGGCTCCGTCTTCCGCGAGGTTCTCCTCGGCCGCCATAGTCGTCACCGTCTGGTCGGCAGAAAGGAAGTCTCCGGAGGCGTCGTCGGAACCTCCTGACTCGCTGCTGTCGCCGCCGCTACAGGCGGCCGCAATCATTGCAAGCACCACCAGCCAGGCGAGCAGGCGTGCCGGGGATTGGAGCTTCGTCATGGTCGGTCCTCTCACTCGACAGAGTTGGGACGTCCCGCGCCCGTAGATAGTTCCCCGGTCATCCCCGCTTTTGGTCGCCAGAACGCTTCATCCATGTAGCGCCGGTTCGCTAAGAACGCGGGTCAGGGGGTGCGTTCTTCCAGGTCTTCGAGGGTGCGCGGCCAGTCGTCCTTGAGGAGGCGGCTGAGGGAGCGATCCGCCAGCAGCTTTCCGCCCGTCTGACAGGTGGCGCAGTAGTTGGTCTCGTTCGCGGCGTAAACGATCCGCTGCACCTTCGACCCGCACCGCGGACAGGGTTCACCGAATTTGCCGTGGACCGCCATCTCCGGCCGGAAGGCCGTGACCTTGTCGGGCCAACCCTCTCCGACGGCCTCACGCAGGATGTCCGTCCAGCGAGTCAGTGACGCGCGCGTCGCGTCGTAGAGGGCGCCGATCTCGTCAAGGGTCAACTGCCCGGTGCGCTTCACGGGTGACATGCCGGCAGCCCAGAGGATCTCGTCCGAAAACGCATTGCCGATGCCGGACAGGATGCGCGGATCGGTCAACGCCCGTTTCAGGGTGCGGTTCTCCCTCGTGATCGCTGCCGTGAACTCGTCGAGAGAGACCTCCAGAGGCTCCGCCCCTCTCCGGTCTTCGGCTGCCGCGGCAGCAGCGTCTGCGAACACCCATACGCCTGCCCGCCTCTTCGTCCCCTGTTCGGTGAGCAGCAACATCCCGTGATCAAAGTCCCAGGCGCACAGCCCTACCTTCTTGGGGATCACCCCGCCCCGCTTGTCTGACCACTTCAGCCGACCGGCGATCATCAGGTGGATGACGAGTGCTTTCCCGTCGTCCAGATCCCATACGATCCGCTTGCCGATCCGCCGCAGACCCGTCACCGACGTCCCCACCACCGAGTCGTACGGGGGGTCGTAGGTCCGCAGCACCGACGGCGAGGCCACCCGGAACGCCCGAACGGTCTCCCCAGAGATGCGACGTTCCAACGCCTCGAGATAGACGACGATGTCGGGCAGTTCCGGCACGGCTCGGACGCTACTGCAATGGGTCCCCGCCCACCGTGCGCAGATCGCTGGGTGGCAACGCCTCTCGACCCTCCTGCACGCCGACGACGATCAACCCTGACATGGTCAGACCGATTCCGGCAGCGAGCGCCAGACCTTCGAAACTCCCGCCATCGACGAACACACCGCCGACCCCCGGCCCGGCACTGCGCCCGAAAGCCATCAGCCCTTGGGCGTCCCCCGCTCGTTCGTCGGGCCGCAGCGACCGCGCTGCCAACATCTCCAGCACACCGGGAAGACCCATCCAGAAGGCAAGTCCCCACCACGCCAGACCCACATAGAACCAAAGAACCGAGCCGCCGAGCACGCTGAGGACCGCGGCCGGTCCGGCAGTCGCCAACCACACCCCGGGCCGGCGATGCCGCCCGGACAGCCGGGCGCCGACAAAACCCGCTGCGGCATTCAGCGAGAACCCCAGCGAGGCCTCGAACGGCGTCATCCCGAGACGTTCCACTCCGATCACCGTCAGATACACGAATAGCCCGGCACCAGCGAACGTCAGGAGGAACAAGGCCCCCAGCAACACCCGGTTGGACCGCGAGCCACTCCGCTCTCCGGGCACCAGTCGCGTCCCGAAAGGGGGCAGTCTCAGGAACATCACCGGCAGGGCAACGGCGGCAATGACAGCAAACACCGCCGCGTCCCCGAGGCCCACCAGCAGTCCGACGACGGGAGCCGCCACCAGCGCTGCCACCGGACCCACCGCCGACATCGCCGCCAGCGACCGGCGAGTCTCCATCGCCGCCGCCCAACCCAACCATGTGATCGTCCCGGCCGCCGCCCCTGCCACGACCCGGGTCCCCAACAGCGCCAGATACCCAGGAGCGAAGATCGAGGAGAGGTTGGCGACCACCAGCACACCGACGGCGGCACGGAACACGGACACCGAGGGCTGTGCGAATCGTGGAATCAGCACGGTCGTCAGCGCGAAGGCACCAACCTGGACGGTGGAGTACAACCCGGCGTCACCCCGACCGACGTCATACCGGTCGGCGATCTCGGCGATCAGGAAGGGGGTGGCCGAGAACATGAACGTGACCGCGGCGGCAGACGCCAGCAGCGCCGGAGGGGCGCCACGGGTGAAGGCGGTCAGCGAACGGATCGGGGCGAACACCGCCGACATGTTCGCATGCCAAGATCGGGCCGTGGCCAGAACTCGCGTGTACACCGATGGCGCCTGCTCCGGGAATCCCGGACCTGGTGGATGGGCATGGATCGTCCCGGACGGTCCCTTCGCGGCGGGGGCAGACCCGCAGACGACCAACCAGCGCATGGAACTGACCGCGGCTCTCGAAGCAGTCCGCGGCATCGACGGGCCGCTCGAGATCATTAGCGACTCGACCTACGTCGTGAACTGCTTCCGGGACCGCTGGTGGGAAGGGTGGATCACCCGAGGGTGGACGAACAGCCAGCGCAAGCCGGTCGCCAACCGCGACCTGTGGGAGCCGCTCGTCGAGCTCTACCAGCAGAGAGACATCGTGTTCCGATGGGTGAAAGCCCACGCCGGTGATCATTGGAACGGGATGGCCGACCGGCTGGCGGTCGAGGCGGCGTCCACCCAGGAGTCACGGCGGGGGCAGAAGACGCCACACGAGGTCGGTCCTCCCGACACTCCGAGGGTTCGACTGGCGTCTTCGTCGGAAGACCTGCCGGATGGCCGCTTCCTGGTCGTGATCGGACACCGGCCGCCCGAACTCGGGGGGTACGGGGACACCCCGCAGGCGAGAGCGATCAAACAGCGACTGGTCGACGTCATCGCCGCCAAGCGTTCGCTCCACCCTGACCTCGTCGTCCTGACCGCGATGAACCTGGGAACTGAGACGCTGGCTGCCGAAGCCGCGGACGAGGTGGCGGTCCCGTTCATTCCCGTTCTGGCCTACCCCGACTTCGATTCGGTCTGGACACCTGACTCCCAGGCGACCTTCAGACGGCTCGCCGCGGCGGCGGACCGAGTCGTCACGTTGCAGAAGAAGGCTCCAGAGAACCGGCAGAAGGCAGGAGCGGCCGCCGCCCGTCGGGATGGGTGGCTGTGTTCTCACGCCCACGAGGCGATCGCAATGTGGAACGGCGAGGACGGCCCCATCGGCAAGCAGGTGAGGTCGCTCGTCGACGAACTCGGCGAAGAGAACGTCTGGGTCATCGACCCGTCCGAAATCTCTCTCTGACGTCACCCGGACGCCGCATCCCGGACGTCCGTACATCGAAAGGAGAAATCGATGTACGACACGGAAACGCGAGCATCTGCTCAGACCACGGTCATCCAACGGCATCCGATCGTCTCGGGTGCGGTCCTCGGACTCGGCTGGGGCGTGGCGATGCGGGCCTGGATGCGCTTCATCAGCGCCGATCCGGAATTCAGTTGGTCAGGCACCCTGTTCATCCTCGGTGCCTCGGTCATCTGCGGGACGGTCCTCGGGTTGGCGTGGCATCGGCGAGCGGTCGGCGGGGCGGGGTGGTGGCGACTCAGCTTCGGGAGCCTGGCCCTCTTGGGAGCGGGCGGCGCGGTCATGTGGCCCGCTGTCATCCTGGGTGCGATCGCTCTCGGCCGCCCAAGACCGGCATGGCTCCGCGCACTGCTCGGCGTCGGAGCGATCGCCAGCCAGGTACCGGTCATCGGCGGGATCGCCGACAACTGGAGATTCGACGTCGGAGACGTCATCCTCGCCTCGGTCTGGTATGCGCCGATGTTGGCATTCGAGATGTGGGCGTTTTCCGTCGCATTCCGGCCGTCGATCGACGGCAGCCGGCTTCCCGCGCGAATTCGGAATGTATTGATTGCCGCCGGAGTGCCGGTGGTGGGCCTCATCTTCCTCTCCACCGTCGGCTTTGGCGGCAGCGACATGTGAACGAGCGGCGGTAGCCTGCCCCGATGACACTGACGGACCGACAGTGAGGGGCCTCGAGGATCGGGTCGTCGTCGTCACCGGCGGTGGCGGCGGTATCGGCTCGGCGACATGTGTTCGATTCTCCTCCGAAGGTGCGAAGGTGGCCGTCCTCGATCTCTCCGAGACCGCAGCCGCCGCAGTCGCCGATGCCATCACCGCTGCGGGCGGCACCGCCCGCGGATATCAATGCGACATCACCGATCGAAGTCATGTCGACTCGGCCCTGGAGGCGATCACAAGAGATCTAGGACCGGTTGACATCCTGGTCAACAACGCCGGATGGGACGTGTTCAAGCCGTTCGCAGACACCCATCCTGACGAGTGGCGGCGACTGATCGACGTGAATCTGATCGGCCCCCTCAACGTCACCCACACCGTTCTCGCCGGTATGGCCTCGCGACAATTCGGACGAGTCGTCTTCGTCGCATCCGACGCTGCTCGAGTGGGCTCGTCGGGTGAGGCGGTGTATGCGGCGTGCAAAGCAGGGATGCTCGGCCTGTCGAAGACGCTCGCCCGAGAGCATGCCAGGGACGGAATCACGTTCAACGTCGTGTGCCCCGGGCCGACCGACACCGCCCTTCTGGACGGGGTCACTGCAAGCGCGTCGAATCCCGACAAGCTTCGAGAAGCGTTTCGCCGGGCAATTCCGCTCGGACGAATCGGCGAACCCGAGGACCTTCCCGGCGCAATCTGTTTCTTCGCTTCGGACGACGCCGCCTTCATCACAGGACAGGTCCTGAGCGTCTCGGGCGGCCTGACGATGGTGGGCTGACCCGCCACTACTCTCGGCCGGGTGCCCGAATTCATCTTTTCCATGTACAAGTGCTCCAAGCACGTCCCCCCCAACCGGGACGTGCTGAAGGACATCTCCCTCTCGTTCTTCTACGGAGCCAAGATCGGCGTCATCGGCCACAACGGAGCAGGGAAATCGACCCTGTTGCGGATCATGGCCGGCGCCGAGACCGAGTTCACGGGCGAAGCGCGCCTCGGTGACGGTTATACCGTCGGCATGCTGGAACAGGAGCCGCAACTCGACGACTCGAAGGACGTCCTCGGCAACATCATGGACGGCGTCGCCCAAACCCAGGCTCTCATCGACCGCTACAACGAGGTGCTGGCGGCGTGGGCTGATCCGGACGCCGACTACGACAAGCTCGGCGAAGAACAGGCGGTCCTCGAAAAGAAGATCGAAGCCGCCGGTGCATGGGAACTGGATCGGAAGGTCGCCATCGCGATGGACGCCCTGCGCGTACCCCCGGCCGACGCTGCGGTCAGCAATCTGTCGGGCGGCGAGCGACGGCGGGTGGCGCTCTGTCGACTCCTGCTGAGTTCGCCTGATCTGCTTCTGCTCGATGAGCCCACCAACCATCTCGACGCCGAATCCGTCGCTTGGCTGGAACGGTTCCTGAAGGACTACCCGGGTTCGGTCATCGCCATCACCCACGACCGCTACTTCCTCGACAACGTCGCCGGATGGATCCTCGAGTTGGATCAGGGACGCGGCTATCCCTTCGAAGGCAACTACTCGTCGTGGCTCGAACAGAAGCAGGCCCGCCTTCAGCAGGAGGAGAAGGAAGCCTCCGCACGCCAGCGAACCATCAGTCGCGAGTTGGAGTGGGTGCGCATGTCTCCGAAAGCCCGGCAGGCCAAGGGCAAGGCCCGTCTTGCCGCCTACGAGCAGTTGGTGTCCCAGGCATCATCGGTGGACAAGCGAGACGACGCTCTGCGGCTTTCGATCCCCTTCACCCAGCGCCTCGGCGACCGGGTGATCGAAGTCGAGAACCTGACGAAGGGATACGGCGACCGTCTCCTCATCGACGACCTGACGTTCTCCATCCCCCCGGCGGGAGTCCTCGGCATCATCGGCGCCAACGGGGCAGGCAAGACGACCCTCTTCCGAATGGTCACCGGCCAAGAGCAACCCGACGCAGGTTCGGTCGATGTCGGAACGACGGTCGACCTCGCCTACGTCGACCAGACCAGGGACGCCCTGGATCCGGACAAGACGGTGTTCGAAGAGATCAGCGGGGGAAGTGACCTGCTCAAGATCGGCAACCGGGAGATCAACTCGCGGGCATACGTCGCATCCCTCAACTTCAAAGGCTCGGATCAGCAGAAGCGAGTCGGGGAGCTGTCAGGCGGGGAGAGAAACCGGGTTCATCTCGGAAAGATGCTCCGCACCGGAGGCAACGTGATCCTGTTGGACGAGCCGTCGAACGATCTCGACGTCGACACGCTGCGAGCGCTCGAAGGCGCGATCGAGGATTTTCCCGGATGCGTCATCGTCATCAGCCACGATCGCTGGTTCCTGGACCGGATCGCCACCCACATCCTCGCCTTCGAAGGCAACTCCGCCGTTCGGTTCTTCCCCGGCAACTACTCCGAATACGAAGAGTGGATGCAGAACGAATTCGGAGTCGACGCCACCCGCCCAAGTCGCCTGAAGTACAAGCCACTCGTCCGCTAAAGCCGCTTTTGGTACGCGTAGCGCACTGTTTTTGAAGCGCTGGGCCGACCAAAAGCGGGAATGGACAAAAGCGACGACACCCACCTCGGTCGAGGTGGGTGTCGTCTGAGCTGGGGATTGTTCAGCTACTTGGGGTCGATCTCCTCGAATGCCTCGTCGAAGGAACGAGCGGGACGGCGGCGATCGCCGCCCGTGTCAGTACTCGCCGGCTCGGCGCGGTTGCCGCGGTCACGATCATTCCGGTTGCCGCCGTCACGATTGCCGCCGTCACGATTGCCGCCGTCACGGTTCCCGCCGTCACGATTGCCGCTGTCACGATTGCCGCTGTCACGACCGCCACGGTCGTTGCGAGGGCCACGGTCGCCACCACCGTCACGACGATCATCGCGTCGGTCGTCGGCTGGCCTGTTCTTGACCGCCTCCGAGGGCTCGATCTTGTCAACGAGCTCCAGGCTCAACTTGCCCTTGTCGTCGATCTCGCGGAGTCGCACCTTCAGCTTCTGGCCCTGGGAGAGGTAGTCCTCCACCCGGTCCACTCGCCGATCCTCGTCGATCCGCGAGATGTGAAGCAGTCCGTCACGTCCGGGGAAGATGTTGATGAACGCACCGAACTTGGTGATGTTCACCACTTCGCCCACGTACTCGGCTCCGAGTTCCGGCTCCGGCGGGAAGGCGATCTGCATGACCCGTTCCTTGGCGGCGGCGAGAACCTCACTGTCGGTGGAGGCGATGCGGACGATGCCGATGTTGCCTTCCTCCTCGATCTCGATCGTCGCACCGGTGGACTCTTCGAGCTCCCGGATGACCTTGCCCTTCGGTCCGATGACCTCGCCGATCTTCTCCTTGGGGATCTCGATCGACTCGATGCGCGGGGCGTTCTTGTTCAGCTCGGCCCGCGGCTCGGCGATTGTCGCAGTCATGACCTCGAGGATCTTGAGACGGGCGTCCTTCGCCTGAGCCAGCGCACCTGTCAACACCTCGCTGGGGAGACCCTGCAGCTTGGTGTCGAGCTGGAGGGCGGTGATGACATCAGCCGTTCCCGCCACCTTGAAGTCCATGTCGCCGAGGGCGTCTTCTGCACCGAGGATGTCGGTGAGAGTGACGTACTTGCCGCCGCGGTAGATGAGCCCCATGGCGATACCTGCGACCGGCGCCGAGATCGGCACGCCCGCATCCATCAGCGAGAGCGTGGAGGCACACACCGAAGCCATCGATGTCGATCCGTTCGACGACAACACCTCTGAGACGAGACGCACCGCGTACGGGAAGTCCTCTTCGGTCGGGACAACCGGGTGGACCGCCTTTTCGGCGAGTACCCCATGGCCGATCTCCCGACGCTTGGGGCCGCGCATGAAACCCGCCTCACCGGTGGAGAACGGGGGGAAGTTGTAGTGATGCATGTACCGCTTGCCGTCTTCATGGCCGAGGTCGTCGAGCATCTGCTCCATCTTCAACATCCCCAGAGTGGTGATGTTCAACACCTGAGTTTCGCCACGTTGGAACAATCCGGACCCGTGCGCACGGCCGACCACGCCGATTTCGGCGCTCAACGGACGAATGTCAGTTGTTCCGCGACCGTCGAGACGGACGCCATCGTCGACGACACGCTGCCGCATCATGTCTTTGAGCACGGCGTTGAAGGCCTTCTTGGCCATCGCCAGACTCTCGGCATCGTCATCTGCGAAACCGAGCTCGGCCAGCGTCGCTTCGCGAGCCGAGGACTCCGCGTCCTTGCGAGCAGCCTTGTCGGCAGTCCGCACCGCATCCGCCAGCTTGGGACGAGCGATCTCGTCCACCCGAGCCTTGATCTCGTCGGTGTAATCGACGGCAACCGGCCACTCGACTTCGACCTTGGTGACCTTGGACTCGAGTTCGAGCTGCAAGTCGACCAACTGGCCGATGTATTGCTTGGACTCTTCGAGCCCCCGAGCGACGGTGTCCTCATCGGACGGTGCCGCACCCTCTTCGATGAGCCGCAACCCATCAGGAGTGGAACCGGCTTCGACCATGATGATGTCGATTCCGCCCTCGGCGTTGCGTCCGCCGGCTACCACCAGTTCGAAGACGGACTCATCGAGGTCGTCATAGGTGGGGAACGGAATCCACTCGCCGTCCTTGAGTGCGAGACGAACGCCAGCAACCGGACCCTCGAACGGGATAGAGCTCACACTCAGTGCAGCTGACGCACCATTGAGCGCCAGGACATCGAACGGATTGTCTTCGTCGACCGACAGCGTTGTCATGACCACGTGGGTCTCGCACCGGTAGTTCTCGTTGAACGACGGGCGAAGGGGGCGGTCGATGAGGCGGCAAACAAGGATTCCCTGTTCGCTGGGTCGGCCCTCACGCCGGAAGAACGAACCGGGGATACGCCCCGCGGCATACATCCGCTCTTCGAAGTCGACCGTGAGCGGAAAGAAGTCGATGCCTTCCCGTAGTCGCTTGTTCGCGGTGGCGGTCACCAGTATTTCGGTTTCGCCGAGACGGGCGACGACGGCGCCGTCTGCCTGTCCGGCGTATTTTCCGGTCGAGAAGGACAGCGTCTTGCCGCCAACCTCACCGGATACCGTGATTTCGGACACGGTTTCTCCTCTTGTCAGGGAGTCCGGTCCGTTACCAGTTGTCACCGTTCGGCTTCACCGAAAGGTCGCAACTAGCAACCGACTGACTCCATCGTGTTTGTCTCCGGAGCGACGCTCCGGGAGGTGATCCCGGCCGTGAGGCCGGAACGCAGAAGGAGCAGCCAAAGCTGCTCCTTCCGAGAATCGTCAGCGACGCAGTCCGAGCGCCGCGATGAGAGAGCGATAGCGCTCGACATCCTGGCGTCGCAAATAGTTCAGGAGGCGGCGACGCTTCCCCACCATCATCAGCAGGCCTCGCCGGCTGTGGTGGTCGTGCTTGTGCTCGCGGAGGTGTTCTGTCAGGTGGTTGATGCGCTCCGACAGGAGCGCCACCTGCACCTCGGGTGAGCCGGTGTCCGAGTCGTGGGTTCCGTACTCGGTGATGATCTCTTGAGTGGTCTTCATATGCGCGAAAAAGGTCCTGTGTTCCTCGGAAGAGGGGTGGTCCCGAAGCGGGACACCGTCACGATACCACCTCGTCGGAACGAGGCGAATCCGCAACCACAGCCTCCACCTCGATTTCAACACGCCACACCGGATCGAGCAAGCCCGCCACCACGACCATCGTCGAGACCGGACGGGCGGCTCCGAAGAGGGTCCCATGAGCGGTGCCGACGGCGTCGGCATCGGCTGCATCGGTGATGAACATCCTCGTTCGGATCACATCTGCCACTGATCCGCCCAGGCGCTCCAACGCCTCGATTGCGATGCGCCCGCACAGCAACATCTGACCGTGGGCGTCCTGCGGAGTCGCCGATCCATCCTGCGGTATGGGAGCGGTGCCCGCCACTTCGATTCGGTTGCCCACGCGGAGCGCTCGGCAGAATCCGTAGCGCTCTTCGAAGGGGCTCGCAGTGCGAATGCGTTCGGTCATGCGGTCTCCTCGAGGATGTGTGCAGCCTGGTCACGGTCCGCTGCGATTTGGGTGGTCAGGGCTTCGACTCCGTCGAATCGACGCTCCTCGCGGATTCGATCGATGAAGTGCAGTTCGATGGACTCACCGTACAGATCCCCTTCGAAGTCGAGCAGATGAGCCTCGATCGTTCGGGCGCTGACGCCGAAGGTGGGTCGGACGCCGATGTTGACAACGGCCGGATGCACGACGCCGCGACGGCGCACCCGGGCGGCGTAGACGCCGTTGGCGGGGACTGCCATGCGCTCGGGGACGTGGAGATTGGCAGTCGGGAATCCGATCGAGCGGCCCCGAGCATCCCCGTGAATCACCGGCCCCGACAGGACGAACGGCCGCCCGAGCAGTACCGCCGCCATCTTCACGTCCCCGGCCATGAGCAGTTCACGGATCCGGGTCGACGAGATGACGCCGTCCGGTCCGCCGTCTCCCAACATCTCCACGACGTCGACGGTGAAGCCGTTCACCTCACCCAGCTCGGCCAAGAGCCGGGGGTCTCCCCCGCGATCGCGTCCGAATCGGAAGTTCTCGCCAACGGCGACGGCGGCAACCTTCAAACGAAGACAAAGGATCTCCGTCACGAACGCTCGCGGGTCGAGATCCCGAATCTCGAGAAACGGAAGCACTCCGAGAATTTCGACTCCGCATTGGCCGAGGAACTCGGCGCGCTGCTCCACGGTCGTCAGCAGGTCCGGGGCGCGATCGGGCGCGAGAAACTCCAGCGGATGCGGATCGAAAGTGAGGGCGACAGGAACGATGCCTCGATTCCGCGCCATCGCGGTGAGATCGTTCATGACCTTCTGATGCCCTCTGTGCACGCCGTCGAACACGCCGATGGCCACGGCAGTGGAGTGGGCATCGATGTGCCAGCCGAACGGATCTCCGCGCAGGATCACGCCAGCACTACCTCTGGCCGGGCGACCCCATCCTCGATTCGGTACACCGCGATCAGTGTGCCATCCGTACCGAGCACCCTGACGAGTCCTCCGGACCGACCCTCGGCAGTCAGCGACCTGCCATGACCCACGAGGCGAACCATCTCCTCGTCCGCCTCGAGGATCGGAAGGTGGCTCAGCGCGTCCGACGGCGTCACCAGGTGTTCCATCCATCGATCGAGCTGGTCAACCGGGACCGCCGCCTCAGCCGTGAGCGCACCGTTGCGGGTTCTGCGCAGCGTCGTCAGATGCGCGAAGCCGCCGAGGGCGCGGGCGAGGTCGTCGGCCAACGACCGCACGTACGTCCCCTTTCCACAGACGACGCGAAACGTAACGAGGGGGTGCTCACCGTCACCGACGTCCAAGAACTCCAATTCGTGGACGTGAATCGTGCGGGACTCGCGTTCGACCTCCAACCCCTGTCGCGCGAGGTCGTAGAGCCGCTGCCCGTCCTTCTTGAGGGCAGACACCATCGGCGGGATCTGCTGGATCTCCCCGACGAACTGCGACCGGACAGATTCGAGGTCATCGATTGTCACGTCCATCGGGACCTCGTCGGTGACGGCGCCGTCTGCGTCCAGAGTGTCGGTGGCGACCCCGAACCGGGCGGTGGCGACGTACTCCTTGTCGAGGTCCTGGAGGAAGCGGATCAGCCGAGTCACCCCGCCGACGGCAACGACCACCACCCCGGTGGCGAGCGGATCGAGTGTCCCGGTGTGCCCGGCCTTCCTGATGCCGGTCGCCCTCCGAACCTCGTCCACCACATCGTGGGACGTGATACCCGAGGGCTTGTCGACGACGAGGAAGCCGGTGGTCACTCGACCGGGTCCAGCCGCGACCGGACCGCCTCCACGGCTGCATCGGCGCTGCCTGCGAAAGTGAAACCTGCTGCGTTGTGGTGGCCTCCCCCGCCCAACTCCACAGCGATGGCGCCGACGTCGACTCGCCCGCGGGACCGCAGGCTCGCTTTGACCTTCCCTCCGTCGACCTCCTTGATCAACAGGGCCACGTCGGACTCCACGGCCGTGCGTATGGCGTCGATCAGCGGATCCGTGTCGGTGGGCGCGATCCGCGCCGACTTCAAGTCGTCGATGGTGAGAACCGACCACACGAGCCGCCGCTCGGCGTCAAGTTGCGCCCTACCCAAGACCGCCCCGGCCGCATGGAGATAGCCGAACGGCGTCTCCTCGTAGACGTGCTGGCCGATGATCTCGGGTCGTGCTCCGGCTTCCACCATCCGGGCGGCGGCCTCCAGCGTTCGGGGCGTGGTGTTCGAGTACTGGAACCGGCCGGTGTCGGTCACCAGCCCGGTCAGGAGCGCGGTCGCGATCTCCTCGTCGACCGGCCACCCGAGCCGTTCCAGCAGCATCACGACGATCTCGGCGGTGGCAGCGGCCGTGGGGTCGATCAGGTTCACATTGCCGAAGCCGGTGTTGGTGACGTGGTGATCGATCACGAGGACCGTCTCTGCGTTGCCCGCTGCCTTGGCGAGTTCCCCCAGGCGGTCGGCAGAGCCGGCGTCGAATGTGACCATGACTTCGGGGGCGTCTGGCACCTGGGATGGCGGGACGAGTAGATCCGTATTGAGGAAGCGGTAATTCTCAGAAACGGTGAACGGGGTACCGAACGAGGCGATGACCGTCTTCCCGGCCTGCTTGGCGGCCATTCCAAGGCCGAGCATCGATCCGAGGGCGTCGCCATCGGGACCGATGTGGCAGGCGAGGACGAGATGCCGGCTGTCTGCGAGTACCGAGACAGCTTCTTCGAACGGGTCATTCGTCATCGGTCGGCTCCTGGATCTTGCGAAGGGCAGCGTCGATTCTCTCGCCTTCGGTGATGCCGTGGTCGGGCTTGAACTCGAGGGCGGGGATGTATTTCATGCGGACCTGGCTTCCGAGGACCCGGCGCAATCGGGGGGCGGCAGCATCCAGCGCGGCCTGGGTCTCGGCGATGGTCGACTGGTCGAGCGAGGAGAAGTAGACAACGGCGCGGCGCAGGTTGGGAGCCGTATCGACACCGGTGATCGACACGAACCCGAGCCGCGGATCTTTCAGGAGCTCGACCTGTTCGGCGAGCACCTGGCGGACGATCGAATTGACCCTACGCATGCGGGAGAATGACGCCTCACCCATCGGGTGCCTCCAGATATGTGACCTTGACGTCCACGACGCTCATCTCGAGCTGATCGTCAACGTAGCGCCGCACGCGATCGATGAGTCGCTCCAACTCCGGCGCATCCGGTGCCACGATCGCCACCCCGAACACCGATCGCTGCCACGTGTCGTGCAAATCGACCTCGGAGACGCTCAGCGATGCGAGGCGTCGGAGGCCTTCTACGAAGGGACGGATCACCTTGCGCTTGTCCTTCAGCGAGTCGCTGTCCGGAAGGTGACACTCGATCCGCATGGCCGCGGCGTGCATCAGGTGCGGGCGACCTCGCGGATCTCGTAGACCTCGATGACGTCGCCTTCCTTCACATCGTTGAAGTTCTCAAGGCCGATTCCGCACTCGAAGCCGGACGCCACCTCGCGAACGTCATCCTTGAACCGCCGCAACGAATCGATGCGACCGTCGAAGACGACAACGCCGTCGCGTAGAAGCCGAGCCTTCGCACTTCTCTGTACGACGCCCTCGGTCACGTAACAGCCCGCGATCGTTCCGGCTCTCGGGACCTTGAACAGCGCCCGCACCTCTGCCGAACCAAGCACGACTTCCTCGTGGTCAGGCGAAAGCTGGCCGACCAGAAATGCTTCGAGCTCGTCGAGCAACTCGTAGATGATGCTGTAGGTGCGGATTTCGATGCCGGACTCCTCCGCCGACCGGCGTGCCTTCGGGTCTGGCCGGACGTTGAATCCGATGATGATCGCTCCCGTCACCTCGGCCAGGGTCACGTCGTTCTCGTTGATTCCGCCGACCGCGCCATGGAGGACGTCGATCCGACCGTCTTCACGGGTGATCTTGGCAATGGCTTCCTTGAGCGCCTCGAGCGAGCCGTGCGCATCGGTCTTCAGGATCACCCGCATTTCGGTGTCCTCGGACCGCAATTGCTCTAGAAGGCCCTGCAGTCGTTCACGCCCGGTGATCGTCCCCTGGCCTTCTTCCTTGATGGATTGCTCCCGGTCTGCTGCGATCGAACGTGCTTCCTTGTCGTTCTTGACGACTTCGAGGATGTCGCCGGCCGTCGGAACCTCGGACCAGCCCATGATCAGTACCGGAGCGCTGGGTCCGACCGACTTCAATCGGTTTCCCTCGTGATCCATCAGTGCCCGGGCGCGGCCGGCCACCGCCCCTGCCACGAACGAATCGCCCTGCTGGAGCGTCCCTCGTTTGACGATCACGGTGGCCGTGGGGCCCATCCCTGGATCGAGTTGGGACTCGATGACAACGCCCGTGGCAGAAGGCTTGGGGTTCGCCTTGTACTCCTGGAGTTGAGCGATGAGGTCGAGGACTTCGAGAAGGTTGTCGATGCCGGCGCCCGTCTGGGCCGAGACCTCGACCGATGTCACGTCGCCACCGAGTTCCTCGACGATGACCCCGTGCTGGGTGAGTTCGGTGCGGACACGCATCGGGTCTGCGGCCGGGAGGTCCATCTTGTTGATCGCCACGACCAGTTCGACCCCGGCAGCCTTGGCGTGACTGATGGCCTCGATGGTCTGAGGCATCACACCGTCGTCGGCGGCCACTACGAGGACGACGATGTCGGTGACGTCCGCCCCGCGGGCACGCATCGTCGTGAAAGCCTCGTGTCCAGGCGTGTCGATGAATGTGAGGCGGTTGTCGCCGACGTCCACCTGATATGCACCGATGTGCTGGGTGATTCCACCGGCTTCACCCTCGACGACCTTGGCCTTGCGGATGTGGTCCAGGAGCGACGTCTTGCCGTGGTCGACGTGGCCCATGACGGTGATCACGGGCGGACGGGCCACGAGATCGGCCTCTGAGTCCTCGAACACCGGCATCTCTGCGGTCGCAGGACCGCTTGGCTCGGCGGCGGGCGGCTCGGCGAGATCGACGATGACGCCGAAGGTCTCTGCGATCTCTTCGAACATGTCCGACGGCATCTGCGCGGCCGCGCCTGCGGGCCGTCCGCGCAACATCAGCGCCTTGACGACCTCACCTGCTGCCGCCCCGATCGCCTCGGCGAACTCCGCAACGGACATCCCTTCGTGAACCGTGGCGATTCCGACGTCACCGCCCTCGGGAACGGGCTCTCCTGCGGACTCCGGTTCGGCTTCAGGTTCAGGCTCGGCCTGGGGTTCAGGTGCGGCCTGGGGTTCAGGTGCGGGTACAGGACCCTCGTCGTCGACCGGTACTTCTTTAGGAGCGGGTTGCTCTGGTTCGGTGGCCGTCTCGGTCGGCGCCGAGTCGGCGAAGGAGAGCTTGATGAGATCCGCATCTTTGTCCTCGACACTCGAGGAGGCCGTCTTCACCTCGAAACCGAGTTCTAACGCCTTGTCGAGGACGTCCTTCGACTCCAGGTCGAGGTCCCGCGCAATCTCATAAATACGTACTTTCGCCACTCTCACTCCACCTCACGTCACTCTTCTTCGCCGGCAGCGTCTTCGTCATCACCCGTCTGGGGCTCGACCGCCGCGACCGGGGTGTCGTCGCCCTCGGCAACGGGAGCGACCTCGGACTCTTCGGCAGGAGCATCGTCCACGCTCGCAGATTCGGCCACTTCGACAGTCCCGGCTGCGGGCTCGGACTCAGGCTCAGGCTCGGGTTCGTCAGATCGTATGTCGATCTTGTATCCGGACAGTCGGGCTGCCAGGCGGGCGTTCTGACCCTCTTTGCCGATCGCCAGGGAAAGCTGATGCTGGCCGACGATGACCTCGGCGACCTTCTCTTCCTCGTTGATCAGAACATCTTTGATCTTGGCGGGGCCCAGCGCCTCGGCGATGAACTGGCGGGTGTCCTCGCGCCATTGGACCACGTCGACCTTCTCGCCACGCAGTTCGTTCACGACCTGGCGAACCCTCGAGCCACGTGCTCCGACGCACGCTCCCTTGGGGTCGACGTTCGGTTCGTGGCTGACAACGGCGATCTTCGTTCGGTGCCCCGGCTCGCGGGCAATGGCGACGATCTCGATAGTGCCATCGACGAGTTCCGGCACCTCCAGTTCGAGCAGCCGGCGGACGAGGTCCGGATGGCTGCGGGAAACGACGATCTGGGGGCCTTTGCCTTCGCCCCGAACCTCGATGATCACGCCCTTCACACGGTTGCCGCGTTCGAGCCGCTCATACGGGATGCGTTCGGATCCGGGGACGATCGCCTCGGCGTCACCCAAGTCGAGGATTGCGTAGCGGTTGTCGACCTGCTGGACGATGCCCGTCACGAGATCGCCTTCACGGCCCTCGTACACGTCGAAGACCTGCTCACGCTTGGCCTCCCGTAGGCGCTGTGCGATGACCTGCTTGGCCGTCTGAGCGGCGATGCGCCCGAAGTCGTCCGGCGTGTCCTCCCATTCGCGGGTCACGTTGCCGTCTTCGTCCAGTTCCTGGGCGTAGACCCGGATGTCGCCACCGTCGGGATCGATCGTGACGCGCGCTTCCTCGGCTGCTCCAGGGCTGCGCTTGTAGGCGCTGACCAGGGCATTGGCGAGGGCGTCGAGAATGGTGTCGACCGGCACACCGCGTTCCCGCTCGAGCAACTCGAGAGCCTCCATCACCTGGAAATCGATCTTCATGCGCGTCTCCTCACTTCTTCCCCGGTTTGGGCGCGGCCTGCCAGCGGAAAACGGTCCGCGCCTTTGCGATGTCTTCGTATGCGAACTCGGTGACCGATCCGTCCTCTGCGGTGACAGATGCGCGGTCCTCTCCGGCGTGGTCGAGAAGGCCCTTGACGAGGATGGTCTCGCCTTCACGGCGGATCTTCATGTTGACCTCACGGCCGACGGACTTCTGAAAGTGACGAGGAGTCCTCAGCGTCCGTTCCAGGCCAGGCGACGTGACTTCGAGTTGATAGGACTCGTCGATGTCGAGTTCGGCGTCGAGCAGGCGGCTGATGCCGTTGCTCACCTCGGCGATCCGGTCCAGATCGACAAGTTCCTCACTGTCGACCACGACGCGCAGAGTCCGCCCCGGTCCGGTGCCTTTCAGCTCCAGATCGTCGAGTTCGAGACGCTCGGCTGCCAGCCAAGGCTCGATCAGGTCTCGCACGTCGTCTGTGATGGCCATTCGTTCGCTGCCTTCTTCAAAATCTCAACTAACTCAACAAAAGAGGCGGGCGCCACGCCCACCTCAAGTGAAACTCGGATGTCGACCCACCATCATAGCGCGCCGCAAACCCTGGGTTCAGGGGTGCCGTTTCGGTACTCCTGAACCCACGGTTCGACCGCCATGATAGGAGATCACTGCCGTGATCGCCTTAACGTCACGCCTTTCGCTGGAACTCCGCCATGAAGTCGACCAGCCGGTGGACACTGTCGATTCCCAGCGCCGCGTACAGGCTGGCGCGGAGGCCGCCCACACTGCGGTGACCCTTGAGACCGATCAGGTCAGCCCCGGCCGACTCCGTCACGAATCGCGCCTCGAGTTCGGGGGACGGGAGCCGGAAGACCACGTTCATGTGGCTCCGGTCGCGCCGATTCACCGGATTTGAATAGAACCCGTCCGAGTCGTCGATTGCGCCATAGAGAAGCGCCGCCTTCTCGGCTGACTCACGCTCCAACGTGGCGATGCCCCCCCGCTGACTGATGCGCTCCAGCACCTTTCCCATGATGTAGATCGGGAACATCGGCGGGGTATTCCCGAGTGAATCGGTCTCGGCGTGGAACCCGTACCGCAAGTAGTCGCCGAGATCGGGGTTGGCGTTCGCGACCGCCGACTTTCGGACGAACACGACGGCCATGCCCGACGGGGCGAGGTTCTTCTGGACCCCCCCGTAGACGAGGTCGTACCGGTCCCAATCGATCGGACGGGCGAGGTATTCCGAGGACATGTCCCCCACCAGCCGCACGTCGGTCTCGGGGAACTCGACCATGCGAATCCCGCCGATGGTCTCGTTGGTCGTCACGTGGAGATAACGCGAATCCGACTCGACCTCGATCTCTGCCGGATTCGGCATCGCCGTGTAGCCGCCGTCGGCGCCATCCCAGGCGGGGTACACCGAGCCGTGATGCCGGCCATTCACCAACGCCTTGTCGCCCCACGTTCCCGACACCACGTACCCGGCGCGTTCGCCTGGCCCGAGAAGGTTCATCGGGATCATCGCAAACTGGAGGGTGGCGCCTCCCTGAACGAAGAGAATGTCGAAGTCGTCAGGGGCCGCGGAGACCGAACGCGTCAACTCCATCGTGCGGGCGTGCACCGTCTCGTATTCCTTGGAGCGGTGGCTCAACTCGACCAGGGACATTCCGGTCCCGGCGAAGTCGAGGAACTCGTCTCGTGCTTCCGCGAGGACATCCTCGGGGAGGGTGCAGGGTCCTGCACCGAAGTTGTGGGCGCGCATTTTTCTCTTCCGTCGAGTCCTCGAAATCGTAGGTGGTCATCCGCATCTCGTAGCCTGAACCGATGGACGGATTCACCGAGGTCGAAGTACGCAGGGTCGGGTCTGAGGGATCGCTATCGGAATCTGACCGAGTCGCGACCGAATCTCCCTTCGAAATGCGGCTCGGGTCGACGCCCATCGCCGTCCTCATGCGCACGCCCGGCCAGGAGTTGAATCTCGCAACCGGATTCTGTCTGACCGAAGGCATCCTCCTGGACCCCTCCGAACTTGCCGGAATCGAACGACTCGACGGCGATCGGTACGTCATCGAGCTCGCCGAAGGTGTCACCGTCGACCCAGAGCAGTTCCGTCGCAACACCTACACGACATCATCGTGTGGGGTGTGCGGCAAGGCCTCCATCGATGCGATCCGAATCGCCGCCCGCCCGCTTCCCGCCGGACCGATACTGGATGCTTCGAATGTCGTCGGACTCGTGGCCCAGTTGCGCGACACCCAGGAGATCTTCGACGTGACGGGTGGTCTGCACGGAGCGGCGTTGGTCGGCGCAGACGGGACGGTCCTCGCCTCTGCCGAGGACGTCGGGCGTCACAACGCAACCGACAAGGCGATCGGCGCCCTTGCCCGCCAGAGGTGGCCGCTTGGTGAAGTGGTCCTCGTCGTTTCTGGTCGCATCAGTTTCGAGATCGCCCAGAAGGCGGCGGTGGCAGGAGTGCCGGTCGTCGTGGGTGTCTCAGCGGCGTCGTCGCTCGCCGTCGAACTCGCGGAAGAACTGGGTCTCACGCTCATCGGATTCGTCCGGGGTGAATCGTTCGTCGTCTACTCCGGCGGCCAGCGGATCCGCGACTGAGCTCAGCCCAACCGATCCTGGAGAAGCCCCAGGCAGTCGGCGATTGCCACTTCGGACGTCTCCATGGTCGCTCTGGGTGTGAATTCCGCGGTACCCGACTCCAGTCCCCTCGGTCCGATCGTGATCCGAAACGGGATCCCTACCAGTTCGGCATCGGCGAACTTGACGCCGGGCCTCTCCGTCCGGTCGTCGTAGATGACCGAGATCCCGGCCGCCTGCAATTGCCCATAGAGATCCTCGGCTGCGGCCTGTACAGCGGGGTCGTCCGCCCGCAGCGTCGTGACCACGACATCCCACGGCCCGATTCCGATCGGCCAGATGATGCCCCGCTCGTCAGACGAACCTTCCACGATCGTTGCCATCGAGCGTTCCAACCCGATGCCGTATGAGCCCATGATGATCGGATGTGACTGCCCTGCCTCGTCCTGGACGAAGGCGCCCATCGCCTCGGAATACTTGGTGCCGAGCTTGAAGATGTGTCCGACCTCGACGCCCTTCCACAGGTCGAGACTTCCACCATCCACACTGCACGGCTCCCCCGTCTTCACCGCACGCAGGTCCTCCCAGGCAGTGACGGCGATATCACGATCGACATCGACGTCGCGGAGATGCCAGTCGTCGTCGTTTGCTCCCGTCACCAGACCGCGCCGACCCTGCAGCGCGAGATCGGCGATGACGGGCAGACCGGACACACCGACCGCCCCCAAGCTCCCGGGCTTCGCGCCCAACAGTTCGACAATTTCGTCCTCCAAGGCGGGACGGGCATCGACGGTCTTGGTGACATCGATCAGCTTCTGTTCCTGCAGACCGTGATCGCCGCGCAGGAGCACGAGGGTGGGTACGCCGTCCAGCAAGTAGACAAGCGTCTTGATCTGTCTGTCGGGTGCCGCGATGTCCTCGAAAGCTTCGGCGAGCGCCCGGATCGTCCGGATTCCGGGTGTGGCGAATCGAGAAGCGTCGGGAACAGTGTCCGAATCATCGATAGGGCCGACCTTGGAGGTCGCTCGCTCCACGTTGGCGGCGTAGTCACACGTGTCGCAGGTGACGATCCAATCCTCGCCCGCAGGGCTGGCGACCATGAACTCGGTCGACTCCGACCCACCCATGATTCCCGAGGACGCCTCGACCGGCACCGCCTTCATCCCAAGCCGTTCGAAGATTCGCACATACGCCCCGTGGTGCTTTTCGAAGGCCGCGTCGAGACCGGCGGCGTCGACGTCGAGTGAATACGAATCCTTCATCGTGAACTCGCGAACCCGCAGGACTCCCGACTTGGGACGAGGCTCATCTCGGAACTTCGTCTGGATCTGATACCAGATCTGGGGCAACTGGCGATAAGACGTCAGTTCGGAGGCGAGAAGGGCGAACACCTCCTCGTGAGTCATCCCGAGGGCGTTGTCCGCCCCTTTCCTGTCGACGAGTCGGAACATCTCTTCACCCATGAGTTCCCATCGACCCGACTTCTTCCAGATGTCGGCCGGGTGCAATGCAGGGAGATGAAATTGTTGGCCGCCAATGGCGTCCATCTCCTCACGGATGACTCGGTCGATGTTGAGACGCACCTTCTGGCCCATCGGCAGCATCGAATAGTGGCCCGCCGACAACTGCCGGATGAAGCCCCCCCGAACCAACAACTTGTGGCTGACGGCTTCGGCCTCCGCCGGATCGTCGCGCAACGTGGGAATGTGGGCCTGGGACCATCGCATCAGGGGGCGGAGGGTAGACAGGCGCGGCTGACCGCCGGTTACCGTTTTCGACCATGGCAGACGTGTGGACAGTCACCGGCGGGATCGGATCGGGCAAGAGCAGCATCCGACACACCCTCGAAGAACTCGGAGCGGTGACAATCGACGCCGACCGAGTCGGACACACCGTCCTCGAACCGGGCGGAGAGGCTTTCGACGCGGTCGCGAGACGCTGGCCCGAGGTCGTCGTCGACGGCCGGATCGACCGAGGGCGACTCGGTGCCATCGTGTTCGAGGACGCTTCCGAATTGGCGGAACTCGAGGCGATCACCCACCCCGAGATCGCCAAAGAGATCGCCGCTCGCATCGCCGGAGCTGGTGACTCCGTCGTCGTCATCGAAGTCTCCGTACCGAAAGACCTCGTGGGTGTCGGATGGCTCCGGACGGTCGTCGCCGACTTGCCGGTCGAAGAACGCCGCGCCCGACTGGTCGCCCGCGGGATGGACCCCGAGGACATCGGCCGCCGCATGGCCGCCCAGCCAAGTCGTGACGGATGGCGTGCGCGGGGTCGGTGGGTCGTGTCGACGGCAGGGACCCGGGAGGATGTCGAAGAACGCGTCCGCCGACTCTGGCGAGACGTCATCCTCGACGAGCGGTAGCGTTCGAGCATGCCGATCGACACCGAACTCGACCGACTCATCGTCGCACTACCGAAAACGGAACTCCACGTTCACATCGAAGGGACGCTCGAGCCCGAGCTGATGTTCGCTCTCGCCGCGCGCAACGGGGTGACGCTTCCTTGGACCACGCTGGACGAGGTGAGATCCGCCTACGACTTCACCGACCTGCAGTCATTCCTCGACGTCTACTACCTGGGTGCGGCGGCCCTGGTGACTGCTCAGGACTTCGACGACCTGATGTGGGCGTACCTGCAGCGGGCGGCTGCCGACGGGGTCCGCCACGCCGAGATCTTCGTCGACCCCCAGACCCACACCCACCGTGGGATCGAGTTCGACGTGTTCATGGGCGGCTTCCGTCGAGCGATGGCTCGGGCCGAAGAGGAGTTCGGCGTGACGACCGCACTCATCCTCTGCTGCCTCCGTCATCTGCCGCCTGAGGATGCCGTGGGGATGATCACCGCGGCTCGCGATCACCTCGAGGGCGTCATCGGTATCGGGATGGACTCGAGTGAGCTAGGGATCCCGCCCGAACCCTTCGCCCCCGCCTACGAGATCGGCATGGGATACGGCCTGCGGCCGGTGGCCCACGCCGGGGAGGAAGGCCCACCCGAGTACATCTGGGGAGCGCTGAACACGCTCGGGGTGGAACGGGTCGACCACGGGGTACGGTGCCTGGAGGATCCGGAGTTGGTGACCCGGCTGCGAGACGAACAGATCCCGCTCACCGTCTGTCCCCTGAGCAACGTCCGCCTGAAGGTGGTCGAGGAGATCGCCGATCACCCGATGCGGCGGCTGATGGACGAAGGGCTGGTCGTGACGGTGAACTCGGACGACCCGGCGTACTTCGGCGGGTACGTGGCAGACAACTACCGGGCGCTGGTCGAGGGATTGGGATTCGGCAAAGACGAACTCGTCATGCTCGCCCGCAACTCGATCATCGCTTCGTTCCTCGATACCGATCGGAAACAGGAGCTCCTCGACGAGATCTCGGTACTGGCAACCGAGCAGTGAAGCTCGCCGACACGGCAAGTAGTCCGACGCCGGGAACTCGTCTTCAGTGGAAGTCGGCGAAAGTGGATCCCGTCGAACCGACCGGCTGACGACACCGCCTTCGATCAGCAGCCCGTCGCATCTCGAAGGACGCGGCAGGATTCGGCGAGTCTCTGCGGCGACAGCTGCGTAATCCGTCTGCGGAAGGCTTCCTTCGGGACGGTATGCAGGTTGTCGAAGTTGACGACGCATTCAGTAGGAACTCCGTCGACGTCCGGTGACAACTCAAGCTCGGACACAACGCCCCGACGGGTTCTCGTCAACGCGGCCACGACAACCGACCCGATCCGATCCGCAACGGGGTCGCGAGTGAGCACGAGCACCGGCCTGTCCCCGCCAGCGGTCTTCGCAAACCAGACTTCACCCCGTTGCATCGACCCACTCGGACCAGTCTTCCGCCGGACCCCAGTCGGCGATCTCCGCCAGGCTCGATTCTTCAGGCGTGAGAGGTGTCGCCAGCCAGGCCTCCACATCCTCCTCTGCCTGTAACCGAATCAGGTAGCGGTGAAGGGCGTCACGAAGGAGTTCAGACCGATCGATGCCAAGTCGGGCGGCCCATCGACTCGCCTCCGCTGCTTCGTCGGAGTCCACCCGGAAACTGAACATTGTCATACAACTAGGTTATGACGTATGACGGACCTGATCAAGCCCCTCAGCGGTGCAGGCCCTGCTGGAGACCACGTCCGTTCCCCTCAGCCATCGGTCACCGACGCTTGGCGATCTCCTCGACACGAGCCTTGCGTTCCTCGTTCCGGTTGGCATCGCCCTGGATCTCGACGAGTTGCGTGCGCTCGGCCTCGGTGATGGCGGCGGCGTTCTTGTCGGCGGCGGCCAGCCGGGCGTCGACGCCCTCCTCGACCAGCTTGCGCGCCTCATCCAAGAGAGCCTCGACCATTTCGGCCTCGGGTACGACTCGCACCACCTGACCCTTGATGAACAGGTGGCCCCTCCCCCGCCCTGCGGCGATGCCGATGTCGGCGGAACTCGCCTCACCCGGGCCGTTGACGACACAGCCCATCACCGCCACCTGGATGGGAAGGTTCTCGGCCTCGAGTGCGGCCTGGGTACGGGTGGCGACGTCGATCACATCGACCTCGGCCCGGCCGCATGACGGGCAGGCGATCAGATCGAGGCCCTTCCGCTCCCGCAATCCCAGATATTCGAGGAGCTGCCGGCCGGCCTTTGCCTCCTCCACCGGGTCGGCAGTCAACGAGAACCGGATCGTGTCGCCGATACCGTCGTTGAGGAGGGTGGCGATCCCGGCGACCGACTTGATGAGACCCCCCGGCAACGGACCCGCTTCGGTGACGCCGAGGTGCAGCGGGTAGTCGACCGTGTCGGCGAGCAGCCGGTACGAGGCGATCATCGTGGGAACGTTCGAATGCTTGACCGAGATCTTGATATCGGTGAAATCAACATCTTCGAGGAACCGGATCTCCCGGAGAGCCGATGCGACCAGGGCTTCCGGAACGGCACCGCCGTGTTCAGCTTCGATGTCCTTGTCGAGTGACCCGGCATTCACGCCCACCCTGATCGGCTTGCCCCGATCCTTCGCCTCCCGCGCCACCGCCTTGATGTGCTCCTCTTTGCGAATGTTCCCCGGGTTGAGCCGGAGCCCGTCCACCCCCGCTTCCAGTGCGGCGAGCGCCAGACGGTATTGAAAGTGGATGTCGGCGATGATCGGCACGGGAGAACGCGGCACGATCTCTGCCAGAGCGGTTGCGGCGTCGACGTCGTTGCATGTGATGCGCACGATGTCCGCTCCGTTGGCGGCGAGCGCATACACCTGCTGGAGGGTGCCGTCGACGTCGGCGGTCTTGGTGGTCGTCATCGACTGGACCGAAACCGGCGCTCCGCCGCCGACCGGCACCGAGCCGACTTTGAGACTTCGGGTCTGTCTGCGTTCGATCACGGGGTAACGCTAGTGGCGGGTCACGAGAGGCTTGGCGGCCGGATCAGAGATCGATCGGATTGACGATGTCGAGGATGATCGCCAGGACACCGATCAACCCAATGACGGCGATCACGGCAACTGCGACAGGAACAAGCTTGCGCATGTCGGCGGTCCGCCCGCTCACCTTCTCGTAGAGCGCGACTGCGAAATGCCCCCCGTCGAGCGGATACAGCGGGAGCGCATTGAGGGTCCCAAGGATCACGTTGACGAATGCCATGAGCAAGACCATGTTGAGGATGCCGAACTCTTCTGCCTGGCTGCCGATCTGGACGATCCCAATGGGGCTGACCGGCCGCACGTCCGGATCGATCTCGCCGCCGGTAATACCCCCGAACAACTGGCCGAGAGTGTCGAAGCGCAGGATTCGGCTGAACGCCTCGAACGTGAATTCCACGGCGATCCCGACCTGTCGCACGCCCACCCAGCCTGCCTCGAAGACCGAGATGTCCTGCATGAGGAGCGCTGGAGCGAAACCGAGGAAGCCCGTCTCGAGACCGGTGTCGGGATCGATGCGCGACCCCATCGTGGTCGTGAGTTCGATCTCGGCTCCGTCCCGCAGCACGGTCAGCGCAACCTCGCGTCCTGCGGTGTCGGCGATGACTTCACGCAGACCCTCCCAACCTTCCACGTCGACTCCGTCGACGCCGACGATCACGTCACCTGGCTCGAGTCCAGCCAGTGCAGCGGCCGTCGGGTTTCCACGATCATCGGTCTCCACCACACCAGCCACTTCGGTGGACACCACCGGCTCACCATCGACGAGCACGGGTTCTCCTTCGATCATCGCGACAGTTGCGAAGATCAAGAGTGCGATCACGAAATTGGCGGCAACACCTGACAGGACCACAAAGGATTTCGCCCAAAACGGCTTCGATCGGTAGGTCCGGTCCTCGTCTTCGGGGTCGACCTCTTCGAGGCTGTTCATCCCGATGACCTTCACGTATGCGCCGAAGGGGATGGGCTTGATGCCGTACTCGGTCTCGCCTCGGCGGAACGACCAGATGCGTGGACCGAAGCCGATGAAGAATTCCGTCACTTTCATGCCGGTCGCCTTGGCCGCGAAGTAGTGGCCGGCCTCATGGGCGACGATGAACCCGATCAGGGCGACGAGCGCGGCGATACCGCCGATCATTTGGTGGAAGAGGGCATGGGGACGGTCACGATACCCCCGGAGTCCCGGCTATTTGCAGCGCCCGGCCCTGAACTGGTGCGAGAAACCCGCCATATAGGTGGTCCTGAACCCAGGGTATGCGTCTTCAGCAGGCGGTGGGGAGGAGGGAGGCGGCGACGGATCTCGCTTCGGCATCGACCTCGAGCACGTGATCGACGGATTCGACCGGACCACCCGTCACGGCCTCCAGCGTGCGCTCGATCAGAACGCTGATTCCGAGGAACCCGAGACGGCCGTCCAGGAACGCCTGGACGGCGATCTCGTCGGCGGCGTTGAAGATGCAGGGCGCAATCCCACCCGACCGCCCGGCCGCATACGCCAGGTCGAGCGCCCGGAACGTGGTGCGATCGACCGCTTCAAATTGCAGATCAACCCCGGCCAGGTCGAAGGGAATCCCCGACGGTGCGCGATCCGGATACGCCAGCGCATAGGCGATCGGAATTCGCATGTCGGTGGCACCAACGTGGGCGATCATGGACCCGTCCGAAAGCTGGACAAGCGAGTGGACGAGGCTCTGGGGATGAACCACAACCTCGATCCGGTCGAATCCGACGCCGAACAGGACGTTGGCCTCGATCACTTCCAGTCCCTTGTTGACCAAGGTGGCCGAGTCGACCGAAATGCGCCGTCCCATGGACCAGGTGGGATGCGCCAGCGCCTCGGTAGGAGTGACATCGGTGAGTTCTTCCGAAGTCCTGCCCCGAAATGGTCCGCCGCTCGCAGTGAGGACGAGGGAGCTGATCTCGCTCTCCTGCGTGCCGGCCACGAGTTGGAACAGCGCCGAATGCTCGGAGTCGACCGGGATCAACTCTGCGCCGGTGCGGGAAGCGGTCTCCATCACGAGCGCACCCGCTGCAACCAGGCTCTCCTTGTTTGCCAAAGCCACGCGGTTGCCGGCTTCGAGCGCGGTAATCGTGGGACGCAAACCCGCCGAGCCCACGAGACCGTTCACGACAATCGAATGCGGCCGGCCGGCGGCTTCGAGCATTGCAGCAGTCCCCCACTGGACTCGATTCGAGACCTCGGCGGTAAACCACTCGCGCTCTTCTGAGGACCCGCCGGTCACAACCACGCCCGCCGTCGGGAAGGATCGGACAATTTCGACGAGCTCCGGACGAGGGCGTCGGGCAACGATCACGGCGATCTCACGGCCGTGCCGCTGGGCCACCTCGATGGTCTGGCGGCCGATCGACCCGGTCGCGCCGAGGACGACGAGCGCCCGATCGGTCACAAGTAATCGAGGAGGACGAACACGAAGTAACCGACAGGGACCACGAACAGCAGAGCGTCGATGCGGTCGAGCATGCCGCCGTGTCCGGGGAGGATCGATCCCATGTCCTTGGTGTCCAGCGCCCGCTTGACCACCGACTCGGCCGCGTCGCCCAGCGGGGCGAACAGCGAGACGACCAATGCGAGCAAGATCGCCCCCGAGAAATCCATGAAGTCGTATGCGGGGATCGTCGAGAGAATCGACGCCAATGCGGCCGTGACGACGATGCCACCGACGAGGCCCTCCACCGTCTTGCGGGGCGAAACCTTCGGGGCGATCCGACGACGACCGAAAGCCCTTCCGACGAAGTATCCGGCGATATCGAAAGAGGCGGTGAGGAGCACAAGGAGCATCACCAGTTCAACTGCGTTCTCGGCACGGCCGATCACGATCGCGAAGGACAGGAGCGACACCCACACCATTCCCATGACTGTGACTGCGGCATTCTCCAGCGGGTCCCTCCTGACGACGACCGAGTAGAAGAGGGCGACGCCGGTCACCGCGGCGACGAGCGTCGAAGCGAGGGCATCGACGCCTCCCACGTGGGCGGCGATCGCTCCCCCGACGACTCCGAGAAACCCGAACAACGCCACTGGGCGGAACCCGCGGGAGCGCAAGGTGGCATACAACTCCCCCACCGACATGACCATCACCACGGTCACCATCGCCGTGAACCAGGCCCCACCGAGAAACAGACAACCCAGGAACAGGCCTACCAGCACCAGCCCCGAGGAGACTCTCAACGTCAGATCAGACGTCCTGGCTTGTTCGGCTGCCTCGACGTCCTCTTCGGACACTCCCGGCATGCCGGTGACATCTTCGAAGCCAACGAGACCCGACCCGACCCCTGGCATGGAGGCGGCGACCGCCTGCCGTTCGTATTCGAGATCTCCTGCTGCGGCGATCTCCTCAGCGAGGCCTTGATATTCCCTGGTGGTTGCGGCCAGGTAGTCGTCGTGGGTGTAGTCCTCGAGGTGGGCGCTGCCGACGCCGGACGCAACCTCGTCTTCACGATCTTCGATCACCTCGGGAGCGTCCTCCGAATCCGACGAGACGTCCGAATCAGGGTCCTCCCACGGCCGCGTGAAACGCGTCGGGCGATCGTCATCTGCCACGTTCAGACCTCGAGCAATTCGCTCTCCTTGCGGGAGAGCAGATCGTCGATCTTCGCGACCATCGAGTCGGTGAGATCTTGAAGGTCCTTTTCCGCACGGTGGATCTCGTCATCGGAGATCTCCCCGTGCAACGCCTCCATGTCCGATTTGGCATGGCGACGAACGTTACGCACTGCGATCCGACCCTCCTCTGCCATGTGGCGGACGAGACGGATGAGTTCTTTACGACGTTCTTCGGTCAGCGTCGGGAAGGCGATGCGGATCACGGTGCCATCGTTCGAGGGGTTCAGACCAAGGTCCGATTCGCGGATGGCTCGTTCGATGTTCGCCAAGGCTCCCTTGTCAAACGGCTGGACGACGAGCAGGCGTGGCTCGGGCACACTCATCGAGGCCAACTGCTGCAGCGGTGTGAGTGTGCCGTAGTACTCAGCGTGGATCCGCTGAAGAATCTGGGGGTTGGCGCGTCCGGTCCGCACGGTGCCGAACTCCGATGCGACGTGATCGACGGCCGAATCCATTCCTGCCTCCGCCTCTTTGAGAAGATCGTCGAGCACCGTTCCTCCTAGTGGACGACCGTGCCGATCGGCTCACCACTCACTGCTCGCAGGATGGTGCCGGGCGCAGTCATATCGAAAACGACAATCGGGATGCCGTGTTCGCGGCACATCGTAATTGCGGTCGAATCCATCACCCGAAGACCCTTATTGAGGAAGTCCATGTAGGTGATCTCTTTGATCAGGGTCGCAGCCGGGTCTCCCACCGGATCCCGGTCATAGATCCCGTCCACCTTGGAAGCCTTGAGCAGGACGCCGGCGCCGATCTCTACTGCTCGCAGGGCGGCGGTCGTGTCGGTCGTGAAGAACGGATTGCCCGTGCCGGCGGCGAACACGACGATCCGTCCCTTTTCGAGATGTCGGATCGCCCGCAGACGGATGTACGGCTCGGCGAGCTGCTGCATCGTGATCGCGGACTGCACGCGGGTAGGGACACCTGCCTTCTCGAGGGCGTCCCGAACTGCAAGGGCGTTGATGACCGTTGCCAGCATTCCCATGTAGTCAGCGTTCGCGGGGTCCATGCCCTTCGCTGCCTGTGACACGCCGCGGAAAATGTTTCCTCCGCCGACGACGATCGCGATCTGGACGCCGGTCCGATGCGCCTCGGCGATCTCCTCGGCGACGCGGGCGACCGTTTCAGGGTCGATCCCGTATCCGACTTCAGGGTCGGCGAAGGCCTCACCAGAGAGTTTGAGGAGTACGCGTGCGGGTCGGTCGGACATACGATCGACGATCGTACCGCCCTCCGGCTCGGTCTTGCTCAGACGGACGCTCCGACCTCGACCCGGTGGAAGCGGCGAACCGAGATGTTCTCGCCCATCTTCATGCCGAGCTGGTTGATCAGATCGGCGATGGTGCCATCGAACTTCTCCTTGTTGACGAACGCCTGCTCGTACAACACGTTCTCTTCGAACCACTTCTCGAGGCGACCTTCCACGATCTTGACGATGGCCTGCTCGGGCTTGCCGGATGCCTTCGCCTCCCGCTCGATCAGCTCGGACTCCTTGGCGACGGCCTCGGGGTCGACGTCCTCCCGACGCACCCACAACGGGTTTCCCCAGGAGATGTGAAGGGCGAGATCGTTCGCAGCCTCGTTGAACTCCGGGCTCTTGGCGACGAAGTCGGTCTCGCAGGCGAGCTCGACCACGACACCCATGACCGGATGGTCGTTCTGGTGGTGGAGGTAGATCCCGATCGTGCCCTCGTTGGCGTCACGATCGGCCCGCTTCGCCATCTTGGCGAGGCCGCGCTCACGGAGGAGCTCGACAGCCTTGTCGAAGTCACCGGCGGAGTCGTCCAGTGCCTTCTTCGCATCCATCATTCCCACCCCCGCCGACTGGCGGAGCTTCTGTACGTCTTTGGCGGTGTAGTCGGCCACTTCGTTCTCTCTCAGGACTCGTCGTCGGACTTCTGGTTCTTGGCGGATGCGAGCTCCCGACCTTCCTTGGCGGCCTCTGCGAGCGCCATGGCGATCAATTCAGCGGAACGAATCGCGTCGTCGTTGCCGGGTATCACGATGTCGACGGCATCGGGATCGCAGTTCGAATCGACCAGGGCGATGACCTTGAGGCCGAGACGCTGCGCTTCCTTGACGGCGGTGTGCTCGGCGTTCACGTCGACGATGAACACCGCATTCGGCACACGGGTCAGATCTCGGACGCCCCCCAGGTTCGCCTGGAGCTTCTCGAGCTCCCGGCGAAGACGGAGGCGCTCCTTCTTCGGGCGCTCCTGCATCTCGCCGGACTCTTCCATACGCTCGAGTTCGCGCATGTAATAGATCCGCTTCTGGATGGTCTGGAAGTTGGTGAGCATCCCGCCCAGCCAGCGATAGTTCACGAATGGCATCGCCGACGCATTGGCGGCCATCTCGACAGGCGACTGCGCCTGCTTCTTGGTGCCGACGAAAAGGATCGTGCCACCGCTGGCGGCCATATCCTTGACGTAGTCGGCGGCCTTATTGACCTGATCGAGGGTCTGGCGCAGGTCGATGATGTGGATGCCGTTGCGCTCGCCGTAGATGTATGGCGCCATCTTCGGGTTCCACCGGCGTGTCTGATGCCCGAAATGGACACCTGCTTCGAGCAGTTGCTTCATGGTCACAGCCATGTCTGGGTTCCTTCCTGGTTGTCGTCCGCTCCGCGCGCCAACCGATCGTGATCGGTGGTGAGTCCACAAAGGTCCGAAGACCGTGGACCATCCCAACCGGGCGAACCCGGACCAGAGGGATGCACGAGGCGTGCTTGATTGACGCCAAGGCTAGCCAGCCACTCCCCCCGGCTCCAAGGCGACAGGCGACTACCGAAAGGAAGGTTCGGTCATCCGATTGCGAAGCGACATCACGCTCTTGGCGTGGATCTGACACACCCTCGATTCCGTGACTCCGAGGACGTCACCCACTTCGGCGAGAGTCAGGCCCTCGAAGTAGTAGAGAGTGAGGACGAGACGTTCACGATCGGGGAGTCGGTTGATGGCGTCGGCCAGTATTCGCCTGGTCTCTTCCTTCTGGAACGCCTGTTCCGGACTGAGCCCTGAAGCATCGGCCACGACGTCACCGAGCGAACTCGACGTGCCGGGTCCGAGGATCTCGTCGAGGGCGACGAGACCCAAGGTGGAAATCTCGGCGAGATTGTCCTGAAGGTGGTCGATGCGCACGTTCATGTGTCTGGCGAGTTCCTCGTCGGACGGAGTCCGTTGAAGGCGATGTTCGAGCTCGACGACCGACCGTTCGATCTCACGTGCCCGAGATCGGACCGAGCGAGGCACCCAATCGAGCGCACGCAACTCGTCGAGGATCGCGCCCTTGATCCGGTTGATGGCGTAGGTCTCGAACTTGAAGCCTCGTTCGGGTTCGAACTTCTCGATGGCGTCGATCAGCCCGAAGATGCCGTTGGACACGAGGTCGTTCTGGTCGACGTTGCGCGGGAGTCCGACACCGACTCGGCCCGCCACAAACTTGACGAGCGGCGAGTAGTGGACGATCAGCCGATCCCTGATCCCCGGATGTCCGGTGGTCTTGTACTCGGTCCACAGAACCGAGATGTCGTCGACCGCCGCCGGATCAGGCCCGCGGGTGGCTTCGCTCATATGTCCTTCGAAGATGGTCTCTCGTGATGTGAGTGTAAATTTGGGTGGTTGCCAGATCAACGTGACCCAGGAGTTCCTGGACAACCCGCAAGTCCGCTCCACCCTCCAACAGGTGTGTCGCAAAGGAGTGACGGATGGCGTGCGGATGAGTCCCGAGCCTCTGGCGCACCACTCTCCGTATCCCTCTGGTGTCCAGGCTACCCCCCCGCACGCCAATCCAGAGATCATCGGTCTGTTCGACCAGCAGTTGGGGCCGACCGCGGAGGATCCAGGCGTCGACGGCTCGTTGGGCGGGAGTCCCGATCGGGACAACGCGATCCCGGCCACCCTTGCCCCTCGTCCGCAACTCGGCGCGATCTTTCGCATCGCGAACCGTCAGCGCTGCAACCTCTGACACACGCAGGCCTGTTGCATACAGAACTTCCAGCAGCGCCCTGTCACGAAGGTCGACGGGATCTTCACCGACGATCGAGTCGAGCACCGAAGCGACTACCGCAGGTCTGAGCGCCTGCGGTAGTCGCTCCGGCCTCTTCGGGCGGTGGAGGCCGGCGGCAGGATTGGAGTCGACAATTCCCCTACGAAGGGCGTCTGCGTAGAACGCCCGGACCGACGACGATTTCCGCGCCACGGATGTGCGGGCGTATCCCCTGGTGTCGAGGTGAGCGAGCCACCGTCGGATCAGTCTCCGATCGACTTCGGTGATCGAGTCACACCCGGCCCGCGAGCAGAATTCGAAGAATTGGGAGAGATCGCGCCGGTAGGCGTCGAGCGTGTGCGACGACATCCCGCGCTGGGAACCGCACCGCCCGAGATACTCGTCCAGGCGTTCGATCGCCCAATCCGGCGGGTCTGGGATGCGTGACACCACCGGATGGTACGCCCCAGATCGCGAAAACCCGAGGCAGCCGACAGAAGTGACCGACGAGTTCGCAGACGCTCACGCCCCCCTCGCCCGGCCCAAAGCGGCCGTGCGGTCCCCCCAACGTCGCTTCGCTCCTGGGGGGACTGACTCGCTCCAGGTCACATCACCGGTTCGACCATGCCGCTGGCGAGACGGACGAGGCCGGCAAGTTCCCACTCGCCGATCCGCTTGGAGGCTTCGCCGATGGTGACTCCCATGGCGGCGGCGACTTCGTGGACGAACATGGGCCCGTCGAGGGGGAGTTCGGGGCGAGGTTCGCGTGGGGCAGCGGGACCGATCGACCGTTCGAGCGCCTCGATCAGTTCACCGGGAGCGATGACCGGGTGCGCGCCGTCGGCGATGAGGCGATTGGTGCCTCGGGATGTCTCCCGGTCGAGGTCGCCGGGGACGGCGAAGACATCGATCCCGTGCTCCATCGCGATCCTGGCAGTGATCAACGCGCCAGAGCGTTCGGCGGCTTCTGCGACAACCACCGCGCCTGCGAGCCCGACGATGATCCGGTTTCGAGCCGGGAAGCGCCACGGGGCGGGTTCGACCCCCGGCCTGTATTCGGACACGACGGCACCGGACTCGAGTATCCGCTCTCCCAGTTGGCGGTTCGACACCGGATACCAGGTGTCGATTCCGCAACCGAGCACCGCGACCGTTCTCCCCCGTCCGTCCAGGGCACCCAGATGAGACGCAGTGTCGATGCCCCTCGCGAGTCCGCTCACCACCGTCCACCCTGCGGAAACGATGGAGCGCGAGATCGTCCGGGCGAGCGCAGCACCGTATCGAGTGCACCGTCGCGATCCGACCACTGCGACGGCCGGAGCCATAGACAGGGTGCCCCTCACATAGAGCCTGTCGGGAGGATCGCTCAGACGCAGGAGGGACTCGGGATATCCGGCGTCTCCCTTGTCGATCGTTCTCATGCCGCCCTCAGAGCGATCGCTTCGAGGACGTGATCGAGCACCACTTCGTCTGAGGCCGCCAAATCGGCGATGGTCCTGGCCACCCGCCTGACCTTGTCGTGCCCGCGTCCGGTGAGAACCCCGTCGGCGAGCGCCTTGGCGAGCACCGATGCCGCCTCGGAGGTCCAGGGGTCGGTATCTCGCGCCGCGGCGACCGAACGTGCCGCGACGACGCGAGCGCGGACCTCCGCGGACCCCTCTTCCGAACCACCGTCGAAGGACTCGGGCCGTCCGATGGCGACGGAGATGTCGAACCGGTCCAGCAACGGTCCAGAGAGCTTCCGTCGATACTTGCGAACTTCGGCGTCCGAGCACGCGCACGGCTTGATCCGGTCGCCCCGGTACCCACAAGGACACGGGTTGGTGGCTGCAATCACCTGGCCGGTGGACGGGTACCGCACAGTCGCCCCCCGACGGGCAATGCTCACGGCCCGGTCTTCGAGCGGCTGACGAAGTCCGTCCAGGACATGGGACGGAAACTCACCCAGCTCGTCGAGAAAGAGCACGCCACCGGACGCAAGACTCACTTCGCCGGGTTCCGGGACGCCCGATCCGCCACCGAGCAGAGCCGCCACGGAAGCAGAGTGATGCGGCGATCGAAACGGGCGACCGCCGGGATGGAGTCCGCGGGACGACGCTGCCCACACCGACGCCGTCTCAAGTCTCTCTTCGGGCGTCGGTGGCGGTAGCAGAGACGGCAATCGCTTGGCGAGCATCGACTTTCCCGCTCCCGGCGGACCGATGAGCAGCATGTGGTGGCCGCCTGCCGCTGCGATCTCCAGCGCCCGTCGTGCGACCGGCTGGCCCTTCACGTCGCCCAAGTCGTGCTCCTCGACCCACTCTTCGGGAAGAGCTGTCGGCGACACCGCTCGCCCGGCGTCCAGCGCGGCCTCGACGGCATCACAGAGGGTGTCGACCGGTCGGACGTCGACCCCCTCGACCAGGAATGCCTCGTTCTCGCCGCCTCTCGGCACGAGCAGCGGGCGACCGAGAACGCGCGCCACCCGGGCCGCGGCCAGGATGTTGCGACTCACACGGACCTTGCCATCGAGGGCGAGTTCACCGACCGAGACGACCGCCGCCACTGCAGGTGGGACGAGTCGTTCGGCGGCGAGTATCCCGAGGGCGATAGGGAGGTCGTAGGCCGGTCCGGTCTTCGGCAGGGCAGCGGGAGCCAGGTTCACCGTCACGCGGCGGTTTTTCGGGAATCGGAAGCCGGAAGTGGCAAAGGCCGACTTGACCCTGTGTGTCGCCTCGCGAACTGCGGTGTCGGGAAGACCGACGATCCCGAAGCCCATCTTTCCTGATGCGACGTGGGTCTCGACGTGGACGGGTCGAGCGTCGACCCCTACCTGGGCAGCGGAAGCGGTGGAGGAGAACATGAACCCGGAAGGTATGGACCGGGTCGGACAGAATCTCGCTCAGCGGCCCTGGAAGTCGGGGGGTCGCTTCTGGACGAACGAAACGACGCCTTCGATGAAGTCTGAGGTCGTGAAACAGATCGCCTGGTTCTGGGCTTCCCAACTGAGCGCATCCGGGAACGAAACATCCCAGGAGTGGTCGATCCCCTGCTTGGCAAACATCTGGGCGATGGGAGCTCCCGACAGGAATCGGTCAACCTGGGTGGACACTCGGGCGTCGAGCTCGTCGGGCTCCACAACGTCCAGACAGAGTCCGATCTGAAGCGCCTCTTCGGCTTCGACGATCCGGCCTGACAGGGCCAGATCCTTCGCTCTCTGGAGTCCGACGACACGGGGAAGCAGCCACGAACCGCCGAAGTCGAGGGTGAGCCCGCGCCGCACGAAGATCTCGGCGAATCGTGCCCGGGTCGAGGCGATCACGACATCACACCCGAGCGCCATGTTCATCCCCGCACCGACCGCGACTCCGTCAACCACCGCGATCGTCGGCTTGGTGATCCGGTGGAGAGCCAGGGCGGCGGCACCCGTTCGCTTCATCCGGCGAGTGCCTTCGGCAATCGGGTAGGGCTCGATGCCGTCGCCGAGATCGGCGCCTGCGCAGAAGTCACCGCCCGCACCTCGAACCACGAGCACCCTGGAATCAGAGGCCTCGAACGCCTCGAACGCCTCCGCCAGATCCGTCCATCCATCGGCGGGGATGGCGTTGCGTCGCTCGGGCCGGTTGATGGTGAGAGTGCGGACAGACTCACGTTCTTCGATTTCGAACCATGACATGACGGCGAGAGTACCGACACCATGCGAAGGTTCGGTCACCCGGTAGCGTGACTGTGTGGGCTTCAACCCGTTCCGAGAGCAGAAGAGAACCGCGCTCGATGTGGCAGCGGTGGTTGGCGCGCTCTTGCTGACCATCGCGGCGGTGGTGTGGGCCGTGGTGGGCGGCTGAGAGGTGGACGAGGTCGTCGTGCCGGTGCAGCCCTATGCGGCGCGCAAGACGTATGTCTGTCCCGGCTGTGAACTGTCGATCGTTCCCGGCACCTACCACCTCGTGGTGGTTCCCGAGTTCTCACCCGACCTGAGAAGGCATTGGCATCGGGGCTGCTGGCATCGAGAGCTCCGACGTCGCCACGGGCGGTCACTCGGCAGCAACGTTTCGTAGCCAGTGGACTTCGACTCCCGTCGGACCGAGCGCAACACCCACCAGGTCGACCCGGTCGATTCCCACGTTCGAGGCAAGGGTGTGAACCTGACGGCGTTTTGCCACCGGAAATTGCTGGTCGAGCGCCAGTCCGCCGCGGACGGTTCGAACCTCGACGACGACACGCCGTCGCCCCGACCGGGCGATCAGGTCGATTTCGCCCCGCCCGACTGCTCGGTTTCGCTCCAGGATGGCCAGCCCTCGGGACGTCAAGATCGCCTCGGCGATCCGTTCTCCTCGCCGACCGAGTGCCGGGCGATGATCTTCCATACGACAGCGTCTACCTCGACCATGTGACAGAACGCGTTCGAACCACCCATCCGGTGGTAGGCTGGCGTCAGCCACATCGGGTGGGAGGCACCGCCTCACCAGGCATTCCCCCGAAAATGATCGTCCCAGATGATCACGGCTTTCGTCTCAACCGGCTGGACCGCCTCTTTCCGCCGATCTCGGATTCATTGCTTCGAGGCGAGATCACATCCAGCCAACGATGCCCGCCCGCGCGGGCCAGGAGACACACCCCATGACCACCTTCGCCGATCTCGGCCTTCCCGCCGCGATCACGAACATCCTCGAACGTGACGGCATCACCAGTCCGTTCCCCATCCAGGCTTCTGCCATTCCCGACGCCCTCGCCGGCCGTGACGTCTGCGGACGCGCGCCGACAGGTTCGGGCAAGACGTTCGCGTTCGGTCTTCCGATGCTCGCCGGTCTCGACCAGGCGCGCTCCAATCGGCCCCGAGCGCTCGTGCTCGTCCCGACCAGGGAACTGGCCGACCAGATCCGCTCCGAGCTGACCCCTTTCGCCAAGGCAATGGGACGTCAGGTCGCCGTCATCTACGGCGGCGTCGGGTACGGACCGCAGCGATCGGCACTCCGCCGGGGCGCGGATCTCGTCATCGCCTGTCCCGGACGTCTCGAAGACCTGATCGACACTGGCGACATCCGCCTCGATGACCTCGACGTGGTCACGATCGACGAAGCCGACCGCATGGCGGACATGGGCTTTTTGCCCGCGGTTCGCCGCATCCTCGATCTCGCCCCACGTGACCGACAGACGCTCTTGTTCTCAGCCACACTCGACGGAGACGTCAAGGTCTTGACCGACCGCTACCAGAAGGACGCTCGCCGACACGAGGCCGAGCCGATCGAAGCGCTCGGATCGGATGTCTCGCACCACTTCTGGCGCGTCGAGCGCGACGAGCGTTTGAACCAGACGGCCGCCATCGTCGACAGCTCTTCCTCGACCATCGTCTTCACCCGGACCCGGCACGGCGCCGATCGTCTGGTCAAGCAGTTGGATCGTGAGGGCATCGTCGGGGTTGCCCTGCACGGAGGCAAGTCCCAGCCACAGCGGACCCGCGCCCTCGCCCAGTTCACGTCGGGCCGAGCCAAGGCGCTCATCGCCACCGACGTCGCCGCCCGCGGCATCCACGTCGACGACGTCGCCAGCGTGATCCACTTCGATCCACCGGAGGACGCCAAGGCCTATGTTCACCGTTCGGGCCGCACCGCCCGGGCGGGCGCGACGGGTGCCGTGTACTCGTTCATCGACCGTTCGCAGGCGCGTGACGCCAACCGCATCATCCGTGACCTCGATCTTCCGACCGAGTTGTCGGCTCCACAGTCGACGCCTCACGTCAGACGGTCGGAAGAACCTGCACGACCGGAGCGTGCCCCGCGCAACGAAGGTCACGCCCGGACCGAGCGGGCCTCGCGACGCGAAGCACCTGCGCGGACCGAGCGGGCTCGGGGTCGGAACGACTCGATCCGCGATGAGCGTCCGGCGCACGGCCCTTCACGTGGTTCCGATGACGTCGAAGGAAACATCTACGTGGCCAACCTGCCCTACTCGATGACCTCCAGCGAACTCGCCGAGTTGTTCACGCCGTTCGGTGCGGTCGATCAGGCCGCGATCGTGACCCATCCGAAGACGACCCGCTCCCGCGGTTTCGGCTTTGTGGCGATGCCCAACGCCGCACTTGCCATCGAGGAACTGAACGGCGCCGAGTTCGCCGGGAGAGTGCTGACTGTGCGCGAGGCTCGGCCCCGGAGCTGATCGGGCGGCTCAGCCGTCGACGCGGCCGAGGCGGTCCAAGGGCCAGATCCGGAAGACCGCCTTGCCGATGACATCGTCACGTGGGATCGGGCCGAAGACGCGCCCGTCTGAAGACTCGTTGCGGTTGTCGCCCATCATGAACAGCTCATCAGGCGCGATGACTCGCGGGCCGAACTCTCCCATTGCCACCCCAGGCTGGAGATAGGACTCGTCCAGGGGAACGCCGTCGATCAAGACACGGTTGTCCCGGACTTCGACGGTCTCGCCGCCGAGACCGACGATCCGCTTGATCAGATCGTCGTTGCCCGACGTCCGAATTCCGAGGGCTTCGAGAGTCGAGCGCACGACCGCTTCAGGGAATGACTCGTCGACGTCGGGCGCATAGGGGTTCTCGAAGACGATGACGTCGCCGCGCTCTGGCTCACCGAGGATGTAGCTGATCTTCGAGACCATGACCCGATCGTCGATGAGCAGCGTCGGGATCATCGAGCCGGATGGGATGTAGAAGGGTTGGACGACGAAGGTCTTGATGACCACCGCCACGAAGAGGGCGGCGAGCAGCAGAAACGGGAGTTCGGAGAGGAACGAGCGCTTCGGCTCTTCGGCAGGTGCCTGCTCGGTTTCGTCGACCGGGATGCTCACCCGAGACTCAGTCGCGCTTTTCCTTGATGCGGGCCGACTTGCCGGACCGCTCACGCAGGTAATACAGCTTCGACCTGCGAACGTCGCCCTTACGGGTCACTTCGATCTTCTGGATGATCGGGGCGTGGACCGGGAACACCCGCTCGACTCCGACACCGAAGCTGACCTTGCGAACCGTGGCGGAAGCCTTCAGTCCGCTTCCGTTCCGGGCGATGACCACGCCTTCGAACACCTGAACTCGCTCACGGCCGCCCTCGACCACTCGCACATGGACCTTGACGGTGTCGCCGGCCCGGAAGTCGGGCACATCGTCGCGCAGATACGCGCCTTCGAGCATGTCGAGATTGTTCATGGCGGGCTCCTTGGAGAAACAGGTGCCGGGCGACAGGCTTTCGAGGGCCCGCTTCGAAGCGGGCGCGAACATCACCCAGGCAGAGCCGAAAGCATACCACCGGGTTCACACTGCAAAAATCGCCAGAAACCCTCTTCAGCGGTCGAACAGATCGGGCCGCCGAGCCTTCGTCCTGGCGATCCGCTGATCACGTCGCCACTTCTCGATGCGTCCGTGATCGCCGGACAGGAGCACCTCGGGCACACTCCATCCGCGGAACTCGGCCGGTCGGGTGTAGACGGGCTCTCCGAGCAGACCGTCCCGGAACGACTCGGTGACGACCGACTCGGGGTTGCCGAGGACATCCGGAAGGAGTCGCGCCACGCCCTCGATCACCGCCAGCGCGGCGACCTCCCCGCCGGCCAGTACGAAGTCGCCGAGCGAGACTTCCTCATCGATCATGTTGTCCACGATGCGCTGGTCGACCCCTTCGTACCGGCCGCACACGAGCGCCAAATGATCGACTTCTGCCCAGCGATCGAGGTGTTCCTGGTGAAGCGGCACACCGGAGGGGGTCAGGAAGACCCGGTGCGCCCCCTCCACGGACTCGAGCGCTTCTGCGAGGGGTGCCGGACTCATCACCATCCCGGGACCACCTCCGAAAGGTGAATCGTCGACCGCTCGATGGACTCCCGCCCCCCACCGACGAAGGTCGATCGCCTCGACGTCGAGGGCTCCCCGGTCGATCGCCCTCGACACCATCCCGACTTCCAACGCGCCCGCGAAGTAGTCCGGGAAGATGGTGACGATCGAAATCCTCATGACCCGAGCGTATCCTCCCACGGCCCGGGGACGAAGTCCCGTTGGGATGCTCCTATAGATGTCAAGTGGCGTGTTGGAGGTGCTGGTAGAGGTCTCGTGCGGCGTAGCGTTTGAGGCAGCGGATGATTTCTTTCTTGGTTTTTCCTTCTGCGAGTCGGCGTTGCATGTAGACGCGGGTTTCGGGGTGGTAACGGAGACGAACAATGACCATCCGGTAGAGAGCGGCGTTGGCTTGTCGGTCTCCTCCCCGGTTGAGCCGGTGTCTGACATGTTCCCCGGATGACGCTTCGACTGCTGACACTCCAGTGAGGGCCGCGAAGGCGGCTTCGCTGGTGACCCGGTCGGGGTTCGATCCCCAAGCGATGAGAATGTCAGCAGCCACGATGGGGCCGACGCCGACCATCTCGAGCATCCCCTGGGGGGCGTGGCCAGCGACGATCGTTCCCATCTGGGCGGTGAGAAGGTCCACATCGGTTCCGAGCTGCTGGTGTTGACGGGCCAACGTTTTCAGGGCGTGCCGGGCGGCGACAGCGGGATCAGCAATGTCGGCGCCGGGACGAAACCGGCCACAGGTGCCGATCAACTGATCAGTGGTCAACTGGTCGAGTCGTTCTCTCAGATCGTCAGGGCAGGTCACGATGATCGACCGGATCTGGTTGATGATCCGGGTGCGATGGCCCACCGCTGACCGGCGGGCGACCCGCAGCACACGTAACGCTTCTAAGGCGCCGTCACCACGCGGAACTCCCGACGCTTCCCCCGAGATCACTGCCCTCCCAGCAGAAATAGCATCGGTCACATCCGACTTGCCATACCGCCGACGACGCTGCCGGTTGGGACGGATCACCTCAACCACCCGGACTTCTTCACCGGTCAGGAACCGGGCCAAACCCTTACCCCAAGCGCCGGTCCCTTCCACCCCCACCTTCTCAACCCGTCCGAAACCCGCCGCCCATGCCAACAGCCGCCGATACCCCCGGTGAGAAGCCTCAAAGGTCGCAGTCGACAACACCCCACCATTGGTATCCAACACCGCCGCCACATGGAACCGGTGATGAGTGTCCACCCCGAGGATGACACCCACCTCAAGTTCTGTCATCGTGTCCATCGCTGATCCCTCTCCTTTCAACTTGTGTGAGGGAAAGGCAGCGGACCGGCCCGCTAGCTGGACAGTCCAGGGACGGGGCCTCTTATCCAGGCTCCTATCAGGTCACATGCCAGCAGACGGCCACCGCCACGCAGGCCCCCCCGGGAACGCTGGAGACAGATCCCAACAAAGGCACCATGGCCAGGGGAGACAAGGGTCATCCAGCACCCGGGGGAACCCACACCACAATTATCCCTGGGGAGTGGCCGAGCATCAGCGAGGCCGAGGGGGGCCGTAACGCGAAGCTGCCAAACCCGTTGACTCACCTCGCGCCAGGAGTGATCCACAAGCTCACAGAGCTGACTGCCCCCCTGGCCGGCCCAAAGCGGCCGGCCGGTCCCCCAACGTCGCTTCGCTCCTGGGGGGACAGATCAGATCAAACGGCGTTCGGCGGCCCAGCGGGCGAGTTCGTTGCGATTGGAGAGTTGGAGCTTGCGGAGGACGTTGGAGACGTGGGTCTCGACGGTCTTGATCGAGATGAAGAGTTCCTCGCCGGTCTCGCGGTAGGTGTAGCCGCGGGCGATGAGACGCAACACCTCGCGCTCACGGTCGGTGAGAAGGTCGAACTCCGGGTCGACTTGGCCGACAGGGACCGAACTGAACGCGTCGAGAACGAACCCGGCGAGCCGGGGCGAGAACACGGCTTCACCACCCGCGACCGTCCGGATGGCCGCCGCGACTTCTTCGGGTGAGGCGGTCTTGGTGACGTAGCCCCTGGCGCCCGCACGCACGACCGAGACGACGTCGTCGGCTGCATCCGACGCCGACAACGCCAGAAAGATCTGGTCGTCGATGTGCTTACGCACTCCGACCACCACCGCCGCTCCGCCGCCCCCGGGGAGATGGACGTCCAAGAGCACCACGTCCGGTCTGCGCTCGACGATCAGTTCGATGGCCGGTTCGACCTCGGAGGCCTCGCCCACCACTTCGAGATCGTCTCCCAACTCTGCCCGGACACCCGCGCGGAACAAGTCGTGGTCGTCGACGATGAACACCCGAATCGTCATCGCGGGACCTCCAATTTCCACTCGGTTCCCCATCCCGCCTCTGAACGTACGGCTGCCTGACCGTTGCGCCCGGCCACACGCCCGATGATCGATTCCCTCACACCGAGACGATCATGCGGTAGTCGTTCCGGATCGAACCCTCGGCCACGATCCCGGACATAGACCCGAAACAGGTCGTCGGTGACCTCGCCAAACACGGTGACGACCTGGGCACCGGAATGCACTGCCCCATTGCTCATCGCCTCCCCGGCGGCGGCGACGATGGCGACAGCATCGTCTGTGAGTTCCCCGTCGCCCGACGTCACGACCTCTACCGGCACCGCGTGGCGCTGTTCGATGTCGGCTGCGACCGCATTGAGGGCGACCGCGAACGATCCGTCCACCGGGCTGGCACCGAAAAGCCAGTCACGAAGCTCCCGCTCCTGTTTCCGGGCGAGCAGCGTCACCTCGCTCGCTGTCTCAGCGCGTCGCTGTATCAGGGCGAGTGTCTGGAGGACCGAGTCGTGGAGGTGACGGGATATCTCGACCCGCTCTTCAGCTCTGGCGCGAGCAGCCTCCGCGCTCCTGCGCCTCTCGTCGGCCTCCCGGCGATGACGATCTGATGACCGCAATGTCCGCACGATCCACGTGAAGATGGCCGCGCTCGCGGCGTAGAGGACGATCGATCCGACGGCTTCGGACGGTCCTCCGGGTCGGACGGCGAGGGTCACTACGGTCATGATGGTCGCAACCCCCCACGCCTCGCGCCGCCCTCGGATGGACGCGACGGCGACCACGATGAGTGGGAGGCCGCCGGAATAGGTGGGGACACCGGCGCCGGTGAATGCGGTGGCAACGAGGGCGCCGGCACCGAGCACCACGTCGACAGCCAGGGTCGAGGCCATGACCAGACGCGCCGGATTCGACGACGACCACCCGACCGAGACCATCGACCAACCTGCGACGACGACAGAAACGATGATTGGGAGCCACGGCCGATCCATGGCTTCCCGCCCGACGAGGTATGCCGAGAACACGAGGATCCCCACCCAGGCGGCGCCGACAACTCGGGCTCCTGCGGCGATTCGGAGGAGAATCGGTTCGAGATCGTCAGGCGGCTGGTTCGTCATCGGGGTGAAGGCTACGAGCCTGCGAGCACCGTTAGCCTCTTTCTGGTGCCTCCCATGCCCCGTCCGAGGCGGCTCCCAATCCTCGTTGCGCTGGTTCTTGCCGCATGCTCGCCCGGCGTGAATGGAACCGCGACCTCGACGACCGTCACGACTGTGGTCGACGACGAGTCGACGACGACCACGACGACGGTCCCGACACCCGTCGAGGAGCCGCCCTGCGCCAGCGGCTCAGAGCCGTACGTCGAAAGTGGCGGAGCCGGATTGATTGAGCGTGATGACAGCGACGCCGATGTCGTCGCCGGAATCCGCTGGACCAGCTTCCCTGTCTGCGATCGGATCGTCATCGAGTTTGCGGCTTCCAGCGGTGCTCCCGCCGTTTCTCCGCCCAGTGTCGGGCCGCTCTTCATCCGGTCTGCCGGCGTTCTCCGCATACAGCTCGATCCGGTCGTCTCGCGATCCTCCATCCTCGATCAGGTGATCGACGGGACTCTCGCCAAGAGCGCCTACGTCGTCCGTCGGACCACCAACGACCTCTTCATCGACCTGCATCTCTCGGCACCTGCGTCAGTACGGCTGAGCGTTGCGTCGAGTCCTGCCCGAGTCGTGGTGGACCTCCTGGCCGGCGGCGAGCCCTACCCCGCTCCGGCGATCGTCACCGACGATCTGGTCGTCGTCGACCCCGTGGGCGGCAACGTCATCTACCCCTTCACAGTCAACGGCTACCTGCGAGGCGGAGGGGACTCGATGACCGTGACGGTCGAGGCCGCCGGGGTCCTCGAGTCGCGTACGGGCGAGGTTGGACAACGGGGCGATGCCTGGGGGGCGTTCACGGTGTTGATCCCTGACGGTCCGACGGGCCCGGGATCGATACTGATCGGCGACAGGATCCCGCTCACGGTCGACCTGTCCTGAGATTCAGTCTTCCGGGATGAGACCAGGGATGTCAGCGAGGACGATTCGACGCCCTTCGAGGTCGACGTCCGGTACGAGAGCCGCCACGAACGGGACTTCGAAGACGCCTGCCTCGGCCCGCACGACGAGGCGGTACTGAGCAGCGCCCTCGATGACGTCTTCGACCGTTCCGATCGCGGTGCCGTCGACCGAGGCGACGTCGAGCCCGATCAGGTCGTCGGGCCAGTACTCGTCATCCGCGAGATCGCGCCGTTCCGACGCCTCGATGAAGAGGAACTCGCCGGTCAACGTTTCGGCGGCGGTTCGATCCTGCACTTCGGCGAAACGCACGAGGAGCGAATCTGTTCGCCATTGGGACCGCTCCACTGTGAGGGACCGACCGGACCCCGAGGTCACGCCCCTGCCTGGAGCGAATCGGTCCGGATTGTCCGTGTCTGGATGGACCGCGACGTAGCCGTGGAGTCCATGGGGGCGGCCGATCCGCCCGACGAGAACTCGGTCAGTCGATGAACTCGACGCCGGCAGACAGACCCTCCTCGTCTGCGGCGGCCTGGGCCACCGTGCGGATGGCGCGGGCAACCCTGCCCCGACGGCCGATCACCCGTCCGAGGTCGCCATTGGCGGTGCGAACCTCGGCGACGACATCGTCGGGGCCCTGCTCGACGAGTGTGACTTCGACTTCTTCAGGCTTGGAGACGATCTCTTTGACGAGGAACGTCACGACGTTCTCGACGATCTCACCTTTGGTATCAGTCACTCTTCCTCCGCATCGTCGACGACATCTGCCTGGGCCTCGTCTGCGGTCGGCTCGGCGACTTCTGCAGCAGGAGCCTCGTCAACAGGAGCCTCGTCAGCCGCGACCTCGTCTACAGGAGCCTCATCAACAGGAGCCTCGTCAGCCGCGACCTCGTCTACAGGAGCCTCGTCAGCTGGGGCCTCATCAACAGGAGCCTCGTCAGCTGGGGCCTCATCAACAGGAGCCTCGTCAGCTGGGGC